>JAPPNY010000091.1 GCA_028818385.1 Spirochaetaceae bacterium
CTTCCAAGATTCAACTCGATCCTGCCCAACGAGTTGTGAGTTTACGGACAGGAACACATTAGTATTTCGGCGCGTCCTATGAGGGTTGAGTCGCCGGTTAGCGTTCAGCACGCAGATGCAGGCCCGGAAGGTGACGATGATCCCGACTTGCCGGACACGTATGTCGACGATTTGGAGCAAGAAGAGGCATCAGAATTGTGAAAATATTCAGTGTGGTAAATCTTCCGGAACCGGAATTGGAGTTTCGATTTAGTCAGACGACTACGTATCCTCGCGATGGTCTCTATCTGTTTGGTCCGGTCGATGCCGGTCGGGAGCGGCGACACATACGATACGGCGTGATCGGTACTCCGGAGTCGATTCGTCGGCATGAAGTTTGGGCGTCTCAAATAGCGACATTCGTAGACGTTCCTAGGTCTAAGAGAACATTTGGTGACGTGGAGCCTTATCACGTCCCTTTCCCAGGGTTCGAGGAAGTCTTCTTTTCTATGTGGGCGTCTCACCCGTCGCGGGTGATTTCGGATGTAGATGAAACAGAGCTACGACGACTAATTCATATCGGCAACCGCTATGAGGCTGTGAAGTCCGTGGTGGATGTCTTTGTCGAGCGACTTATTGCCGACCAGAACCGTTACGAAGATCCGCCGCATTTCTGGTACGTGGTCATTCCGGAGTTTGTCTATACCCTGGGTCGGCCGAAGTCGACTGTTGCGCGAGCGGACAGAGTTGTGGGTAGCATTACCATCTCTCGTGAGTCGGCGGCCAAGCTGTCTACTCAGCCCTCATTATTCGTGGATGACGAAGTGCAAGCAGAGATCTATCAATATGCGACGGACTTTCGTCGGCAACTGAAAGCACGGCTCCTTGACCATCAAATTGTCACCCAGATCGTTCGCGAAACCACCCTGACGCCGAATGAGTTCCTGACTGCTGGCGGTGATCGGCCTATACGGCGGGTTGAAGATCCGGCGACAATCGCTTGGAAGCTCTGTACGACGTCGTACTACAAGGGCGGGGGGCGACCTTGGCAGTTAGCGAAGGTGCGACCTGGCGTGTGCTATGTCGGGTTGATTTACAAGCGGGATCCGCGCGGGGGAGATAGTAGACATGCGTGTTGCGCGGCACAAATGTTCTTGACCGACGGCGATGGTGTAGTGTTTCGGGGAGCGCTTGGTCCATGGTATCATCCTGATAGTAGGCAGTTCCATCTAGATCGGATGGCGGCGTGTAGGCTGGTAACGACAGTATTGGAGGAATACCGAAGAGATCATCGGGAGGATCCGAAGGAGCTGTTCATTCACGCGAAGGCGGCGTTCAGTGACGAGGAATGGGAGGGCATGGTCGAAGCCTGTTCCGGGAGGGTTACGGATGTCGTTGGCGTCCAGATACTAGATGCGTGGGATGACCTGAAGATGTTTAGACCGGGTAACTACCCAGTGTTGCGGGGTACGGCGATGCTTACGAGTCGAAGGTCCGGGTTTCTGTGGACATCCGGGTATGTCCCGCGTCTCGACACATACATGGGTCCAGAAACGCCTAATCCGTTACGGGTTTCGATCCGTCGAGGCGAGGCGGACATCCGAACGGTCATGTCCGACGTGCTGGCGTTGACAAAGATGAACTTCAATACCTGTTTGTTCAATGATCGGGAACCCGTGACAATTCGGTTCGCTGACGCGATCGGAGATGTGCTTGTGTCGGCGCCGGTTCAAACAGAGCCGAGGCTTCCTTTCAAATTCTACATCTGATGACGGCCGACGATAGGTTGTCATACGTATAGAAGTGGTCGAACTGGATCATGCGCGCGGGTTCTGCTCCAGCCAGTCGCGCAGCGGCACGTCCTGCGGCTTGGGCGAGGTGTAGCCGTGCCAGCCCGAGGGACTGGCGCCCAGAAGCTGCCGCCGGATCGGATCGCAGCGCTCCATGACGTGGGCGACGGTCATGTCGTCGCGCGGGCGCAGCCAGCGGTAGCTGTAGCCGTAGAACAGCGCCTTGCGCGGGATGTCGGCATGGTTCGGGCTGCCGGTGTGCCAGACGCGGCGATCGAACAGAACGATGCCGCCGCGGGGCACCAGGACCTCGGTCGCCCCCGGCGGGTCGACGTCGCGCCGTTCGCGGTCGATCGCGGACTCGTCCAGGTGGCTGCCCGGCACGGCGGCGAAGTTGCCGCGGCCTCTCTCGCTGCAGTCGGTGAGGAAGAAGGCCACCTTCAGCGACACGCGCGGTTGCGGCGTGGTCTCCAGCTCGTGGTTGAGCCGGTCGCTGTCCTGGTGCCAGTGCCGCGTGCCGGGGTCCGCCCCCTGGCCGGCGCCGGGGGTGACGATCATGTGCGAGTGATAGATCTGGATGTTCCAGCCCAGCAGGTCCAACACCTTGGGGAAGGTCGTCGGCCAGTCGATCATCTCCAGGAGCCGGTCGTCGCGCCCCAGGAAGTCGAACACGTTGAGCCGGTCGAGCTCGCCGGCGCCGAGCGCGACCCGCTCCGCGGCGATGACGGCGTCGAACGCCTCCTCCAGGCCGTCGGTCACCGCCTCCTGCAGCCGGTCCGGGAGTACGAGGAAGCCGTCGCGCCCGAATGCCTCCTCCTCGGCGTCGGTCAGGCGGTGCCGGTTCCACTCGCGCTCGGCCGGGGAGGCGATCGCGGTCGCGGGGGTGGCGGCAGGCGAGCCGTTCATGGGCGCGAGCCTACCACACGGGGCCTCGCGATCCGCTTCCGCCCCCGCCCGCATTCTCCTGTATCATCCGCGCCATGCCGACTGCTACCCGTTCGCTTCTGACGATCAACACGCCGATGGCGCCGCCCGCGTGGGCGGTCATGCAGCGCGAGTTGCTGCGCGCCCAGACCGCGGCCATCGAGGCGTTCCATGCGAAGTACTTCGACGAGCGCGGCTACCTGCGCTGCGTGCCCCGCTGGGGGGGGGACGACGGTGCCGACGACGCCGCGGAGAACTTCACGAGCTGGACGCTGCTGTACGCGCTCGGCGCCGACCAGTCGGTGCTGGACCGCTACCTCAACGCCTGGGAGGGCCACCTGCGGCAGTACACGGAGGCCAAGACGGTCGAGGTCGAGTTCGCCCGCGACGGCATGTACTTCAAGGAGTTCCCGGTCATGTTCGACTGGGGCCACAACGGCGAGGGGTTCAACGCCTTCTACCTGCAGGGCCTGTGTACGCCGGACGACCACGCGTTCCAGAGCCGGACGCGCCGCTACGCCGGTTTCTACATGGACGAGGATCCGATCGCAAAGAACTACGATCCCCGCCACCGGGTGATCCGCAGCATGTTCAACGGCAGCCGCGGCCCGCTGATGCGCAAGGCGACGGCGCTGGACTGGACCGGCGACCGGATCGAGATCGAGGGGCGCTTCAAGCCCGGCCACCGGGAGACGAGCTACGAGCAGATGCTCGCCCACTTCGCCGAGTACAACGACGTGGTCGGCGACCATCCGCTCAACCTGCAGACCACCACCTTGGCGATCAACGCCTACATGATCGCGGGCGAGACCAAGTACCGGGACTGGATCATCGAGTACGTGGGCGCCTGGAAGGAGCGCACGGAGGCAAACGGCGGCATCATCCCCACGAACGTCGGCCTGGACGGCACCCCGGGCGGCGCCGCCGACGGCCGCTGGTGGGGCAGCACCTACGGGTGGGGCTTCTCGATCGACGACTACCTCAACCCCGGCTCGGGCGGCCGCTTCCATCGCCACATGTTCATCGAGCGGGCGCCGCGCGGGTTCGGCAACGCGCTGATGGTGACCGGCGATCAGGGTTACGCGGACACGTGGCGCGGCGTGATCGACGGCGTGAACGCCAACGCCAAGGTGATCGACGGCCGGACCATGTACCCGCAGAACTACGGCGAGGAGGAAGGCGAGCCGGGCTGGTACAACTACGCGCCCGAGCCGTACACCAACGGCGCCATGCCGGTCTGGTTCTGGTCGATGAACGACGCTGACAAGAAGCTGATCGCCGGCGACGAGTGGGTGCGCTACCTGGGCGGGGACAATCCCGGCTTTCCGGTGGAGTCGCTGCAGCGCGAGTTCTCGGAGCTGCGGACGCGCGTCGAGCGCATGCACCGGGACACCAGCTCACCGGACACGCGCATGTCCGACGATCCGATGGGCGCCAATCCGGCGGTCGTGACCGCGTTGACGCAGCAGATGCTGGGCGGCCTGGAGACCTCGCACTACGGGTTCCCGGTGTACAGCCGGCTCCGCTACTTCGATCCCGAGCGCCGGCGCGCGGGCATCCCCCCGAACGTGGCGGCGCTGGTCGACTCGATGTCGGACACCGAGGTGGCGGTGACGCTGGTCAACCTGGACCAGGCGGACGCGCGCACGGTGGTCGTGCAGGCCGGCGCCTACGGCGAGCACCGCTTCGGCCAGGCGACCGCCGGCTCGGCGCGGGCGACCGTCGACCGCCCGCACGTGCGGGTGCGCCTGGAGCCCGGCTGCGGCGAGCGGATCGTGTTCGCGCAGTCCCGCTACACCGAGCAGCCCACGTTCACGTTTCCCTGGGACCGCGCCGAGTAGCGTCCCAAGGGGTGCGGTGCCTCGGGCGGCTTCAGGGCTCGGGTCGGGTATCTCGTTTTCATCCGCCAGCCTGGGCGATGCGTCGTGCCATCCACTCGACGTAGGCAGTACGGGTCATGCCTCGTCGTCGAGCTTCGCCGTCGATGAATGCGGCGACTCCCTCGTCGAGCGTGAGGTTGGCGCGAACGCTCCGGCCGGACACACGAATCAACGGGATGGAGACCAGGGTATGCCCGGCCGGCGTCTCGACCCGTTCGATGGCTGACGGAGGCGTGATCGCCTCACCGTCGCGCTCCGCTTCGATCACGTAGTCGCGGAGCGCCTCCTCGGCGTTCATCAGCGCCTCATCCACGGTTGCGCCCATCGCGACAATCCCGGGCAAGTCCGGGAACGAGACCCCATAGGCGCCCTGCTCGCCGTCGATCCATGCTGGATACCGACTCATCCTGTACCCTCCGTCCTCATTCATCCCGAGATCGCGGCCACCCGGCCTTCTTGGCGATGGACCGGGCGACTCCGATCGACAGGGTGTTGTGGCGTGGGAGCGTGATGATCCCGGAGACCGTCGGATGTCGGTAGATGTCGTGACTGGCGCCGTGGCGATCGAGGTACCATCCGGCCTCCTCCAGTCGGCGCCGGATGCGATTTCTACGGGTTTCCAACGCCTCGTGCATTTATATGCACGAATCGCCGATCGCGTCCACAGTGATGGGAAGCGATGGGCGAGTTGAGCGGTACGGGCAAGAGCAGCGAGGGCACCGCTTGGCGAGCGGCAGTCGGTTGTGCCCTGACTGAGAAACGCGGTACTGTCGGCTCACCACAAGGGGCGTCTCCCGGCGAGACGCCGATTCCAATACCGCAGTCAATAAGGAGATTTGCGATGAGAAGAACCGTGGTACTCGCAGTCACGGTGGCCATGCTGTGCGCCGCCGTGCCCGTCGTCGCCGACGACTGGATGATGGACACGTCGTCCGTGACGCTGAAGGTCTACTCGGACCGCGGCTGGTTCCAGCCGTGGGAGGGCCGGGGAGCCGAGCTCGTCACCGAGAAGACCGGGGTCAACCTGGAAATCCGCAAGCCGCCCGAGGACGACTCCACGGGTCAGGACATCAACCTCATGATCGCCAGCAACGACTGGCCGGACCTGATGGTCGTCGACTGGAACAATCCGGGCGTGCCGCAGTTGATGGACGCCGGGCTGGTCCATGACATCAATGAGCTGATCGATGCGCATGCGCCGAGCTTCCGCACCTACCTGGACGATGCCATCGGCCCGGAGCTGTTGGGCGGCACCTACGCACACACCGACGGCAAGACCTATCGGCTGGCATTCGGCGGCAACCTGGGGGCGAAGGACTCCGCCATAGCGGCCGAGGTCGGGTTCGCGATTCCGTGCTGGCTGCCGCGCTTCGGCGTGCGCCAGGACTACTTCGACGAGATCGGCGCGCCGGACATCCGCAACGCCGACCAGTTCTATGAAGCCGTGAAGGCCATGGCGGCGAATCACCCGGACAAGATCCCCGTCCTGGGCGACAAGAACACCGTGCACAACTGGTTTACCTACCACTTTGGCACCGACCACACGTGGGGCAGGTACTACGCGGACTCCGACGCCAAGGAGATCAAGTACTACACCAGCCACCCGGCGTTCCCGGAGGCGATCAAGTTCATGAACAAGCTGGCGCGTGAGGGCCTGTTCCCGGAGGAGGCGCTCATCTGGACGTCCGAGGTCCATGAGAACTGGGTGGCCGGCAACGTCATCGTGATAGCGACCAACGACTGCCCCCCCGGTCAGTCCATGCCTATCGGTGAGACCGGCACCACGCGCTACGTGATGCCCCCGTGGGACAGCTACGCCTACAGCCTGTGGCGCACGCCGTGGATGGCCGACCTGTTCCCGACCGCGTCGGACAAGTCGGATCGCGCCATCCGCTTCGTCCAGTATTACGCCAGCCCCGAGGGGTTCGTGGACACGACCGTCGGTGTCGAGGGCGAGGCCTGGACCGGTGACCCGGTGAACGGCCCCCACTTCTCGTACAATGCCGACAACTACGTCACCCCGCTCTTCCCGGACGGGCTGCCGACCTGGTTCCCGGAGTTCCTGGAGATGGTCAATGCCGATTGGACCAACATGATCACGGCCGGGGTCCATCTGCCGCCGATCATCACCCTGGACGGCATCAAGCTGGGCGCACCCCGCTGGCAGAGTGGGCCGAGCGCGAACGATGTCGCCTTCGTCGAGATGATGTCACCCTACTTCACGGCCGGTCCCGAGCTGTACGTCCCGATCCGCGGTGACAGCGACATCGGCATCATCCGCGAGCGGGTGGACAAGCTGTTCGAGGACTACTTCGCCCGCATGGTCTTCGCCGACAGCGAGGAAGAGGCGGTCAGCCTGATCGCCGAGTTCCAGGACAAGGCCGGGCAGGCGGGACTCGCCCAGTTCGAGGCCGAGGCAACGAACATCTACCGCGCCAACCTGGGTATGTAAACCGTCGCGCCCCCCCGGGGGCGTGACCATTCGTTACGACGAGCGACGCTCGGTTCGTCGCAAGGGCACGCCGGTACAAGCAGCCGGCGTGCCCTTCTGATTAAGTGGGCGTTCGGTCTCCCAATCGGGATGAGAGGAATGCGAGCAGACGAGTTGACCATCCCCGTGACCGCGCCCACCCCGCTTCGCGAGAAACGGGCGTCGGTCCGGGACTACGGCGCCGATCCGGCCGCCGACGACAACTACCGCGCCTTCCAGAAGGCGCTCGACGACAGCCGTGACCGCGGCATCTCCACGCTGAGCGTCCCGCCGGGAGTCTACCGCTTCGCGACGGCCCGCCCGCTCTGCCTGCGCGGCCTGGAGGACTTCACGCTCGACGGCAACGGCGCCGAGCTGATCTTCAGCAGGGACGAGGACTTCGTCCATGTCTCCGACTGCCGGCGCGTGGTCCTGCGCGACCTGGTGGTCGACTGGGACTGGGGTACGGCGCCGCTGGCCAGCGTGGCCCACGTGCGCGGTACCGGACCGACGCGCGACTGGGTCGACCTGGAGTTCACCGAGCACGACACCGTCGACGCCGGCATGACGTTCGCCACCATGAACGCGCTGGACCCGCAGCGGCTCACGCCGGGGTGCGAAGGGGGCAGGGAGCACGGGCGCGGGTTCAGCCGGGTGCGCAAGGCCGGCGCCAACGTGCTGCGCTGCCACCTCGATCTGGACGCCGTGTCCGAGCTTCTGTTCACGCCGGGATCCGTGTACCTGGTCCGGCACTTCCTGCACGACTCTCCCGCGTTCACGATCAGCGACTGCCGCCACCTGTCGCTGCAGCGCATCACCGTCCACTCGGCGCCCGGGGCCGGTTTCATCGTCTGCGGCGACACCGCCAACTGGGAGGCGGTGGGCTGCAGGATCGTCCTCCGACCGGGCGCCACCCGCCGCATCACCACCACCTCGGACGGCATGCACCTGGCCCAGAGCCGCGGGTTCTGCAGGCTCGAGGGCTGCGACTTCAGCTTCCACGGCGACGACTGCCTGAACATCCACGACAACATCTCCATGGGCGTACGCGACGTGCGGCGCCAGACGCTGATCGCTCGCAACGTCCGCGAGGACGCGCGGCCGCTGCACGCGGGAGATCCGGTCGAATTCCGCCGTCCCGACCTGTCGCCCACCGGGTTCGCGAGCCACGTCACGGACATTCGCTACCTGCCGGACGACGAGTGCGAGCTGGCTTTCGCCGACGTGCTGCCGCCGAACCTGGATCCGCAGACCATCCTGTTCAACCGCCGCTACGACAGCTCCCACTACCTGATCCGCGGCAACCATTTCCACGAGAACCGCGCGCGCGGCGTCCTGCTGCAGGCGTGCCACGGACTGGTGGAAGGCAACCGGTTCTACCGGAACCAGGGCGCCGCGGTGCAGATCGAGACCGGCGCCAGCCTCGGCATGTGGTCGGAGGGAATGGGGGTCGAGGACCTGATCGTCCGCGACAACACGTTCGATACCTGCGACGTCAACGACTGGGGCAAGGCGGTGGTGTACATCAGCGCGTTCCTGCCAGCGGGGGTGCCGGTCACGCCGCAGGGCTCGCCCAACCCCACCAGCACCATCGGCGACTCCGGTTCCCTCTTTCGCACCGCCTACCCGATCTTCCGGGACCTGCTCTTCGAGAACAACCGCTTCGTGGACTACCCGCGCAGGGCCATGATCGTCAGCTCCGCGCGGGACGTGACGGTACGGGGCAACACGTTCAGCAATCCGACGCCGCGTGCTCGGAACAACCCCGAACGGGGCTCCATCTGGGTCGAGCTCTCAAGCCGCGTGACCATCCAGGGGAACGACTGGCAGCCGTCGCCGTACCAGGCGGAGCGCACGGTGGAGTGGGATCCCGCAACCGCGAGCGGCGTCACGACGACCGACTGATCTCCGCCGCGGCGCCGGCCGGGAAGCGCAGGGTGTAGCTGCCGCCCGCCGTGGTCTGCAGGTCCTTCACGGTGTCGCCGTAACGAACCCGGCACCGGCCGCCGACCTCCGCGCGAATCGCCGCTTCGGTGAGTGCGCCGCCGCGCCAGCGGGCATCCACCGCGAAGGCGCCGCGCGCGCGAAAGCCGCGGAAGGAGCCGTCGGGCCACGCGGCCGGCAGCGCCGGCAGCAGGTGGATGACGCCGGCGTGGCTCTGCAGCAGCATCTCCGTGATCGCGCCGGCGACGCCCATCATGTCGCCGACCTGGACCTGCCCGTGGGCGTCCACGAACAGGTTCGGATAGAGCTTGCGTGCGAACGACCGCTCGATGAGCTCCAGCGCTCGATCACCCAGGCGCAGCCGAGCCAGGATGGCGGCGACCCAGCCAAGGCTCCATCCCTGCGCATCGTAGTCGTGGCGCAGCCGGTGCTCGACGGAGCGCTGCGCCGCCCGCGCCAGCTCCGGATCGCGGTCGGGCTGCACTCGGTAGCCGGGCATCAGCCCGTACAGGTGGGAGACGTGGCGGTGGCCGGGCTCCGCCTCCGCCGGTTCGTGACGCCACTCGCGCAGCCGGCCGTCGTTGCCGACCGCCGGCAGCGCCAACCGGTCGCGTGCCGCACGGACCTGGTGCAGCAGGCCGTCGTCGATCTCCAGGACCTCGGCGGCCTCGATGAAGCCGTCGAACGTGTGCCAGATCGTCTCCTGGTCGCACGCGCAGCCGATCGACAGGCTGCAGGCGCGACCGCTCGCGTCGAGGAACCGGTTCTCCGGCGATGCGCTCGGTCCGGACACCAGCATGCCGTCGTCCGGGTCCACCGAAAGCCAGTCGAGCAGGAACAGCGTGCACTCCCTGAGCACGGGGTAGGCGCGTTCCGACAGGAACGCCCGGTCCTGCGTATAGCGGTAGTGGTCGATCATGTGCTGCGCGCACCAGGAGGCGCCCATCAGCCACATCCCCCAGAGCGGTTCCCCGTACACCGCCGCGTAGCCCCACGCGTCGGTGTCGACGCCGGCGAAGAAGCCCCGGCATCCCAGCTCGCGCGCCGCCCGTCCGCCGGCCGATCGCAGGCGTTCGGTGAGGTGGAACAGCGGCTCGTGGCACTCCGGCAGAGCCAGCGGCTCGGCAAGCCAGTACGCCTCCTGGAGATTGATGTTGAGGTGGTAGTCCGAGTGCCAGGGAGCTTCGAGCAGCGGGTTCCACACCCCCTGCAGGTTGGCCGGAAGCGTTCCGGGGCGGGACGCGGACATGAACAGGTAACGGCAGTAGTGGAAGTAGAGAAGGAGCAGCCCCGGGTCGGGCACTCCGGCTGCCGCGGCGAGCACGCGCGCATCCATCGGCCGACCACGGTTCGCGTCGACCGCGAGATCCAGGTCCACCCGGCCGAACAGGCGCCCGTGGTCCGACTCATGACGCTCGCGCAGTTCGACATACGGCCGTCCGGCAGCCTTGTCGAGGCGCCGCCGGCACGCGCCGGCCAGGTCGTCGGACAGCGGGCGCGCAGGGTTGTCGAGCCGGTAGTCGGTTGCGACGGCAACCAGGACGGTCACGGAACGGGCGCCCCGGACCCGCAGCGACTCCGACGTATCGACCAGACCGCCGTCACCGTCGGCGATCAGGCGGACGACGACCGCGAACCGGACTCCCGCGTGCTCGCCACCGTGGCCGGCCCGGGCCGTCATCACCAGCTCGGCGCCGGAGCGGCGATCGGTGACGCCGCTCGCGCCGGCCGGGTGCTGCAGCGCGAACGTGGCGCCGACACACGGCTCATCGGCATCGAGGCGCAGGACCACGACGTCGTCGGCGGCCGACGCGAACGCCTCGCGTCGATGGCGGACGCCCGCGCACCGATACTCCACCGTGGCGACCGCGGTGCGCAGGTCGAGCCGCCGGCGGTAGTCGTGCACGGCTGCCTCCCCATGGTCGAGCTCCATCGCCAGGTAGCCGGCCGGCTGGTAGCTGCGCGGGGTGATGCGCGGGGCAAGGAGATGGCGCTGACAGTAGCGTTCCGCATCGAAGTGGCGGCCGGCGGACAGCAGGCGCCGGAGCTCCGCGACGTGACGCCGCGCGTCCGGTTGCATGGCCGGCGCTGGCGGCCCGGCCCAGATCGTCTTCTCGTTGAGCAGCACCTGATCACGCCCGATGCCGCCGTAGATCATGGCGCCCATGCGGCCGTTGCCGAGCGGCAGGGCGGCGCTCCAGCCGCGTGCGGGCCGATCCCGGTCGGAGACCGGCCGGTCGAGCGCGGCGGGAGCTTCGTACCGGAGGTCGTGCACGGGGTGGGCGGCTCCCTGTGGCGTGGGACTATGCCTTGATGTGGCCGACCAGCAGTCCCTTCACGAAGTAGCGCTGCAGGAACGGGTACGCGATGGTGATCGGAAACACGGTGACCACGATCGTGGCGTACTTCATCGATTCCATGGTCACCAGCATCTCGGAGGTGATCATCTCCGCGCCGGGTTGGATGCTCTGTGACTGGGCGGAGGCCACCCGGTAGAACGCCTCCAGGCTCGACATGGTCTTGATCAGGATCGTCGGCACCGTCCACCACTTCTGGTTGAACACGAAGTACGCGGACGCGAACCAGTCGTTCCAGTGCAACACGCCCACGAACAGGGCGATCGTCGCCAGCACGGGTCTGGAGAGCGGCAGCATGATGCTCACGAAGATGCGAAAGTCGCCGGCGCCGTCGACCTTCGCCGAGTCTTCCAGCGACTGGGGCAGCTCCCGGAAGAACGCCATGAACAGGAGCGCGTGATAGTAGGCGAACAGCTCGGGGACGATGTAGACCCAGAACGTGTTGAGCAGGCCTATCGCGCGGTACAGCAGGTAGGTCGGGATCAGTCCACCCGAGAAAAAGAGCGTGACCAGGCCGATCATCGAGTAGGTCTTGCGAAAGACGAGGTGCCTCTTGGAGAGCCCGTAGGCGACCATGGCCGTGAAGAACACGGCGGTCACCGTGCCCACGGCCGTGCGCAGGATGGTCACCAGGAACGCGGTGCCGATGAGGGGATCGCCCAGCACGACGCGGTAGTTGGTCAGCGTAGGGCGGCGCGGGAACAGGAACAGGCCGCCCTTGGCCGAGTCGATCCCCTCGTTGAGGGAGCGCAGGATGACGTAGTAGAAGGGGTAGAGGGTGACCACGAGCACCATCAGCGCCAACGCGACCACGACCATGTTGATGACGCGGTCCTCCCTCGACTGGGCCATGCGCGCGAGCGCCATCAGAACAGGCTCCTGCCGCTGATGCGGCCCGACAGCCAGTTGGTGATGACCACCAGGATCATCGCCAGCAGCGACTGCATCAGTCCGACGGAGGTGGCGAACGAGTAGCGGCCGAGCTCCAGCCCCATTTCCAGGATGTAGTACTCCAGCACGTACGAGGTCTCGCGCGTGAAGAGGTTGCCGAGCAGGTACGACGTGTCCAGCCCGGCGCGCACCAGTCCTCCCATGCTCAGGATCAGCAGCACGGCGATGAGACCGGTCATGTTCGGCAGGGTGATCCGCCAGGCGCGCCGCAGCCGTCCCGCGCCATCGATGATCGCCGCCTCGTAGAGCTGCTCGTCGATGCCGGCGATCGCCGCCAGGTAGAGGATGGCGCTCCAGCCCATGCCCTTCCAGACGTTCACCATCGTCGCCATCAGCCGCCAGTACTCGGGCTTCGTCCAGAACAGCACCGGTTCGTCGACCAGGCCGACGGCCACCAGCACGTCGTTGACGATGCCGCGGCGGTCGAGCAGCAGGATGAACAGGTAGGCGGTGACCACGTAGGAGATGAAGTGCGGCAGGTAGCTGGTCGTCTGCACCACCCGCTTGAATCCGGTACGGGGGATCTCGTTGATCAGCAGGGCCAGCAGGATGGGCACCGGGAAGCCGATCACCAGTCCGTACAGGCTGAGCAGCACGGTGTTCCTGAACGCGGGATAGAACTCCGGATCGGTGAGCGCCCAGGTGAAGTGCTTGAGTCCCACGAACGGGCTGGCGAAATAGCCCATCAGGATCTTGAAGTCCTGGAAGGCGATGATCAGGCTGATCATCGGCAGATAGGCGAAGATGAGGAGGAACAGGACCCCCGGCAGGGTCATGAGCTGCAACTGGAGCTGCCCCCTGAACCGCCGCATCAGCGGTACGCGCACGATCGGCGCCGCGCGGTCGATTGCCGTCCTGTCCGCCATGGGTTCAGTCACGCCCCTTGCGGACATAGTCGGCAGTCGGCGTGATCCGTTCGGTGAACCGGTCCTCGCCGCTGTCGATGCCGTCCAGATCCCATGCGTCCAGATGCCGCAGCGTCACCACGTGCTTGGAGTCGATCGGGGCACCGCGCACGAAGAAATGATACGCCAACCGGCCGGGGTCCGGCGGGTAGATGCGGTTGGCCATCGGCACGCCGTCCCCGGCGAACACCTCCAGCACCGACGCGTCCACGAACACCCGCAGCCGCACCTCCGCGCCGGCTTCGAGCCCCACCGGCGCGGTGTACTCGTTGTCCGGCGTGAGCATGCGGAGCTGCCCGTCGGCGGTGGAGTAGGTCACCTCGCAGGCGAACGGACCGTCGGCGATGCGCAGGCCGCAGGAGAAGTCCTTGTACTCGATATCGTCGGGCGAGCCCGGATCCACGGCCAGCGCGATCTCCACCGACGAGCCCAGGACGCCGAGCTCGCAGACCTCGCCGACGGCGAACGTGCGATCGGCCCACCGGCGGTGGTTGCGGCGCAGCGCGGCGATCTCGCGGGCGGGCACGATGTCGAACGTGCCCTGCCGGTTGGGGATGAATTGCCGCGGCACCGTGAACACCCCGGACCAGCGGATGTCCGGGTCTTGCGTGCGCCGCTGCTTGTCCGGGATCCAGCCCCACATGAACAGCCGCCCCGCGTCGTCGCGGGTCAGGACCGAGACCAGGAAGTTGTGGCCGTGATCGGCGAAGCCGCGCTGCTCCTCGATGAACCTGCCGTCCCGGATCATGCCGACCATGTACTGGCGGTGGGCGAGGTTGCTGAGCAGGTGCCGGCCGTCGTCGAGGGGCCACACGCACGGGCACTCGAAGTAGATGCCCTCCCGCTCGGGGTCGGCGGCCGACCACAGGATGCCGCGGTAGCGCCACTCGTACAGGTCGGAGGACTCGAACAGCAGCACCAGGGAGCCGGCCTTGTCCCGGCGCCCGGAACCGACGGACATGAAGAAGCCGTCGCGGTCGCGCCATACCCACGGATCGCGCATGCCCATCAGGTGCTCGTCGGCGCGCTCCGGGTCGTAGGGGATGCCCAGGTCTTCGTGGTCGGGCGGGAGGGTGGCGACGGGATTGGCGTGGTGCGCCCGAAAGCCCTGCAGGTCCTCCCCGTCGCTGACCGCCAGGTACACGTCGCGGTTCTCGATCGTGTAGAAGGCGTACACCTTGCCCTCGTGCGCGATCAGGTTGCCGGACCAGAGGTGGCGGTCCGCGGCGACGCCGTGCTCGGAGGAGGTGAGCGCGGGCGGATAGTGCGTCCAGGTGACCAGGTCGGCGCTGGACACGTGTCCCCACTGGCAGGGGCCGTGCATGGCCCGGAAGTCGGGCGAGTAGCTGTGCTGGTAGGTCACGTGGTAGCGGTCGCCGGCGAAGACGGGGTGCGTGTCTCCGGCGGCGCCGAAGGGTGCCGCCAGGTGGTAGCGCGGGTACCAGCGATCGGCCCGCACCTCGCGGCGCAACGCGTCCACGGTGCGGCGGTACGCCGTCAGCCCCTCCGTCGCCGCCGCGTTGCCCATCGACAAGCCATCGTGTTCCAATTCGTCGATGAGGACAACATCCCGCGACTCCGGCGCGGCAGGGGCCTGACGCATGCTGCTTGAGAACGACACGCTGCGCGTGCAGCTCCACGACGGCATACCGGTCGTCGCGTCGTACACGCACCTTCCCACAGACCAGACGCTGCTCGGGGACCCGGGCCCGACGCCACTGACGATCAACGGCGACGCGGTCGCATGGAGTGAGCTGACCGTCGATCACTCCGCAACGGCGACCTCCGCGGCGTTCCACGTGTCCTGCGGCGACATCTCGTTCGACTACCGGCTCGACCTGGAAGCCGACTTCCTGCGGCTGCGGATCGACGGCGTCGACGGGCCGCTCGATACCGTCGGCTTCGGCGGCTCGCCGCTCCTGCAGGTGAGCGACCCGGAGTACCGGTACGCGCGCATCTCCTTCGAGGAGGACACGGAAATCGCCAAGAAGTGGTGGCGGGAGCACTTCGGCGCGGTCGGCGGCGACAGCGACGCGTGCGACGTGATGCACGGCTGCGTCTACCACCCCGACCGGCTGTGCGCCTTCGTGCACAGCAATTTCCCGCTGCTGCCGGCGCGCCATGCCAACGGCCCCGGCGGATACTCGGTCGCGCTCAACGACTACCGCTACCGGGTGCGGTCACGGACGATGTGGCCGCTCGACGTGAAGGTGGTGTTCCTGCAGGACTACAACGGCGACGGCATCACCGACTGGAGCGACTGGGCGCTCTGGGTCAACCGCACCCTGCCGGACGCCGACGAGCTGTACCGCTCGACCATCTCCTACAAGATCTTTCTGACCCTCAAGAACGACCAAGTGTTCACCACCTACCCGCAGATGATGGAGATCGTGCGCGCCATCCACAACGTCGCCGACGGCATCCCGCAGCTCATCTACCTGGTCGGCTGGCAGAACCAGGGCCACGACGACAACTACCCGACCATGGACCGGATCAATCCGCGGCCCGGCGGGAGGCACCGTCTGCTGCGGGCCATCGACGAGTGCGAGCGGAACTACGACACGACCGTGAGCTATCACATCAACATCGACGACGCGTACCCCGACAGCCCGGACTGGGACCCCTCGTACATGTCCGCCGAGAGCGGCAAGCCATGCGGCGTCGTGCACACGCTGGACTGGGAGCTCGGCCACTTCCGGCGGCGCATGGAAGGGATGTTGCGCATGGTGCCCGTGCCCCGGACCCTGCACGTCGACAACACCCGCATCTGCAACACGGCCGCCCGCGATTTCGACGGCATCGGCGAGCTGGACGAGCTCTACTGCGGGCTGCTGCCCATGGCGGAGTGGCTCAAGGAGAAGGGCATCAGCCTCACCACCGAAGGGACGAACGGCATGCCCATCGACGGGACGCTGCTGTTCTCCGGGTGGTTCCACTACGACTGCCGGCTCATCGGCCGGCAGATGCTGCACCGCAAGATCGTCGGCGGCGGCGCCGGCCGCCACTTCGGCGAGCTGTACGCGCGCGACTACGCGCTCGGCTCCAACATCCACGTCGACTTCGCCTACGGGCGCCGGGACGTCGTGGTCAGCTACCTGGAGGACTGGCGCGGCATGGTCGACCGGATCTACCTGGGCTCGCTGCTCTACCTCTACTTCCTGGAGCGCGAGATGGTGGTGTGCCGCGGCACCTGGCCCGACGACATCCACATGGAGTACGACGACGGCACCGTCGTGGACATCACCTCCCGGTACACCATGACCGTCAAGCGCGGCGACATGGTGATCGCCAGGGACAACGACACGCGCTGCGTCCCGCTGGGAGACGCGCTGTACATCTACTCGCCGGTCGGCGACCGGCAGAGCTTCGGCCTGCCACCGGAGTGGCACGGCAAGCCGTTGCGGATCGTCATGCTGTCCAGGGACGGCGTCGAGGAGCACGACTTCGCGTTGCCGGCCGACGCCCACTACCACGTGAAGCACGACCGCATCGACTTCCACTGGATGGCCACGTACGTGCCCTACAAGGTGACGCTGGCGGAACCGGCGGCCGATCCCGCGCAGGCCTGACGCATGCTGCTCGAGAACGAAACGTTGCGCGTGCGGCTCCACGACGGGATTCCCGTCGTCGCGTCGTACACCCACCTCGCCACCGGCCAGACGCTGCTCGGGGATCCGGACGCGACGCCGCTCGTGATCAACGGCGCCGCGGTCGAGTGGCGCGAGCTGACCATCGATGGATCGGCAACGGCGACGGCGGTGGCCTTCCAGGTCACGTACGGCGACATCTCGTTCGACTGCCGGTTCGAGCTGGAGGCGGACGGGCTGCGGCTGCGCATCGACGGCATCTCCGGCCCGCTCGACACGCTCGGCTTCGGCGGCTCGCCGCTGCTGCAGGTGCGCGACCGGGACTGGCGCTACGCCCGCATCTCGGCTTCCGAGCCCAGCGAGAACGGCAAGAAGTGGTGGCGCGAGCACTTCGGGTCGGTCGGCGGCGACGATTCGGCCTGCGACGTGATCCGCGGCTGCGTCTATCACCCCGACCGGCTGTGCGCTTTCATGCACGGCAACTTCCCGCTGCTGCCGGAGCGCCATGCCAACGGCGCCGGCGGCTACTCGGTCGCCCTCAATGACTACCGCTACCGGGTGCGCTCGCGGACGATGTTCCCGCTCGACGTGAAAGTGGTCTTCCTGCAGGACTACAACGGCGACGGGACCGTCGACTGGAGCGACTGGGCGCTCTGGGTCAACCGCACCCTGCCGGACGCCGACGAGCTGTACCGCTCGACGATCTCCTACAAGGTCTTCGTGACCGTCAAGAACGACCAGGTGTTCACCACATTCCCGCAGATGGTCGAGATCGTCCGCGCGATCCACAATGTTGCCGACGGCATTCCCCAGCTCATCTACACGGCCGGCTGGCAATACCAGGGCCACGACGACCGCTACCCGTCGATCGACCAGGTCAATCCGCGGGCCGGCGGCCGGCACCGCCTGCTGCGAGCCATCGACGAGTGCGAGCGCCGCTACGACACGACCGTCAGCTATCACATCAACATCGACGACGCCTACCCCGACAGCCCGGACTGGGACCCGTCGTACATGACCGCCATGGACTGGGATCCGTCGGACGGCGGGCGCCCGTGCGGCGTCGTGCACACGCTGGACTGGGAGCTCGGCCACTTTCGCCGGCGCATGGAAGCGATGATGCGCACGGTGCCCGTGGCCCGGACCCTGCACGTCGACAACACCCGCATCTGCAACACGGCCGGCCGCGACTTCGACGGCATCGGCGAGCTGGAGGAGCTCTACTGCGGGCTGTTGCCGATGGCGGAGTGGTTGAGGGAGCAGGGCATCACGCTCACCACCGAGGGGACGAACGGCATGCCGATCGACGGACCGCTGCTGTTCTCCGGGTGGTTCCACTACGACTGCGGCCTCATCGGCCGGCAGATGCTGCACCGCAAGATGGTCGGCGGCGGCCCCGGCCGCCACTTCGGGGAGCTGTACGCCCGCGACTACGGGATCGGCTCGAACATCCACGTCGACTTCTCGTATGAGCGCCGCGAGTTCGAGGTCAGCTACCTGGAGGACTGGCGCGGCATCGTCGACCGGATCTACCTGGGCACGCTGCTCTACCTCTACTTCCTGGAGCGCGAGATGGTGGTGGCCCGCGGCACCTGGCCGGACGACATCCACATCGAGTACGACGACGGCACGGTCGTGGACATCACGTCCCGCCACACCATGACCGTCGTGCGCGGCGAGATGGTGATCGCCAGGGACAACGACACGCGCTGCATCCCGCTGGGCGACGCGCTGTACCTCTACTCACCGGTCGGCGACCGGCAGAGCTTCGTCCTGCCGAGCGAGTGGCACGGCAAGCCGTTGCGGATCGTCACGCTGACCCGCGACGGCCCCGAGGAGGACGACGAGGCGCTGCCCGCCCGTTGGAAGTACCGGGTCGAGCATGACCGCATCGACTTCCACTGGATGCCGCCGTACGTGCCCTACAAGGTGACGCTCGCAGATCAGGTTTGAGGGCCCGGCTCGGCCGGCCGCTCCCAGATCGACCGCATCTCGTGGACCCGCATGCGGTCCACGCGCACGGCCCCGCCGGCGGCCCGCAGCAGGACGCCGCCCTCCGCCTGCGGAAACGCGCACCGGACCGGCGTGTAGTAGCGGCCGCGCGCGCTGAAGATCTCCAGGAAGATCGTGTCCACCAGCAGCCGCAGGTCCAGCCGGCCGTCCACCGGCGCCAGCGGCGCCCGTACGTCGTTGTCCTCCAGCGCCTCGTGGAACTGCAGCTCCATCGCCCGCAGGTCGAGCCGGATCTCCTTCCCCAGGATTTCCAGCGTCAGGGCGCCGGCGCCGGCCGGCGTCAGCTCCAGCTCGATGTCCAGGAGCCTGCCGGCGGGCCGGACCTCAAGCGGCGTGTCGTCGCTCACCATGGTGCCGTCAGGCACGCTCACGGTGTCGCTGCGCAGGCGGTCCCGCTCGGCCACCGGATTCTGATGGATCCGCAGGCCTTCGTCCGTGCGCCGCAGGGTCAGCTCGATCGGGAAGGTGATGTGGCTGTTCAGCATCGGGTTCAGGCCGCTGACCTGGCCCTTGGCCACCAGGATGCGCCGGCCGTCCGGCGCGTCGTTGAAGGTCTGTGACGCGTACAGGCTGCCGTCGGTGTACTTGAAGCGGATGATGTCCGTCTTCGGCACGAAGCGCGTGCCGTCGAACGTGCCCAGGTAGTAGTCGCAGCTCGCACCGAAGAACACCCACCTGCTGGTGCCCGGCTCGCCCTGCACGGGCAGCTCGAAGAGCTCCGGGCACTCGTGCATGCCGTTCACCTGGCTCCGGAACTGCCAGTGCAGCAGGTCGGAGGAGGTCAGGATGAAGTGCACGTCGTTGTGGATGTAGAGCACCATGACCCAGTGCCCACCCTCCTCGTACCAGAACACTTTCGCGTCGCGGTTGCCGCGGTCGATGTTGCGGATGACCGGGTTGCCGTCGTAGGGGCGCCAGGTGCGCCCCCGGTCGGTGCTGTAGACGATGCAGACGTCCACCGACCGGCCGTGCGACAGCCGGTTGGAGCCGCCGTAGGCGGTGTAGAAGATCACCATCGGCGGGCGGCCGGGGCTGCCCAGGCCGGACGAGTTGTGGTGGTCGACCACGCACGAGCCGGAGACGGCCACGCCCCGCTCGTCGGGCCAGAGCGTGTCGGGAAGCTCCTCCCACGTCACCAGGTCGCGGCTGACCGCGTGGCCCCAGCCCCAGTTGCAGTTGGAGTTGCCGGGCGTGACGTTGCACGGCACGTGCTGGTAGTGCAGGTGCCACTCCCCGTCGAACCAGACCAGGCCGTTGGCGTCCGAAGAGGCGCCGCGGCGCGGCGAGTAGTGAAGCAGCGGCCGGCCGGGCTCCCGGTACAGGTCGTCGCAGCCGATCATCCGGTCGCCGATGCGCACGGCCGCCAGCAGATCGGCGGCCGGCGGCGCGCTAGGGGCGTCGAGCTCCTCGATGCGCAGTGTGAGGTCCATGCCCTTCCAGGCCGACAGGTCGACCGGGACCCAGAAGTCCGGATCGTCGTGCGCCAGGCTCACGGTGTTGGACGCGACCGTCCGACCTCCGCCGGTGATCTGTATCTCCCGAAAGGGTGAACCGAGGCTGACGGGCAGGTTGAGGAAGCGGTGGTCGGCCCGGAAGCGGCGCCCCGCGAACGACGGCAGCGGGAGCGGCGGCGTGTCGGTCTGCGCGATCTGGTCGACCAGGATGTGGCCCCACGGGCCGGTGTGCTGGTCGACGATCTCCACCCGAACCTGCTTTCCTTCCAGGTCGGCAAGGTCGAACCAGTCCCACGCCAGGTGGTCGGAACCGTCCGGCTCCCACTGGCTGCGCGGCGCCGTGCGGACGACGTGCCCCTCGTGAACGAGGTTGACGGCCACGTAGCCCGGGTCGTTGTTGCCGTAGTAGGTGTGCCGGCCGCCGCCGATGAGGAAGCTCAGGTAGCGGCGCTCGACCGTGAACGGCGGCGAGATCAGCCGCCCCAGCGCCGGGTCGCCGCCGTGGAAGCTGGAGGCATGGCCGCCGCCGAGGTAGCCGGTGACCTCCACCTGACCCGGCAGGGGGCCGCGCGCCGGCCCGGGGCCGAAGGCGGTGCCTTCGGCCGTCCACTCGCTCCAGCCGTCACCCTCGAAGTCGGCAATGAGGATGTCCGGTCGCGTTTCCATCGGTGCCGCCATCAGTCGCCGGCCGGACGGTGCAACGGCGGCCCGGTGTGGTCAAGCGCCGTGGCCGGTCGCAGGCTACAGGTGAAACGTAACCCGCACGAAGCGGTTGTCCGGATCGCTCGCCAGCTCGGGCTCCGTGCCGTTGAACTCCCGCATGGCATGGCGCATCGTCAGCCAGCCACGCCCGCGGCGTTCCATGAGGCCGGCTACGACCATGGCGTTGGCCATCATCTCGTTCCTCGAGCGCGGGGCGCCGCCGCTGCGCGCCTGCTCGACCGTCATGTGGTTCGGCAGTGCGCCGGGGCTGGTCACGACGATCCGGTCGTCGAACACCTCCAGCATGGTCTGCGACCCGCTGATGGAGTAGTCCCGGTGGATGACAGCGTTCACCAGCGCCTCTCGCAGCGCAGGTTCCGGCAGGCGGGGAAGGTCCCGGCGGCGCAGTCCCTCGTAGGACTCTCTGCGACCAAGGCTGCGGAACCAGCCCATGGCGCGGTGCACCTGATCGGCCAGCCGTCCCTTGGCTTCTCCGGCGCTCAGAACCTCGGCCGCCTGGTCCGTGCCGCCATACGCGGCGCACTGCACGAACAGGCTCAGCGTGTGCGGATACGCCTGCGGATCGCGTCCGAACACCATCAGCCCGTAGAGCGTGGGCCTCAGCACGCCGTCGAGCTCGTCGGTCACGCTGGTGTTGCGCAGATCGTCATCACGCGCCGGCTGCGGCGTCTGCTCGGTGTCGAGCCCCTGCGCTTGCATGAACGAGCGCACGGCGCCGAAATCGATGTCGTCCAGCTGTGCCGCGGGAATGATCTGCTGCTCGGTGAGCACGAAACCGAATGCGTTGAACAGCTCCTGGAGCTCCGAGGGAGAGGGCGTGACCGTCGCCCGGCCGCGACGGACCCAGAAGCGCCCGTCGGACATGAACGGCTCGTAGCCGCGCTGGTGGCGGCGTACGTCGATCCAGTGCACCCATCCGTCCGCGGTGGACTCACGGCCACACTGCGCCGAGACGGGTTTGCCGCAACCGGTGTGCAGCAGCCCGGTCAGGCGCTCCTGAACCGCATCGGGGTGTGCCGAGACGCCGACGGTCGCGCCCGTGTCGTCGATGCCGAGTACCAGGAGGCCGCCGGCGCCGTTTGCGAACGCGCACAGTGTCTTGCCGACCGCCCGCATGTCCCCTGCACCGCGCTTGAACTCGGTAACGGCATCCTCGCCCGCGCGGATCCGCCGCTCGACCTCAGCCCACTCCATCGTCGTCCGTATCGCAGCATACCAGCAGCCCGGCCGGTCGCTCGCCGTAGCGGATGACTTGCCGGAAACGGCGTTCGCGTATACACAGGGGCCGCGCAAGGAGGTCGCACATCGTGCAGGACGACAGGAACGGCGGAACGGTGATCCTCGAGAGCCCGGAGCTGCAGGTGGAGCTGGATGGGAACCTGCCGCTGGTGCGGGGGTATCGCCACCTTCCCACCGGCCGCACCTTTGGCGGCAGCCGCAGCGGGACGCTGCGCGTCAACGGTGTCGAGCTCCGCATGGGCGATCTGGAGATCGAGCCGCGCGCCATCCCGGACGGCCGCTGCTACCGCGTCGCGGTCCCGGAGCAGGGGATCGGGTTCGAGCTGGCGTTCTCGCTGGCCGGCGCGACGCTCTCGCTGCGCATTCAGGGCATCGCGGACGCGCGTACGCCGCTCGAGAGCCTGCAGTGGGTGGACAGCCCCCTGCTGGTCTGTGAGGACCTGACGTTCCGCTACTTCCGCATGTTCACGACCGAGCCCGACGACAAGGCGATGGGAAAGATGTGGCTGCGCGACGCCGACGGCGCGGTCCGCGACGCCCCGGACGAGGCCGAGCCGGTGCCGCTGATCTACGGCGCGCTCTACCAACCGGAATCGGTCTGCGCGTTCCTGCACTCCAACTACCCGCTGTTTCCGCAGGCGCACCGGATCAGCGCGGGCCGGTGTGAGATTCACCTGGGCGAGTACCGGCATCGCGTGCGCGACCGCACGGTGCCCCCGCTGGAGGCGCAGGTCGTCTTCCTGGGCGATCTCAACCAGGACGGACGGGTGGACGCCAGCGACTACCGCCTGTGGCTCAACCGGCGCCTGCCCGACGGCGATTCCGTGTACCGCACGTCGCTCTGGTACAAGATCCTCTGCGACATGAGCAGCGACTATCCCGAGGTGGGCGTCAGCGCGACCATCGAGGAGTGCGAGCGGATCATCCGCTCGATCCATCACGTGACCGACGGTCTCCCGCAGGCCGTGTTCGTCGTCAGCTGGAACAGCCAGCAGCCGGAAGCCGCCTACCCGGCGCTCGACCTGTACAACCACAACATCGGCACCCCGGAGGAGCTGCGCGCGCTGGCGGCGACGTGCAAGGAGCTGGGCGGACTGCTCAGCTACCACACGAACATCGACGATGCCCACCGCACCAGCAAGGACTACGACGAGGCGCTGCTGGGCCGCCGCTACGATCCGCACGGCACGGTGTGGGACGAGAACGGCGAGGCCTGGGACGAGTCGGTCGTCGCCGGCATCTCCCATACCCGCGACGTGGAGAGCGGGGCGATCTTCCGCCGCCTGGAGGCGATGATGCGGGTGATCCCGGTGGAGCGGACGATCCACATGGACAACATCCGGCTGACCAACTGCGTGCCGGGCGCGGACCCGGACGGAATCGGCGTGACCGAGGAGCTGGTGTGCGGCATGCTGCCGATCGTCGAGTGGTTGCGCGACCGCGGCATCAGCGTGTCGGGCGAGGGGTACAACGGCCTGCCGATCGACCCGACGCTGCTGAACGCCGCGTTCTGGCACCACGACGCGAGCGACCTCTCGCGGCAGATCTTCCACCGCAAGGTGATGGGCGGCGGCCGCGGCGACCACTACGGCGGTGCCACGACCAGGGACTACGGCATCTGCAAGTCCTTCCACCAGGACGTCACGTACCGTCCGGTCAGCCGCTCTTCGCTCGGTGACGAGCAGTTCCTGGAGTACTTTCCGTGGCTGCACGAGCAGACGCGGGCGACCCTGTCGTTCCTGGACAACTGGGACGACATCGTGGATCGGATCTACCTCGGATCGCTGCTCAACCTGTTCTACCTGGAGCGCGAGATGCTGTCGTGGGACGAAGAGGGCGACGGCGCCCGGATCCGCTATGCGGGCGGCGTGGAAGCGCAGGTGTGCATCGACGGGCCGGACCATCTGCGCGTGACCTGGGGCGACGTGGTGGTTGCCGACGGCGATGACCGGTTCGTGCCGCTCGGCGACGGCGTGTACTGCTACAGCCTGCGCGGCGGACGCCGCGAGTGGACGCTGCCGCCGGGGCTTCGCGGGCGGAAGCTGGCGCTCTACAGCCTGAGCGCCGAGGGGCGGGGACCGGCGCCCGAGCACGCCGTGGACGGGGAGCGCCTGACCCTGACGCTTGCCGCCGGCGTGCCGGTCAAGGTGGTCGCCGAGGGGGCTTGATGGGATCCCACCCTGACGGCATCCCGGTCGCTGCCAGTCCCAGCTCGCCGCTGCACTTCCGACCCTCGCGCGGCAGGCTGTGCGACACCATCCCGTTCTTCCACGACGGCCAGTACCACATCTTCTACATCCGCTGTGACACCGAGGGCGGGGTGCCGTGGGACCACATCGTCTCCCGCGACCTCGTCCACTGGCACGAGCTGCCGACCGCCCTGGAGCGGGATCCGAACGACCCGCTCGGCCCGGATGGCCGGGACATGTTCACCGGCTGCGTCGTCGAGCACGACGGCGGGTTCCACATCTTCTACACCGGCCACAACCCGAAGAACCCTGACGGTGCCGAGATCATCTGCCACGCAACCAGCACCGACCTGGTGACGTGGTACAAGCACCGCGACCACGGCTTCGGCCCGGACGGCGCCGTCTATCATCCGCGCGACTTCCGCGATCCGTTCGTGTTCCGGCACGAGGAGTCCGGTGAGTGGTGGATGCTGCTGTGCGCCGGACTGGCCGACTCGGGCTTCTCCGGGATCGGCCGGCTGGTATCGACCGACCTGGTCTCCTGGAATCCGGCGGAGCCGCTGATCCTGGACCCGCCGCTGCTGGAGGGCGAGACCGGAGCGCCCGAGTGCCCGGACCTGTTCCGCCTCGGCGACTACTGGCATCTGCTCTATACCAGGCGGGGCCAGAACATCCGGCGCGCGCGGCACGTCGAGGGGCCGTTCACGCACGGGGTGCCGGCCCAGCTCGACAACACCCTGCTGCTGGCCGGCAAGCGCCTGTTCGACGGCCGCCGCCACATCTACTTCGGACCGCTGTCCGGGGACCACGACGATTCGGTGATGAACCTCCCGCGCGAGCTGTTCCAGGGAGACGACGGCCACCTTCGCGTTCGTCCGGTCCGGGAGGTGGTGGACTCCTTCGTCGAAGTCGTCCACGAGTCGGCGGACGGCGGTTTCGACCTGCCGGCAACCGGCTATCGCTGCCCGGTGCCCGCGGACTGCCTGGTCCGGTGCTCGGTCGACCTCGCGGAGGACGCCATCCTCACCATCGGGCTGCGCGCCGGCCCCGACGGCAGCGGCGGCGTCCCGCTCACCGTTCACACCGGCCGCCGCTCGCTGGAGCTCGGCTCGTACCAGCGGAGCTGGGGCGACGCTGCGCTACCCGTCATCACGTTGCAGATATTCGTGCTCGGCACGGTCATCGAGTGCTTTCTCGACGACCGTTTGGCCATGGTCGGGCGCACCTACGAACGAAGCGGTGGCTACCTGTCGATCGCCAGCCACGGAGGCGCGGCCCGCGTGCTCGCACTGGAGGTGCGCGAAGCGCCGACGCTCGGTTAATCCCGTCGGAGACGGCGGGCGGATGCCTACCTACGGCCAGTAAGTTGACGCAGGTGGCTGTCGAACACCTTCTTGAAGTCGAGCAAGCGTCGGACCATCCAGTCATGAATCTCCTCGAGCACGTCATCGCCGTCATCGATGGTCCCAGCGCGGTCAGTCGCTACCCGGCACGCTCGCTTATCCTCCAGTGATTGCCAGTCAAGGGCGTATCCAAGTTCGGATTCTATGCTCTCCTTGTGTTTCTTCATGCTGTCGAAGAGATCATGGTTTTCATGCGCATCGCCGGAGTCGATGTAGACTTCCACTCGAGCCTGCTGTTGGGCGGTAAAACTGGCTCCGTATTTGAATCTCCGGTCACCGGACGCGAAAGCGTACCAGTTTTACGCTTGAGCCCGTTTGGCTGTAGTGAATCCGTGTCGTTCTCTGAGGGTGTCTATGAGCCTTTGAAAGAAGGCCTGATACCGTTCGCCTCTTTCTGAGAGGTTGCCAGTGGTCCGCTCCGTGACCCTGCTGACGCTCTCCTTCCGCCAGTCGTTGGGAGCCGCTACCAGATTAAAGTGCGGAGCCGGTCTGGACTCATCAATCTTCCAGAGTTCGACAACTACACCGAAGAACAAGGTGTCTTCACCGGTGCGCTGGTTCAGCCAGTCGAGGGCTTGCCGATGCTCGTCGCGAAACTCGCGCGTGAGCCAAACGACGACATTGGCATCGAATCCGGCCGCGTACGTGAGGAGCTTCCCAAGGTGGTCGTGGTCGGTCGTCTTCAGTTGGTTTTCTATGACGACCGGTCGGTCCCTGCTCAGGTCGGACGCGAGAATATCCAGAGAGAACCCGCCTACATCCGCCTCTCGTTGGCGCAGCTCGAGCTCCAGACCGAGCGCTGTTCCCAATTTCGATATGTTTTCGGCGAGCCATGGTGTAAAGCCGTATGGTTCACTATCCCACACTTCGTGAAGATCGACGCGCTGAATGTCCGCGAGGGTTGCTTCCGTCATCCTTCAACCTCAACTCTGAGTTGCTCGTTTCTCACCGATAGCGTCTCACTTGACGGTGATGACGCGATGGTAGCAGTTTGCTGAACCGAGTAGCGTGGGTCGTAAGCCACGCGACATCGATAGGTCGGGGACCTCAAGGTATGGTGTGTCGGCTGCGGTGTCAATCTATGCCTTCTCACCAATAGCATGGTGTTTCACTCGCATACCGTCGGCGAACGGCCCGCCGACCGTCAACGACCATCTTGAAGAGATCCGCTATCGCAACTGGTGCACGGAAGGGAAGGCTCTGCTCCTGGAGGTGTGCGGTCCACGAGCTCAGGTATTCCGCGAATGCCGAATCGGCATTCGGGTCCCAGTGATTCAGGTGGGCGCAATCACGCCAGAGAGCAGGGTCGGCATGAAACGAATCCAGCAGCGCCACGGCGACCGTCCCGCACAGATCGCGCTCATAGGGATTTGCTTCCAGTCTGGGGAGATTCCCGGCCAACCATTCGGGAAGACGATCGCGGCTGATCCGAGGATATCGTGCTGCGGTACGCTCGGCGTACGTGTGGTGATTGAACGCGAATCCGGCAGCGTCGGGAATGGCCGCCGGTGGCTGCGCTTTCCAGAGCTCAGCCAGACGATGCAGCACGAACAGCGACGCGAGCTCGCAGAGACTCTCGTCGAACCATCGGTGCTTGTGCCCTTTGTGGCGATCGAAGTTGGTCATGACGTGACAGAACTCGTGTGAGAACTGGTACACGTACTGGCTCCAGTACCGGTCCCGAGCGATGAGTCTGACTTGGTAGGGTCGCTGATCGTCGAATACCCGAGGATCGCGGCTCCAGGGTGCCACCTGTATCGGAGCGTCGGGCGCCCGCCCGAAGGCGTCGGCCTGAACTTCGGCGGCGGACGCCAGAACGGCATGTATGGATCTCAGGCTGGTCGCTCCCCAGTTGCCGTTCTCGACGGTCAGGAGCGCGGACACCGATTCGGAACTCACTCTTCGAGTCAGGTTCGCTTCGCTCACTCGGCACCCTCGACCTTGGCCGACGCCGGGAGCCTGCCGTTTGCACCTCGATCA
>JAPPNY010000116.1 GCA_028818385.1 Spirochaetaceae bacterium
TTTGCATGAGGCATCCGATTCACTTCGTGTGGATATTTGGGTGAGGCAATAGGCCCTACCACCGGACCGTCAGATCCACCGGGCCGGCCTCCGTCAGGTAGTCGGCCAGCGACCGCGAGAAGCGCGCGGTGCGGCGGTCGGCGTCGATCGTCCCCCCGTCGGCCGCCTGAATGTCGCGGGGCGCGACCACCACGAACGTCACCCGCGAGTCGCCGGCAAGGTCCTGCACGAGCTCCACCATGCGCTCGTCCGGCGCGTCGCTGGCCGACCGCGCGGGCACCACGCGCTGAGACAGCTCCCCCCCGCCGGCGCCGGTGGCCGTGAAGGATACCGGCAGGTCCGAGAAACCCGGGACGGCGCGGAGCGCGTCGATGCTGTCGAAGTCGATCCGGGCTTCGATGCGCACCTCTTCCTCCTGGTCCGTGCGCCGGAACCGGCGCAGGCTGACGCCGTCCGCGCCGGCGAGCGACGCCTCGAAGTCCGCCCGGTCGATCGGCAGCGGCACGGCCGGGGCGCCTTCGACCGAGTCCATCAGGGTGGCAGCCTCCCGCGGGACGCGATAGCTGAGCTCCAGGCGGCCGGCGCCGTCGCGCCGCATGACGAAGCGCATCTCGATGTCAACGCACGACGTCAGTGTGACGGCCGCCAGGCACACGGCCGCCAGGGAGCGCAACGCGCTCACCGCGGCGCTCCGTCGGCGCCCTCTGCAAGCGTCAGGTAGCTCCGGCGGCACACCCAGGCGTCGGTGGCCGCGTAGCGCTGCTGAGCGGGTGTCAAGCGGCGTTCGGCCCAGTTGGACACCTGCGCGCTCTTGGAGATGCGGATGCCCAGAAAGTGCGCGGCCTGCCCCCGCACGCTGGAGGGGGAGAATCCCGCATCGCGCACGATGCGGCCGACGTCGATCACTCCGCGGGGCTGTACGCGGTGGAGCTTGCGAAGCGCGCGCAACTCGTCGGCCGGCGCCTGCGCGGCCTTGACGATCCGTTCCGATTCCAGGAGGGCGCGCAGCGGCGGCGGCACACCCGCCCAGCGAAGCTGCACCAGCACCGCGTGTTCCTCGGAAGCGAGCTGCAGTACGGCAACCGGATGCCGCTCGCCGCGCCGGAACGAGGGGCGGGTCTCGGTGTCCAGTCCCAGCACGCCGACGCCGTCGAAGACCACGAGCGCATCGGCGACCGCCTCGGCCGAATCGGCCACGTGGATCGTGCCGGGAAACCAGCCGAGCGGCAGGGCCGCGATCTGCGCCTTGTCGAGGGTGCGGAGCGGCGGGCGGCTACCGTCCGCCGGGGGCATCGACCGGAAACCGCAGCAGCTCGACGTCGAAGATCAGGTAGGCGCCCGGCGGGATCCTCGCCTGGGGGACGCCGCGGTCTCCGTAGCCGAGCTCCGGCGGCACGATCAGCGTGCGCCGCTCGCCCTTGCGCATGTCCTGCAGGGCTTCCTGCCAGCCCGGGATGACGCGGTTGACCGGGAACACCGCAGGCGTGTCGCGCTCGCGCGAGCTGTCGAACACCGTGCCGTCCAGCAGGCTGCCGACGTAGTGAACCTCCACGTACGTGGCGGGCCCGGGCCGTTCCTCTCCCTCGCCCGCATTGTCGACCAGGTACCGCAGTCCGCTCTCCGTCACCGTGGCGTCGGGCCAGCGGCGGCGCACCTCGGCATCGGCCTCCGCACGGGCGGCGGCCGCACGCTCGGCGGCCCGTTCCGGGGCGCTGCCGCGCAAGTCGTCGAACATGCGCTGGTCGACCCGAAAGCCGTCAGCCGACGGTCCGATGCGGAGGATGCGCAGTTTCTCGATCCTGTCCCCCTGGCGGATGGCGTCGACCACGTCCTGACCGGACACGACGTAGCCGAACACGGCGTGGCGATCGTCAAGCCACGGCGTCTCCACGTGGGTGATGAAGAACTGACTGCCGTTGGTGTTGGGACCGGCGTTGGCCATCGACAGGGTGCCGGGACGATCGTGGCGTAGCGACGGATGGATCTCGTCCGCGAACCGGTAGCCGGGACCGCCGCTGCCGTTCCCTTTGGGGTCGCCGCCCTGGATCATGAATTCGTCGACCACGCGGTGGAAGGTCAGCCCGTCGTAGTACGGCCCGGGGTTCCTGCCGCTGAACTGGATGGTGCCTTCGGCCAGGCCGACGAAGTTGGCGACGGTCAGCGGCACCTTCTCGTGCTCGAGCCGCAGGATGATCGTCCCGCGGTTGGTCTCCATCTCGGCATACAGGCCGGGGTCCAGGTCGGCCGCGGCGCTTCCCTCATCTGCCTGGCAGGCGACGGCCAGCAGCGCTGCAAGACCGGCGCCGCCGATCCGCGCAGTCAGGCGCCGGGCGCCCGGGGTTCGATCGCTTGAAGTCGGTTTCGGGTCGTTCACGGGCGCCATTCTACGTCAGACGTGCCCGGCCGTGGGGGGCGCCCCCCCCCCCCGGGGGGCCGGGGGCCCCCGGGGGGTGGCCCCCCCCCCCCCCCCCACAACCCAGGGAGCGCCCATGTCCCCCACCGGTGCGAA
>JAPPNY010000231.1 GCA_028818385.1 Spirochaetaceae bacterium
GACGCGCTCCTCCTGACTCGCTCTCCCGAAACCGGGGATTGCCGGACAGGAACTACCTAGAGCCAGCCACCTATCTTCGGAGACTGGATTACCTTCCTCAAGGTCTCTGCGTATCCTCGTCAACTGTAGGTTCACCTGTAGCATGTCACCTTGCTCGTCCAGGTCATCCGCCATCCTGAGCAGATGGGTACGCATGACAGGTTCCTTTACGTTCTCCGCATGGGAACGGACACGTCTTGCGTCGTCACGCCTCTCTGCTACAGCCTTCTCGACTACATCCATTCTCACGGGGCCTCCCGACGGCACACACTAAGAGGCTTGTCAGAACATCGCCCATCCGTCAAGCCCGGTCTCGATTCTTCGTTCTCATTACCCCCCCATATGCGAATGCCGCACTGGAAAGGATTCGAGCTAGTCCCGCTTCGGACGATGGTCCGCGAAGTGGAAGGATCATCGACCGTGGGATTCTCTCGACTGTTGCTTGGAGTCGCACGACTTCCGGGCCGGGGGATCAGTCGGTGCGGTGGCCCTGCCCCTCGCGAGGATTCTCCAGCGCGTCGGCCCAGAGACGGCTCCAGGTGTCGTAGCTGGACATGACGCTTGACGGGGCGGTGCGGCTGCGGACGATGAAGTCCGGGTGCGCCGTCCGGCCGGTGTGTTGCCCGGTCGGCTGATAGCGCAGGTCGAGCGACCACCGGCACCGGTCGGAGACGTTCGGCACCGAGCAATGCGGCGTGAAGCGCGTGAGCAGGACCACGTCGCCCGGCACGCACTCCAGCAGCACGGGCTCCGCCGCCGGCATCAGGTCGGGGACGATCATCGTACCGCCCTCCTTCTGGTGGCGCAGGTAGCCCAGCTTCGACACGCCCGGCAGCACCTGCAGGCAGCCCATCTCGACGGTGCTGTCACTGAGCGGCAGCCAGCAGGTGACCACGTTGGAGCCCTCCGCCTCCTTCATCATGACCCCGGCGTCCTGATGCCACGGCACCCCGTGGGACCAGGAGCTGTCGCCGAACTCGGACGGCGGCTTGGCGCGCACGTGCTGGATGGGGTTGCAGGTGATCTCGGAGCCGACCAGCGGCTCGACCAGGTCCAGCAGGCTCTCGTTGGACAGGAACGCGAACATCGCCGGGGTCCGCATCTGCATGATGTCCATGCCGTCGCCGATCTCGCCGGTCTGCTTCAGCAACAGGCCGTAGCGGGTATCGAACGAAGCGCCCTCGCACCGGTCGGTGAGCTTGCCCTCGTCATGCAGCTCGCCCGCCCGCCGGTCGATGAACGCCTCCAGCTCGTCGATCACCGGCTGCGTGTCGGCGTCGGACACGACGCCGGGAACGAGCAGATACCCCGTCTCCTCGAACGAACGCACCTGATCAGCGGTAAGGCGTGCCATGTGCCCGCATACTGCCACATGTCTCCCTCGTGTATCCTCGTCCGCGGGAGGCTGGTCACGATGTCCCTCGGCAGGCAGGAATTGATCGCAATGCTGCCCGACTTGACGGCGCCTCTCTCGACGTCACGCGGGCTTCCGAACGCCGCCTGTGTAGACCCCGATCTCTTCGAGCTCGAACGCCAATCCCTGCTCGGCCGCACGAGCATACGCGGAGGCCATCGGCAGCGATGTGGAGACGGGCGCGCTTGCCACGTAGCCATGCCCATAGCTATCGTCATAGCTATGCCAACCGTACAGATGACGATGGATTCCGAGTTGCTTGCCAGGGTCGACCAGGTCGCCCGGAAGCTCCGTACCACCAGGTCCTCGTTCACCCGCGACGCTCTCCGTTCGGCACTGCAGCGGCACGAGGAAGCAGAGCTCGAGGCGCGTCATGTCGCCGGCTACCGGCAGCACCCGACGTCCGCCGGGGAGTTCGACGTTCCTGAAGGAGATCGGGCGTGGGGTGACAATCCCTGGAACGACAGAGAATGACCGGCTGCGCCGAAGGTCACCGATGAAACGCGCGGAGGTCCGTTGGTATCGATTCGCGTCACCGGACAAGCGGAGACCCGTTCTGATCCTGACGCGTGACTCGATCATTCCGTTCCTGGGGGAGGTGACCGTGGCACCCATCACCACGCGGATCCGCGACATCCCGAGCGAAGTGGCCCTCTCCGTGGAGGAAGGACTGCCGCGCGAGTGCGCCGTGAACTGCGACCACGTCCAGACCGTGCAGCGGGGCAAGCTCGGTGCCCTGATCACGACGATCCCGCCGCGGGTGATGGATCAGGTCGCGGCCGCGGTCCGGTTCGCGCTTGACTTGGGCTGACTGACGAGCACGCTGACACCCGGAACCATGTCGCTGAACCTCGATACGATCTCCTTTCGCACGCGATGGATGCGGACCCGCTTTCCGTTCCGGTACGGGATCGCTTCCATGACCGAGGTGCCGCACGTGTTCGTGCTCTTGGGCGGGTCGGTCGACGGAACGGCGTGCGCCGGCCTCGCCTCCGAGGGACTGCCGCCGAAGTGGTTCACCAAGGATCCGGACACGCGCTTCGAGGAGGACCTGCCGGCGATGGTGCGGGTCATCCGGCACGCCGCGGACCTTGCCACCAATTCGGCCCACGATTCGGTGTTCGCACTCTTGCAGCGGTTGCACTCGGCGCAGGCGGATTGGGCCGGCAGGCAGGAGATCCCCCCGCTGCTGGCCCACCTGGGGACCAGCCTGGTGGAGCGGGCGGCGATCGATGCCTTCTGCCGCGGGAGCGGGACCACCTTCGCGCGCGCCGTGCACGAGAACCTGCTCGGCGTCGAGCTCGGCGCGATCCATCCGGAGCTGGCGGGGAGCCGGCCGGCCGACTGGTTGCCCGCGCCGCTCCCCTCGGTCGTCGCCCGCCACACCGTCGGCCTGGGAGATCCCCTGCTGCCCGACCAGATCGCAGGCGAGGATCGCGTCGCCGACGGGCTGCCCCATGCCCTGGCCGACGCGGCGGCGGCGTACGGGCTGAAGCACTTCAAGATCAAGGTGTCCGGGCGGCTGGAGACGGACGTTCCGCGGCTGCGTGCAGTGGCCGAGGTGCTCGAAGCCGCATCGCCCGGCTTCCGCCTCACCCTGGACGGCAACGAGCAGTACGGGGACGTCGCCACCTTCCGCGAGCACTGGGAGGCGTACCGGAACGAGCCGGCGCTGCGGTCGCTGTTCGACGGCGAACGGCTCCTGTTCGTGGAGCAGCCGCTGCACCGCGACATGGCGCTGAGCGGCGGTGTCGGCGAGGCGCTGGCGTCCTGGCCGGAGGCGCCGCCGATGATCATCGACGAGTCGGACGCAGAACTGGATTCGCTGCGCCTCGCGCTGGAGCTGGGGTACCGGGGGACGAGCCACAAGAACTGCAAGGGAGTGATCAAGGGCCTGGCGAACCGCTGCCTGATCGAGTGGCACCGGCGCAACCGGACGGATGCCGGGCCGTGGGTCATGAGCGGCGAGGACCTCGCCAACGTCGGGCCGGTGGCGCTGCTCAACGACCTGGCCGCGATGGCCGTCCTGGGCATCGGCGACGTGGAGCGCAACGGCCACCACTACCTGGCAGGGCTCGGCATGTTCCCGGAAGCGCTGCAGGCCGCGGTGTGCCGGGCGCATCCGGACCTCTATGCCATGCGACCGGAGGGATACGCGTCACTGCAGATCGCTGCAGGCCGCCTGTCCACCCGTAGCGTCCTGGCGTCCCCGTTTGGTCACGGCCTGGCACTCGACGATCAGACGCTTGCGATCCTGGGGGAGGAAGGACTGCCCGAGATCACGACCGACGGGCGGAGCATCGTGATCTCGCCGGCGGACTCGCATTCCGAGGCAGAGTTCCGCGCGTCTCTGGATCGCATCAACGAGAGGTTCGCACCAACGCTGAAGCGGCTTGCCGAATGAGATGGAGCCCTCCCCGGTTCCTTACCCTCGCCGAGGTGCTGTCGACTCTGCAGGACCAGACAACGCGCTACGGAGGTGAGTTCGGCGTCCGCGATCTGGGATTGGCCAGCTCCGCCATAGCGGCACCCCAGGTTTCGTTCGGCGGTCACCTTCTCCACGGAGATCTGTACGGGCTAGCTGCCGCATACGCGTTTCACTTGTGTCAGAACCATCCGTTCGTCGATGGCAACAAGCGCGTCGCGTTGGCCTCCGCGCTCGTGTTTCTCGATCTCAACGGCATTCGAATCACCGATCCGAAGGGGACGCTCTATCCGCTCATGATGGCGGTGGCGCGTGGCGAGATGAGCAAGTCCGAGATCGCTTACACACTCCGCGAGTTGTCGGAGCCGCGGAACAGGTCGCGGAAAGCACCATGAGGTCGCAACCTGACTGAATGTCCGCCTATGCGTGCGACTCTGACGTGAGCGGATTCACCCAGCGGACACCGGCGAAGCGACTGAAGTCCGCGTCGTTGGAATAGACCTCGCCGCCATACTCCACGGCGTGGGCGGCAATCTGAACGTCCGTCGTCAGGTTCCCGCCGGTTCCCAGGGTCGTCAGCAGCCGGAACGCCGTGTCCAGGTGGCGGGTGCCCGGCACCAGGAACATCACGTGTGCCCGACCAAGCCAGCGTTGCACCCGTTCGATCGCGTCCTCCACCGACAAGGGGTCGACGAGCACCCGGCGGTTCGTTGCGAGGCGGATGAACCCGAACAGACACACGGCGGCAATGCCGACCTGACGCTCGCCGTTCATCACCTGCTCCCACCAGCGGCGCGCCGACTCGTGCTGTGGGAATGCGTCGATTTCCGCGTACAGCATGAGGTTGACGTCGGGGACGATCACCGCTTCGCCCGCAGCTTCTCGATCACCGCATCATCCTCCAGCTCGTCGACCAGCTTGTTGAACGATGCGACGTCGATGCCGGGCCGCAGAGACGTCCTGTGAGGCTGGACGCGGAATACCCCCTGACGTGCCGCCGCGGTCGAAGGCGCCAGACCCTTGCGAATTGCTTCGTTGACGACCTGCTTGAACGGCTTTCGCTGCCGGTGCGCCTCTTCCGTGAGCAACCGGGCAACATCGGAGTCGAGCGTCAAGGTGGTTCTCATTCAGGCATCATGATGCCCCATTCCTCAGGCGTCAACGTCGCAAGCCGGAGTAACATTCGCGACGCACCATGAAATCGAATCAGGGCGAGGCGGCGCGGTTCCTGGATCTGGCATGCCTGACCTACGGCAACGACTCGACGGACAGGGTCGATCGCGCCAGGCGGATGCTAGCCGACCGGCCGTCGCTGGCGGCGGTCGATGCGCACACAGCCGCCGCGACGGGCGACGTGGAGGCACTGCGACGGATCCTGGGCGGAGACGCACGCCGCGCATCCGCGAGCGGGGGGCCGCGCAGGTGGCCGCCGCTGCTCTACCTCTGCTACTCGCGCGTGACCGAGCAGCTTCCCGAAGCGGACGCCATCGGCGCCGCCCGGCTGCTGATCGAGCACGGTGCCGACCCCAACGCCCACTTCATGTGGGGGCGAACGTACCGGTTCACGGCCCTCACCGGCGCGATGGGCGAAGGCGAGGGCGGCATCGCCAGCCAGCCGCCGCATCCGCATGCCCCGGAGCTGGCCGAGCTGCTGCTCGACGCGGGGGCGGATCCCAACGACGCCCAGGGGCTCTACAACACGATGTTCCGGCCCGACAACCGCTGGCTGCACCTGCTCCTGGACCGCGGGCTTACCGCCCGGGACAGGATCAACTGGAAGACCGGCAACAGGGTCGGAACCCTCGACTTTCTCCTCGGTCACGCGGCGACCAAGGGCTTCGCCGACCGGGTCGAGCTGCTGCTGCGGCACGGCGCCGATCCGCGCGGCAGCAGCTACTACAACGGCCGGACCCATTACGAGAACGCGCTGTTGCACGGCTTCGGGGACGTCGCCGCGTTGCTGCGGCGCGCCGGCGCCACGCCGACGGAGCTGAGCCCGGAAGACCGCTTTCGGGCCGCCTGCATGAGCGGCGACGAGGCTGCCGCGCGCGCCGCGCTCGACGCCGCGCCGCAGAGCCTGAGCGGCCCCGAGCCGCTGCACACGGCCGCCTCGCTGGGCAACGTGGACGCGGTGCGGTGCCTGCTGAACCTGGGCGCGGATCCGAACGCCACCGCGAAGGACGGCACGACCGCGCTGCACCACGCCGGGTGGAACGATCGGCGGGAGGTCGCCGAGGTCCTGGTCGCGCACGGGGCGCGGCCGCTGCGCGACGCCGATCACGGATCGTCGCCGGCAGGATGGGCCGACCACGCCGGCCATGCCGCCATGCGCGACTACCTGATCGACCACTGCACCGACGGCCTCGACCTGGTCTCCTTCGGCAGGGCCGTGGCGCTGCAACGCTACCTGTCGGAGCACCCCGGCTTTGCGACAAGCGTGACTCCGGGCGGGGGCTCGCCCCTCCATCACCTCCGCGACGACATCGACGATCTCGAACCGGTCGTGGACGCGCTCCTTGAGGCCGGCGCCGACCTCGGCGCCCGCGACTCGCGGAAGGAGACCGCACAGGAAAGCGCGGTACGGCGAGGTGAGCCCGCCGTCGCGGCCCTGCTGTCCCGGTGAGGATGCCCGCTTAGTACCGCCGCACGCCCGAGATGCGGATCTCTCCGATCTGGCCGAAGAAGTTGCCCCAGCCCAGGTAGTTGAACCCGCCCCCGTACTTGGCGTAGCCCGTCAGGCGGGTGAACACGCTGAACTGGCAGTCGTGCTCGCGGTCGTTGACCAGCGGTCGGCCGTCCACGTTCTGCATCCGCCAGATCGGCGTGCCGTCCAGGAACAGCTCGTGCACGTCCTCGCCGTAGCTGTACTGCCACGCCACGTGGTGCCACTCCGTGTCGCTGATTCCGACCTCCTCCCGCTCGGCCACGATGCCGCGCGGGCGCATCCACGGATGCAGGTTCTGCCAGACATGGTCACGGCTCTGAAAGTGCACACCCGGCGCCATGCCGGCATCGGGCGAGTTGAGGTCGGACAGGTACAGCTCCCAGATCCCCTGCTCCCGGCTGTCGTAGGTCCCGCAGATGTGGCCGTAGTCGAACCGCTTCAGGGGACGGTCCCCGAACCCCTGCCACGGGCCGCCGCGGCGCACCCACGCTTCCACCGTCCACTCCCGGGTGCACGTCTTCAGGTCCAGCTCCGGAACCGATTCGTAGACGGCCCTGGCCTCCGGGAGCGAGCCCCACTCCCTGCCGATGTTCACGTAGCCGTGCTCGCCGTGTCCGGTCTCCTGCGGGAACCTTCCGTCGCGGCCCGGCCAGCGCAGCCTCCGGTCACCACCGATGTTCGTATAGGTCAGCGTCATCGTCCGGTCGCGCCCGGCACGCTCCTCGAACAGCCGCCCGTCCGGCCCCTGCCAGTCGTAGAGCGCCACCGTGTGCTCGTCGGGCCCCAGGACCCGCAGGTGCTCGGGCAGCACCCTGAGGAGCAGCTCGCCGCGGTCGCTCAAGCCGTTCGCGTCCGTCACCTGGACCGACAGCCGGGAGCGGCCCGCTTCGACGGGCGTCCCCGAGAGGCATCCCGACGTGCCGTCGAAGCTCAGGCCTGCGGGAACGGCCCCCGCAACCTGCCACGTCAGCGGGTCGGCCATGTGCTCGGTGGCCAGCGCGGCCTGGTAGGCCGCACCGACGTAGGCAGTGGGCAGCGATTCGGTGAGCAGCCGCCCGCGCCGCACCGTGAACGAGAAGGTGTGATCGTCGGTCGCCGCTTCTTCGTCCCGCGCACCGATGGTCACCCGGCGGGACTCCACCGTCTCCGCGGGCGTCCCGCGAATCACGCCGGCGTCGGCATCGAGCGTCAGCCCCGCCGGCAGACTCCCCTCCTTCATCGCCCAGGAGACCGCGCCGGCAGCCGCGTCCGTGCCCAGCCGGACCTCGTAGGGGATACGGAGTCCCGCTTCGGGCGGCTTCTGGCGGATGACGGTCAGCCGGTCCGTCACCGGGTAGCGCATGACGCTCGAGATGCGCAGCTCGTCGATCTCGCCGTCCATGTTGCCCATTTCCAGGCCCGCCCTGATGACCGGATCCCGCGAGTGAGAAACGCCTCCCACGCAGAAGGGGATGTCGCATCGCTCGGCATCGTTGACGATGAGGCGATTCGAAGCGTGTCCGGGGGCCGGCAGCTGCACCTGGCGGACGAGCCTGCCGTCCACCAGCAGGTAGTTCATCTGGTCGCGGTGGCGGAACTGCCAGGCCACGTGGTGCCAGCCGGTGTCGCGGAACCGGCCCCGGTCCTCATCCAGCCAGCCGAACGGGGCTGACGGTCCGAGGCTGCTGCTGGTGTCGTGATTGGGATCTCGGCCCACCCAGCCCATGAACCGCGCTCCGGCTATGAGTCCGTCCTCGCGGGTACCACGGGTGGCGCCGTTGCGGAGGATGAAGCTCCATCCGCCGCGCATCCCGCGGGGAAGGCTGAAGCCCTCCTCGTCCGTGCCGCAGATGAAGGCGTAGGTGTTTCCATCTTCCTCGGGATCCCTCCTCCCCTCCGTGCGGCTCCACAGGCCCCGGTCCTTGCCGCCGGGCCCGGTGTAACGAACCCACGCTTCGACCGTCCACTCCTCCGTGCAGGTCCGCAACTGCAGCTTGTCGTGGTTCGCAGGACCGATCCGGAGATTCGCGTCGCTGCGCTCGAACCGCGCTGTCGACCCAAACCCCGGCCGGCTGCCCCACAGCGCCCGCCCGCCGGACCGCAGCGTCAGCTCCGGATCGCCGCACGCGTCATGCGCCTCGTTCCCCTCATCTTCGTCGAAGTGGTAGAGCGCCACCGTGTGCCCGTCGGGCTCGAACGGCCTGGTCCAATCGGAGCTCATGTCCGCATCTCCCTCCGGTCAGTACCGCCGGATGCTCGACAGGCGTATCTCGCCGATCTGGCCGAAGAAGTTGCCCCAGCCCGTGTAGTTGAAGCCGCCCCCGTACTTGGTGTAGTCCGTCAGGCGCGTGATCACGCTGAACTGGCAGTCGTGCTCTCGGTCGTTGACCAGAGCGCGGCCGTCCACGTTCTGCATCCGCCAGATCGGCGCGCCGTCCAGGAACAGCTCGTGCACGTCCTCGCCGTAGCTGTACTGCCACGCCACGTGGTGCCACTCCGTGTCGCTGATTCCGACCTCCTCCCGCTCGGCCACGATGCCGCGCGGGCGCATCCACGGATGCAGGTTCTGCCAGACATGGTCACGGCTCTGAAAGTGCACACCCGGCGCCATGCCGGCATCGGGCGAGTTGAGGTCGGACAGGTACAGCTCCCAGACCCCCTGTTCCCGGCTGTCGTAGGTACCGCAGATGTGACCGTAGTCGAACCGCCTCAGGGGAAGGTCGCCGAATCCCTGCCACGGGCCGCCGCGGCGAACCCACGCTTCCACCGTCCATTCACGGGTGCACGGCTTCAGGTCCAGCTCCGGAACCGATTCGTATTCGGCCCTGGCCTTCGGCAGCGAGCCCCACTCCGAGCCGATGTTGGCGTAGCCGTGCTCGCCGTGTCCGGTGTCCAGCGGAAACCGGCCCTCGCGGCCGGGCCAGCAGTGCCGGTGATCTCCGCCCGTGTTCGCGTAGGTCAACGTCATCGTCCGGTCGCGGCTGACACGTTCCTGGAACAGCCGGCCGTCCGGCCCCTGCCAGTCGTAGAGCGCCACCGTGTGCTCGTCGGGGGCCACCGCCCGCAGGTGCTCCGGAAGCACCCTGAGGAGCAGCTCGGCGCGATCGCTCAGCCCGTTGGCGTCCGTCACCTGCACCGCGAGCCGGGAGCGCGCCGCCTCGGCCGGCGTCCCCGACAAGCACCCGGCCGTGCCGTCGAAGCTCATGCCCGCGGGGAGGGCGCCGGACACCACCTCCCACTCCAGCGGTTCGGCCATGTGCTCCGTCTTCAGCACGGCCTGATAGGCCGCACCGGCGTAGGCGGTCGGCAGCGATTCGGTGACCAGCCGGCCGCGCCGCACCGTGAGCGAGAAGGTGTGGTCGTCGGTCGCTCCCTCTGCGTCCCGCGCACCGATGGTCACCTGGCGGTCATCCACCGTTTCCGCGGGCGTCCCTCCGATCACGCCGGTGTCGGCGTCGAACGCCAACCCCGCCGGCAGGCTGCCCGCCGTCATCTTCCAGGCGACCGTGCCGGCGGCCGCCTCCGCGCCCAGACGGACCTCATAGGGGATACCCAGTCCGGCTTCGGGCAACCTGTCGCGGATGACGGCCATCCGGTCCGTCACCGGATAGCGCATGACATTCGAGATGCGGAGCTCGTCGATCTCGCCGTCCATGTTGCCCATCTCCAGGCCCGATACGACGACCGGATCGCGGGAATGAGGGATCCCGCCCACCAGGAAGGGAATGTCGCATCGGTCGGCGTCGTTGACGAGGATGCGATTCGAGGACTGGCCGGGGGCGGGAAGCCACACCTGCCGGACGACCTTGCCGTCCACCAGCAGGCAGTTCATCTGGTCGCGGTAGCGGAACTGCCAGGCCACGTGGTGCCAGCCGGTGTCGCGGAACCGTCCCCGGTCCTCATCCAGCCAGCCGAACGAGGACGTGGGGGTGATCAGGATGCCGTGAATGGGCATCCTGCCCGACCAGCCCAGGAGCCGCGAGCCCGGCATGAGTCCGTCTTCCAGGGTGCCCGGCACGCCCGAGCAGTTGAGGTAGAAGCTCCAGCCGCCACGCATTCCGCTGGGCAGGCTGAAGCCTTCCTCGTCCGTGCCGCACAGGAACGCGTAGGTGTAGCGGCCCAGCAGGGCGTCATCCCCGCCGAACCGGGCCCACTCGACCCGGTCCCTGCCGCCGGGGCCGGTGTAGCGAACCCACGCCTCCACCGTCCACTCCGCGGTACAGGTCCGCAACTGCAGCTTGTCGTGGTTCACGGGACCCATGCGGATGTTGCTGTCGCTGCGCTCGAAGCGCGCCGTGGACCCGAATCCCGGCCGGCTGCCCCACAGCGCCCGCCCGCGGGAACGCAACGTCAACTCGGGATCGCCGCAGGCGTCATGGGCTTCGTCGCCCTCACCTTCGTCGAAGTGATAGAGCGCCACCGTGTGCTCGTCCGGCTCGAACGGCCTGGTCCAATCGGAACTCATGTCTTCATCTCCCACCGGTCAGTACCTCCGGATGCTCGACAGGCGTATCTCGCCGATCTGGCCGAAGAAGTTGCCCCACCCCAGCCAGTTGAACGCTCCCCCATAGCGGGAGTAGCCCTGCAGCCTGGACGAGATGCTGAACTGGGCATCGTGCCGGCGGTCGTTGACCAGCCGGCGCCCGTCCGGGCGGTACATCTGCCAGATCACGTTTCCGTCCAGCAAGAGCTGATGGACCTCATCGGCATGCGAGTACTGCCAGGCGACGTGGTGCCACTCCGTGTCACGTATGCCGACCGCTTCCCGTTCCGCGACGATGCCGTCAGGACGCGACCACGGGTGGAGATTCAGCAGCGCGTGCTCCGGTTCGGCACCCAGAAAGTGGACGCCGGGGGCCATGCTCCCGTCCGGCGCGTCGTGGTCGGACAGGTACAGCTCCCACACCCCGCGCTCGGTGTTGTCGTAGGTCCCGAAGACGTGCCCGAAGTGGAACTCCCGCCCATAGCCGTCCACCGGCCCGCCGCGCCGCAGCCAGGCTTCCACCGTCCACTCGGCCGCACAGGTGCGCAGATCGATCTTGTCGTTGTGCTGCGGTCCGACGAACCCCCCTTCCCCGCCGCCGATGAAGGAGGGATACCGCCCCCAGCCGGGCCGCGGCAGACGCGTGTCTCCCTTCACGTTGGTCCAGGTGAGGGTCAACTCCTCGTCGCCGGCGAGATCCGGTATCAGCTTGCCGCTGGCCCCCTGCCAGTCCCAGAGCGCCACCGTGTGCCGATCCAGCTCGATGTAGCGCAACGCGCCCGGCAGCACCGCCAGCACCAGGTCCCGGCGATCGGTCTGACCGCCGGCGTCCCTGGCCTCCACACGCACGTCCGCCCGACCCGTAGCACTCGGGATGCCGCCGAACTCTCCCTTGGCGCCGTCGAACGCGATCCCGGCCGGCAGGGCACCGTCCCGTATCTCCCACCGCACGGGCCCGGCCATGTGCCGGACCGTCAATCGTTCGCGATATGTCTGACCCGCGAAGGCGACCGGCAACGACTCTTCGACGATACGGCCCGGGCGCACGCACAGCCCGAACGTGTGCTCATCCGTGTGCCCGGCGGCGTCAGCCGCTCGAACCGTGATCTCCGTTTCTTCCGCGGCTGCCGTGGGAGTGCCCTCGATCGTGCCGCCGGCCTCATCGAGCCGCAGTCCCGCCGGCAGCCGGCCCGCGGCTACCTTCCAGGTCACCGCTCCCTGCGCCGCATCCGCCGACAGCGACTCCGCATAGGGCACGTTCACGCCCGCGTCGGGCAGCTCGCGGCGAACCACCGCCAGCCGGTCGGCCGCGGGGTAGCGCATGACGTCGGAGATCCGCAACTCGTCGATCTCCCCCTCGAAGTTGCACTCTCCCCGGCCCAGGTAGACCCCGAAGTTGTCCTTGCTCAGGGCATCGTCCGAAGGGTCGTGCGGGGAGTGCAGGAACCCGCCGACCACGAACGGCAGATCGCACCGTGATGCGTCGTTGGCCACGGCTCGCCCCCCGGGCCGGCTCTCCCGGTAGATCAGCTTCCCGTCGAGGAACATGAAATGCATCTGGTCTTCGTAGCGGAACTGCCAGGCGACATGGTGCCAGCGGTCGTCGTCGATGGCCGGCGCCGTGGCGAACGCGCCGACCTCGTTCACGTCGTTGTGGGGAGCCCGCTCATATGAGCCGATGTAGCGGCCCTGCGGGGCGAGCCCGTTCCCGTTGATCCACAAGTCGTGATGGCGCAGCTTCTTGAGGATGGGCCAATGCGGCCAGAGCAGGTAGAAGTTCCAGCCCGCACGCACGCCTTCGGGCATGCCGAACCCCTCGTCGTCGGTACCACAGATGTTCAGGTAGCCGGACGCTCCCGCCCATGCTTCGTCCCGCCGTTCGCCGGGCCGCGCGGCGAGTCGAAGCCATGCCTCGATCGTCCACTCCCTGGTACAGCCGCGCAGCTCCAGCTTGTCGTCGTCCACGGGGCCGACCAGGATCTCGGCATCGTCGTCGCTCCCGGTGAAGCGAGCGGTGGCGCCGAAGCCGGGGCGGCTGCCCCACAGCGCCTTCCCGTGCGCGCGCAGCGTCAGTTCGCCATCGCCACAGGCATCGTGGGCCAGATCGCCCTCCCCCTCGTCGAAGTGATAGAGCGCCACGGTGTGCTCGTCCGGCTCGAACGGCCGGGTCCAGTCGGAGCTCATGCCGATGCCTCCCGTCCGATCAGTAACGCCTGATGCCCGACACGCGTATCTCGCCGATCTGCCCGAAGAAGTTGCCCCAGCCCAGATAGTTGGGATGGTGGTGGCCGCCGTTCTCGTCCGTGCACCAGTAGGCGTAGCGGGCGATACGGGTCGCGACGCTGAACTGCGCCTTGTGCCGGCGCTCGTTGACCAGGGTGATGCCGTCCGGCTGGCGCATCTGCCAGATCAGCGCACCGTCGAGGAACAACTGGTGCAGGTCGTCCGAGCGGCCGTACTGCCAGGCCACGTGGTGCCACTGATCGTCCCGAATCCCCGCAGCTTGGCGATCGCCCACGATGCCCCCCGGCCGTTTCCACGGATGCAGGTCCTTCAGAACGCGGTCCGGTCCGCATGCGAAGTGCACGCCGGGCGCCCAGCTCCCGTCCGGCGAATCGAGGTTGGAGAGGTACAGCTCCCAGACCCCGCTCTCGGAGGTGTCATAGGTGCCGCAGACGTGTCCGAAGTCGAACGGCCGTGAGGCGCCGAACGCTTCCACCGGGCCACCGGGGCGGATCCATGCCTCGACCGTCCATGCCTCACGGCACGTCCTGAGATTGTGCCTGTCGTCGTCGGTCTTCAGGCTCACCCAGCCGTGCTCGCCGTGACCGGTGTCCTGCGGGAACCGTCCCTCCCGGCCGGGCCACGCAGCCCTTCGGTCCGCGGCCCGGCCGGCACAGGTCAGCGTCAACCCCTCGTCCCCCAGGGCGTCCCTGGCGTACAGCCGGTCCTCGTCCTGCCAGTCGTACAGGAACACGGTGTCCGCATCGGCGTCGATGCGGCGCAGCTCGGCGGGAAGCACCCGAATCGCCAGGTCTCGTGTCGACCCGGCACCCGCGGAGTCCATGGCCGCCACCCGGAACTCGCCGATGCCGCGGTCGACCGGCACGCCCCTCAGCTCACCCGAGGTTGGGTCCAGCGCGATGCCGGGTGGCGGCCCTCCCGCATTCACCTCCCACCTGACGGGCTCCACGGCGTAGCGGCTCTCCAACCGGTGCCGGTACTCCGTCCCCACGAAGGCAGGCGGCAGCGCTTCGGTCGCGATCGTGCCGCTGCGGATGCCGATGACGAAGCCGTGGCGGTCGCGGTGACCGCCCTCGTCGGTTGCGCTGACCGTGAAACGTGCGTTTCGGTTGACCTGCCCACGTACCGTCCCTTCGACGATGCCGTCGTCCCGCAACTCCAGCCCGTTCGGAAGACGGCCGTCGGAGAGCTCCCACCTGACGCCCCCATCCGCGCCGTCCGCCGCGAGCTCCACGCGGTAAGGAACGTCCGGGACGGCGAACGGGAGCGCTTCGGTGCCGAACCGGTAGCCGGCGCGCAGCCACTCGTCGTCGTAGACGTCACAGGGCGAGAACCCGGGCCCACCGACGATGGCGAGCCGGTCCGCGACCGGGTAGCGCATGACGTCGGAGATCCGCAGGTCGTACATCTCCCCGACGAAGTTGCCCCTGCCGTCCCACGGCGGATCACTCCAACACAGGAAGCCGCCCACCGTGAAGGGCACGCCGGCGTGCTCGTCGGTATCGTTCAGGATCTTGCGGTACGGCTGGATGCGCCGCACCGGCATGCCGTCCACGAACAGGACGTGCACTTGGTCGCGGAAGCGGAACTGCCAGGCCACGTGATGCCACCGCTCGTCGCGTATCCCGGCCACATCCGCTCCCGCAAGGGCCGGCTCGCTGCCGACGCCATAGTGCACGTCATGGTTGGGGTCCTTGCCCGCGAAGTTCCCCTCGTAGCGGGAGGTGGGCAGCAACCCGTGCCCGGCGTCGGGAGCGCTCCCCCCTTCCAGCAGAAGCTGAAAGCCGGCGCGGACGCCGATGTGCGAGAGATGGTAGCCCTCCTCGGAGGACCCGCAGAGGTGCGCGTACGTGGTGTTCCGGGCGAACCCTCCCCATGGTCCGGTGTAGCGAATCCAGGCTTCCACCGTCCATTCCCGCGTACAGGGCTTCAGCATCAGCTTGGGGTGGTTGAGCGGGCCGACGAACACGTTGGCGTCATCGTCGACGGATGCGAAGCGAGCCGCGGCGCCGCCGTCCGGTGCGCGGCCCCAGAGCGCCTGCCTGGCCGTCAGCGTCAGCGCAGCGTCACCGCAGGCGTCGTGCGCCTCGCGGCCCTCCCCCTCGTCGAAACGGTACAGCGCCACCGTGTGCCGATCCGGCTCCAAGCGCCTGGTCCAGTCCGAGCTCATTCCCTTACCTCCCACCGTACCGCCGGACATCGGAAATGCGGATCTCACCGATCTGACCGAAGAAGTTGCCCCAGCCCACGTAGTTGAAGCCGCCCCCGTATCGGGTGTAACCGGTCAGGCGGCTGAACACGCTGAACTGGCAGTCGTGCTCGCGGTCGTTGACCAGAGCGCGGCCGTCGGGATTGTCCATCTCCCAGATCGGCCTGCCGTCCAGGAAGAGCTGGTGCCGATCCTCGGCGTAGCTGTACTGCCACGCCACGTGGTGCCACTCCGTGTCGCTGATCCCGATCTCCTCCCGCCCGGCCACGATGCCACCCGGGCGCATCCACGGATGCAGGTTCCTCCAGGTGTAGTCACGGCTCTGGAAGTGCACGCCCGGCGCCATGCCGGCATCGGGCGAGTTCAGCTCGGACAGATACAGCTCCCAGACGCCCTGCTCCCTGCTGTCGTACGTACCGCAGACGTGGCCGTAGTCGAACCGCTTCAGGGGAGGGTCGTCGAACCCCTGCCACGGACCGCCGCGGCGCACCCAGGCTTCCACCGTCCACTCCTCGGCGCAGGTCTTCATATCGAGCCGGGGATCCGGCCGGTGGCGGCCTTCGAACCGGGGATAGCTCTCCTTCTCCTGGCCCATGACGGCGTAGCCGTGCTCGCCGTGCCCGGTCTCCTGCGGGAACCGCCCCTCCCGGCCAGGCCATGCCACCCGGCGATCCGCGCCCATGTTGGTGTAGGTGAGCGCCAGCTCGGGATCGCCACTCACCCGTTCCGGGATCAGCCGGCCGCCCGGTCCCTGCCAGTCGTACAGCGCCACGGCGTGCTCGTCGACGTCGAGCACGCGCAGCGCCGCCGGCAGCACCCTGAGCGTGAGCTCCACGCGATCCTGCAGCCCATTCGCGTCGGTCACCCGTACCGCCACTCTCGACCACCCTTCCTCGACCGCGGTCCCGGCCAGGCGCCCCGTTTTCGCGTCCAGGCTCACCCCTTCCGGAAGGGTTCCCGAGACGACCTCCCACTCAAGCGGCCGGGCCATGTGCGCGGCGGTCAACGTGGCGCGGTAGGCCGCACCCGCGAAGGCCGCGGGCAGCGACTCCGTGACCAACCGCCCGCGCACCACCGCAAGGCTGAAGGCGTGCTCGTCTGCCGCTCCCGCCTCGTCGCACGCCCGGACCGTGAGCTCCTGCTTCGCCACCGGCTCCTCCGGCGTGCCGCGAATCACCCCCTCGGACGGGTCCAGGCTCATTCCCGCGGGCAGGCTGCCTGCCGCCGGCTCCCACGAGACCCTGCCGGCGGCCGCATCCGCGCCCAGCCGAACCTGATAGGGCAGGTTCAGGCCCGCGTCGGGCAGCTTCTGGCGGATGATGGTCAGCCCGTCGGCCACCGCGTAGCGCATGACTTTCGAGATACGGAGCTCGTCGATCTCCCCTTCCAGGTTGAACATGGTCATGCCGAAGTCCCCGGGGACCCAGCCGTCCCGATGCTCCGGACGGAGAAAGCCTCCCACCTGAAACGGGATGTCGCAGCGCTCGGCATCGCCCGCGATGATCCGGGTCGAAGCGCAGCCCGGCGCCGGGAGCTGCGCTCTCCTGACGAGCGTTCCGTCGACGAAGAGGAAATTCGTCTGATCCCGGTAGCGGAACTGCCACGCCACGTGATGCCACTCCGTGTCGCGGAAGCGTCCCCGGTCCTCGTGCAGCCAGCCGAACGGGGTCTCGGGCATGAGGGCGTTGCTCGTGTCATGGTTCGGGTCTCTTCCGCGGAGCGATCCAATGAATCTGGCTCCGGGAATGAGCCCGTCCTCGCGGGTCCACTTCAACCCCTCGGCCTTCGTCTGGTGCAGGTGGAACGACCAGCCTTGCCGATACCCATCCGCCAACGCACAGCCTTCCTCGTCGGTGGCGCAGATGAAGCCGCAGGTATATGCCTTGCCGGGGGGCCAGCTCCGGGCGCGGTCCTTCCCGCCGGGGCCCGTGTATCGCACCCAGGCTTCGACCGTCCACTCGCGCGTGCAGGTCCGCAGCTCCAGCTTGTCGTTGTTCGCCGGGCCGATCAGCAGGTGGGCGTTCTGCCGGTCGAACCGCGCCGTGGCCCCGAAGCCCGGCCGCCTTCCCCACAGTGCCTTCCGGTAGGCCCGCAGGGTCAATTCCGGATCGCCGCAGGCATCATGCGCCTGGTCGCCGGAGCCTTCGTCGAAGTGGTAGAGCGCCACCGTGTGCTCATCCGGCTCGAACGGCCGGGTCCAGTCGGAGCTCATGCCGATCCCTCCCGCGTGATCAGTACCGCCTGATGCCAGACACGCGTATCTCGCCGATCTGCCCGAAGAAGTTGCCCCAGCCCAGGTAGTTCGGGTGGTGGTGGCGGCCGTCCTTGTCCGTGCACCAGTAGGCGTAGCGGTCGATCCTGGTGCCGACGCTGAACTGCCCCGTGTGCCGGCGCTCGTTGACCAGCCTGATGCCGTCCGGCTGATGCATCTGCCAGATCAGCGCACCGTCGAGGAACAACTGGTGCAGGTCGTCCGAGCAGCCGTACTGCCAGGCCACGTGATGCCACTGATCGTCCCGTATTCCCGCATCTTCGTGACTGCCCACGACGCCTGCCGGCCGTTTCCAGGGATGAAGGTCCTTCAGAACCTGATCCGGCCCACATGCGAAATGCACGCCGGGCGCCCAGCTCCCGTCCGGCGAGTCGTGGTTGGAGATATACAACTCCCACACGCCGCTTTCGGACGTGTCATACGTGCCGCAGACATGCCCGAAGTCGAACGGTCGCGACGCGCCGAACCCCTGCACCGGCCCACCCGGCCGGATCCATGCTTCGACCGTCCACTCCTCACGGCACGTCCGCAGATTGTGCTTGTCGTCGTCGGTCTTGAGGCTCACCCAGCCGTGCTCGCCATGACCGGTATCCTGCGGAAACCGTCCCTCCCGGCCGGGCCAGGCGACCCGCCGGTCCGAGTGCCGGCCGACACAGGTCAGGGTCAGCTCCTCGTCTCCCAGGGCGTCCCTGGCGTACAGCGGGTCTTCGTCCTGCCAGCCGTACAGGAACACGGTGTCGGCATCGGCCTCGATGCGATGCAACTCCCGGGGAAGCACCCGCATTCCCAGAGATCGTGTCGCCCCGGCACCCGCGGAGTCCGCGGCCGCCACCCGGAACTGGCAGGTGCCGCGCTCGGCCGGCACGCCCGTCAGTGCTCCGGAGGCTTCCTCCAGGACGATCCCATCGGGAGGCGTTCCCGAGGTCACCTCCCACGTGACGGGCTTCACCGCATATCTGCTCTCCAGCAGGTGTCGGTATTCCGTCCCGACGAAGGCGGGCGGCAGGACCGCGGTCGTGATCGTGCCCGTGCGGATGCCGATGGCGAAGGTATGGCTGTCGCGCTGCCCTGCCCGGTCGGTGGCGTTAACCGTGAAATGGGCGTCTCGGTCGACGTACCCGCGTACCGTGCCTTCGACGATGCCCTCTTCCCGCAGCTCCAGCCCGTTCGGAAGACGGCCGTCGGAGAGCTCCCACCTGACGCTCCCGTCCGCACCGTCCGCAGCGAGCTCGACGCGATACGGTACGCCCGGGACGGCGAACGGGAGCGCTTCGGTGCCGAAGCGGAAGCCGGCGCGGAGGGACTCGTCGTCGTAGACGTCACAGGGCGAGAACCCGGGCCCACCGACTATGGAGAGCCGGTCCGCGACCGGGTAGCGCATGACGTCGGAGATCCGCAGGTCGTACATCTCCCCGACGAAGTTGCCCCGTCCGGGCCACGGCGGATCGCTCCAGCAGAGGATCCCACCCACCATGAACGGCACGCCGACATGCTCGTCGGTGTCGTTGAAGATCTTGCGATAGGGCTGGATGCGTCGCACCGGTGTGCCGTCGACGAACAGGACGTGCATCTGGTCGCGGAAGCGGAACTGCCAAGCCACGTGATGCCACCGGTCGTCGCGTATCCCGTCCGCGTCCTTTGCCGCAAGGGCCGGCTCGAGGTCGGCCATGTAGTGCACGTCGTAGTTGGGGTCCTTCCCCGCGAAGTTCCCCTCGTAGCGTGAGGTCGGCAGCAATCCATGCCCGGCGTCGGGAGCGTTGCCACCTTCCAGCAGAAACTGAAAGCCGCCGCGGACCCCGATGTGCGAGAGATGGTAGCCCTCTTCGGAGGATCCGCAGAGGTGCGCATAGGTGGCGTCGTACCTGCCGAATCCGCCCCATGGCCCCGTGTAGCGAATCCAGGCCTCCACCGTCCATTCCCGCGTGCAGGGCTTCAACATCAGCTTGGGGTGGTTGAGCGGACCGACGAACACGTTGGCGTCATCGTCGATGGATGCGAAGCGCGCCGCGCCGCCGCCGTCCGGTGCCCGGCCCCAGAGCGCGTGCCTGGCCCTCAGGGTCAGGTCTGCATCACCGCATGCGTCGTGCGCCTCGCCGCCCTCGCCTTCGTCGAAACGGTAGAGCGCCACGGTGTGCCGATCCGGCTCGAAGCGCCCGGTCCAGTCCGAGCTCACTCGGTCAGTACCGCCGGACATCGGAAATGCGGATCTCACCGATCTGACCGAAGAAGTTGCCCCAGCCCAGGTAGTTGAAGCCGCCTCCGTACCGGGTGTACCCGGTCAGGCGGCTGAACACGCTGAACTGCGCTTCGTGCTCGCGATCGTTGACCAGCCCGCGGCCGTCGGGACTGCGCATCTCCCAGATCGGCCTGCCGTCCAGGAAGAGCTGGTGCAGGTCCTCGGCGTAGCCGTACTGCCAGGCGACGTGGTGCCACTCCGTGTCGTCGATCCCCGCCTCCTCCCGCGCGGCTACCATGCCCTTCGGCCGCATCCAGGGATGCAGGTACTTCCAGGTGTGGTCGCGGCTCTGGAAGTGCACGCCCGGCGCCATGCCGGCATCGGGCGAGTTGAGATCCGACAGGTACAGCTCCCACACTCCGCTCTCCGTGGTGTCGTAGGTCCCGCAGATGTGGCCGTAGTCGAACCGCTTCAGGGGCACGTCGTCGAACGCCTGCCACGGACCGCCGCGGCGCACCCAGGCTTCCACCGTCCATTCCCCGGCGCAGGTCTTCAGATCGAGCCGGGGATCCGGCCGGTGGCTGCCCTCGAACCTGGGATAGCTCTCCTTCCCCTGGCCGACGACCGCGTAGCCGTGCTCGCCGTGCCCGGTTTCCTGCGGGAACCTCCCGTCCCGGCCCGGCCAGCACACCCGACGGTCCCCGCCCATGTTGGTGTAGGTGAGCGCCAGCTCCGGATCGCCGCTTACCCGTTCCGGGATCAGCCGGCCGCCAGGTCCCTGCCAGTCGTAGAGCGCCACGGTGTGCTCGTCGGCATCGAGCATGCGCAGCGCCGCCGGCAGCACCTTGAGCGTGAGCTCCGCGCGATCCTGCACGCCGGCAGCATCGGTCACGCGCACCGCCAGCTTCGAGCATCCTTCGTCGGCAGCCGTCCCGGCCAGATTCCCCGTCTGACAGTCCAGTCTCACGCCGTCCGGAAGGGTTCCCGAGACGACCTCCCACTCGAGCGGCCCGGCCATGTGCTCGGCGTTCAACGCAACGCGGTAGTCAGCGCCCGCGAAGGCCGGGGGCAACGACTCCGTGATCAGCCGGCCACGCTTCACCGCAAGCCTGAAGGTGTGCTCGTCGGTAGATCCCGACTCGTCGCGCGCCCGAATGGTAAACTCCTGGTCCGTCACCGTGCTCTCCGGGGTGCCTCGAATCGTCCCGTCACGTGCGTCCAGGGTCAATCCCGCAGGCGGGTTGCCCGCCGCCAGCTCCCACGAGACCCCGCCGGCCGCCGCGTCCGCGCCCAGCGCGACCCGATACGGCAGGTTCAGGCCGGCTTCGGGGAGCTTCTGGCGGATGATGCTCAGCCCGTCCGCTACCGGGTAGCGCATGACGTCCGAGATGCGCAGCTCGTCGATCTCGCCTTCCAGGTTGTACATGGTCATGCCGAAGTCACCGGGGACCCAGCCGTCGCGATGCTCCGGGCGGAGGAAGCCGCCCACCTGAAAGGGGATGTCGCACCGCTCGGCGTCGTTGGCGACGATCCGAGTCGAAGCGCGCCCGGGAGCCGGAAGCGGCACCTTCCGGATCATCCTGCCGTCGACGTACAGGAACCCGGTCTGGTCCCGGTAGCGGAACTGCCAGGCGACGTGATGCCAGCCGCTGTCGCGAAAGCGGCCCCGATCCTCGTGTAGCCAGCCGTGCGCGGTCCCGGGCCAGAACGCGGTGCCCACGTCGTTGTTCGGATCCCTGCCCCGGTGCGCACCGAGGAACCTGGCGCCGGGGAGGAGCCCGTCCGAACGCGTCGAGTGGGGACCCGTCTCGGCCGTCCGCAGGTAGAAGATCCAGCCCTGGCGGTAGCCGTCCGCCAGGGCGCATCCCTCCTCGTCGGAGCCGCAGATGTTGGCGAAGACATATCCCTGTCCCGGCGGCCAGTTCCGGGCGCGGTCCTTGCCGCCGGGGCCCGTGTAGCGAACCCAGGCTTCGATCGTCCACTCCCGCGTGCAGGTCCGCAGCTCCAGCTTGTCGTTGTTCGCCGGTCCGACCAGCAGGTGGGCGTTCTGCCGGTCGAAGCGCGCGGTCGCGCCGAAGCCCGGCCGGCTGCCCCACAGCGCCGTCTTGTAGGCCCGCAGGGTCAACGCCGGATCGCCGCAGGCGTCGTGGGCCTCGTCGCCGGAGCCTTCGTCGAAGTGGTAGAGCGCAACCGTGTGCTCGTCCGGCTCGAACGGCTGCCTCCAGTCGTCGTTCATCTCGCCTCCCTGAGCACGTACGGCACGGAGCGCGTCAGCGGAACCTGATCGAGTACAGGTCGGCGTCCTTCATCACGAACCGCAGCCGGACCGGCCGGCCGCTCAGGCGGGCCAGGTCCGATCCGCCCTTCCACGCGACCGCGTGCTCGATCTCGTCCCCGTAGATCTCCGTTGAGTCCGCAAGCGCATGTCCCGGTACGGGTTGACCGTCACCGTCCTGAATCTCGGCCTGCACGCTGCCGACCGCGGAGGTCGCGTAATTCAGGATCAGGGCACCGCCTCGAAAGACGATGGGCCTGGTCACGAGCTCGCCGCCCCGGTAGTCCGCATGGACGGACACGAACCCGTCGGTCCGCAGCCTGGCGCGGCGCATACGGCCGGTCGGATGGTCGTAGTTCTCGCTGAAGTAGATGGAGATCTCGTCGGGACCGGTCGGGACGACGCCCCACGCGGGCATGTTGCTCCGCTGCGTCCAGTTCAGGCGGTCGCGGCCGGGACGAAGGAAGGCCTCCATGAACCTCCGGTCGAAGTTCATGCCGTCGCGGCTGCTCAGGAACACCGCATCGGAGACACCGTCCTTGTCGTGCTCCTCCACCTTCTTGCGCTCCGGGGCGAACCGCTTCGGGAACGCCAGGTACACGTGCGGAGCACGAAAATAGGGGGTGACCGCGTTCGTGTAGAAGTGCTCCGGCGGAGTGCCGCCGAAGTTGATGAACTCCGGCTCCGTCCAGTCGATGAAGTCCGTCGAGGTGCAGCGCAGCACCTGCCGGTACGTATCCGGTACGTGACAGAGCGGATAGAGCGTGCCGTCGTGCTCGGCAGGCAACTCGTGCTGGAACCGGATCGGGTCCGACCCGCGCCACCCGCGGACGTACGCCACGTAGTGCTCCTGCTCGGCATCCCAGAAGGCCTGGCCGATCCAGTCACCGTCCCCGACGCACTTGGCGAACGGGTCGATGATCTTCTCATCGCGGACCTTCTTCCAGTGGATGCCGTCGGAGGAGACGAAGCCATGGTAACCGCCGCCGATCGCCTTGTAGCGCTCCGCCTCGGACGCCTGCGGGTTGGCATCCCGGAAGGGCATGAAATTGTGCGATCCCGCTTCGGTCCAGACGATGTTGTTGTCGCGCGAGCCATCGAACTCGCAGGCGCCGAACGAGGGCCTGTGCCAGTGGATGCCGTCATCGCTCTCCGCGCAGCAGGTGACCTCCCGCCGCGCACCGTCGGCGGACGAGCCGCGGTAGTACATCCGATAGCGCTCGCCGTCCTTGAACACCGTCACGTAGGCGCTTCCCGACCCCTCCCACGGCGCGTCGAACGCGAGCGCCGTCTCGCACCGCTCGGGCGGATGGAGCTTGAGATCCACGCCCCGCATCGATTCGATCAGCCAATCGTCGACGAACGGCTCGAGCCTGGAGCCGATGTCCGCCACGCCCTTTCCGTCCCGTCCCGCCGTATTCATGTACGACCTCCCTTTCGCCGCATCCGGCTCGCGCCTCGCGGCGGAACCACACGGGGGAGCACGGCAACCTCCTGCCGTGCTCCCCACACCACCGTCCTGCTACCGCACGGATCGCTCCGTGGCTAGTTCAGGTGGGCGTTATGGATGTCCACCACGCGCTGGTAATCCGCGGTGTCCTTGACTCCCTGGATGTAGGCATCCCAGTCGTCGAAGCTCATCTGACCGGTGATCAGCTTGGTCATGCCCTCTTCCACCGCGGTGTCCACGGCACCCCGTATCTCTCTCACGGTCGCCAGTTCGTCCTGGGTGAGATTGATGGGAGGCGCGTACTCGTGTGACCGGGGAGCGCCGTCGAACTCGTCGCTCCACGCGAAGACGCTCGCCGGCTTGAAGAACTCCCCGCCGCCGTACGCCACGGGCGTCTCCCAGAGCTGGCCGCGCGGTTCCCAGTCGAGAATGGTCGGCAGCGACAGCATCGGGTAGCCGAATCCCGAGCCGATGGCTCCCCACTCCGCCAGCTTGATGGAGCGGTCGGCTCCCGTCAGGTCCATGATCACCGGCGCCCAGCTCTTCTTGCCGTTGCTGTCCACCGTGTACGTCTCACCCTCGATGCCCCAATTGGCATAATCGATCACTTCCTGCGAGAACGCGAAGTCCAGCAGCTTGACCAGCAGTGCCGGGTGCTCGAAGTCGGCGTTGATGTGGGCGTTCACCCTGATGAAGTTGTTGCCCTTCTTGTTGATGTTGGGCTTCCAGCCCGGCTGTCCGTCGAATCCCGTGGGCCTCGGCATCACCCCCCATACGACCTCGGGGTATTCCGGATTGTTGTGCCGGTTGGACACGTTGAGGGCGAACTGGTTGGGGATCATGAAGGTCCGGTCCTGCAGCGACTTGGCCGGCAGGTCGTCCGGGTTCTGCGTGAAGAACTCCGGCTGCAGGAGCCCCTCTTCGTAGAGCCGGGCCACGTACTCGATGCTCTGCCTGAACCGCTCTTCCTGGTCGATGGGACCATAGATGTACTTGCTGCCGTCGTAGTAGACCCCGAAGTCCACCCGGTTGATCAGCATGATCACCCGCGGGATTCCGTACCACTGCGGCGCGACGTAGGACTCCATCGGATACGAGTCCGGATACAATCCCTTCAACGCCGCGAGCACGTCGTACAGCTCATCGAGCGTCTCCGGCACCTGCAGATCGTGCGTCTCGTAGGTGTCCATCCGGGCCGCCCATACCCACTGCGATCCTTCGTCCGGGGAAGCCTGCCCGTAGGCGAACCCCCACACCTTGCCGGTGTCGAACCCGGCCCGCTCCAGGTTGTAGTTCTCCGTTCCCAGCCACTCCTTGTAGTAGAGCAGTTCGTCTTCGTAGTCCAGGATGTTGATGATCTGGCCCAGCTCGCCGAGGTTGTTGATGGTCTCCACATTCCCGCTCGCGCTGAAGACGTCATGCAGATCACCGCTGGCAAGGTAGACGGCCTGCCGGTCCCGGTGATCTCCCGGCGGCAGCAACACCCACTCGATCTCGATCGGCATGCCCAGGTATCTCTCTGCGGCCGCTACGATCGCCATCTGCGACGGCCACTCCGAGATATGGACTTCCGCCCCCGGCTCTCCCATGTAGCTGGAGAACTGCAGCACCTCGGGCATCCCTTCCGCCATCTCCTCGCTCGCGCTCGCGCCCGCGATCAGGGCGGAGAGGCACAGGAATGTCACTCCCAGCACCATGTGCTTGTTCAGCTTCGTCACGTTTACACCTCGCTTCGTGTGTGTCTCGCGGACGCGTACGCCGTCCGCTCCGATCTCCTGAATTGATACCACATTCGTTCAGTCTCCTTCCATCGCACCTCCCTGCCACCGCACGCCGGTCAACCCTTCAGCGATCCCACGATCAGCCCTCTCATGAAGTACCGCTGCGCGTACGGAAACATGATCACGATCGGCACCAGGACGATGACGACCGCCGCGAACTGTATGTTCTTCGGATGGATGACCCCCTCCATCATCGCCAGTATGCGAGGATCTTCGGAGTCGAACAGGTGGTGCAGCGTGTCCTCCAGCACCACCAGCCGCCGCAGGATCATCTGCAGCGGATGCCGCTCCGGATCGGTCAGGTATATCAGCGCCTCGAACCAGCGATTCCAGTGCCCGACGATCGTGAACAGGGCGAACGTCGCCAGCAGCGCCGTCGATATCGGCAGCACGATGCGGAAGAGGATCGTGAAGTCGTTCGCCCCGTCGATGTACGCGGATTCCCGCAGTGACTCCGGGTGGTTCTGAAAGAACGTCCTGAAGACGATGACCGTAAACGCGGCGACCGAGCCCGGTATCACCATCACCCAGAAGGTGTCCATCCCGCCCAGGGTCTTGATCAACAGGAAGGTCGGAATCAGGCCGCCCGAGAAGAACATGGTGATCGCCAGGTAGACGGTCAGGAACTTCCGCAACACGAACGTCTTGATCGACAGCGAGTACGCGATCATCGACGTCAACATGATGGTCACGAACGTGCCGACGCCGGCATACAGCACGGTATTGGCATACGCCCGCCACAGCAGGCGATAGCTGAGGATGTAGGAATACCCCTTCAGGGTCGGCCTTTTCGGATACCAATCGACCTCCCCGAGCAGGATCGCCGTAGGATCGCTCAGCGAAAGGGCGATGACCCGGGCCATGGGATACAGCCACACGACGCCCATCACCACCAGGAAGGCGTGGTTGACCACGTTGAAGAGCACCGACCCCCAGGTGCGGTCCTCGATCATCGCCATGCCGCTACCCCAGAGCCGTTACCACAGGCTGGTGTCCGAGATCCGTCTGCTCACCAGGTTGGTGACGTAGAGGAATATGAACGACACGACGCTCATCAGCAGCCCCACGGCGGCCGCGTAGCTGAAATTCGCGCCCAGTATGCCTTGTCGATAGACGTAGGTGCCGATGATGTCCGCGGTCTCGTAGGTCTGCGGGTTGTACATGAGCAGCACCTTCTCGGTGTCCGCGTTGCGTATCATCTGACCGACGGCGAGGATCATGAGGATGATCACCGTGGGAGCGATGCCCGGTATGGTGACGTGCCGGATCTTCTGCAGCCGATTGGCGCCGTCGATGACGGACGCTTCGTACAATTCTGGATTGAGCTGGGTCAGGGCGGCCAGGTAGATGATCGTCCCCACCCCCATGCTCTGCCACATGTCGGAACCGATATAGAGACTGCGAAACCACTCCGGCAGGGCGAAGAAGTGCAGGGGCTCGATTCCGAGCCGGACCATCAGGGCGTTTATCGGGCCCTCCAGCCCGGCGAGCTCCTTCAGCATGCCGACGATGATGACCGCCGAGATGAAGCTCGGAAAATACGACAGCGTCTGTATGGACCGCTTGAACCCTGCCGATCGGAGCTCGTTCAGCAACAGCGCCAGCAGGATCGGCGCCGGGAAGCCGATCGCGAAGTTGAGAAACCCCAGAAGAACCGTGTTTCTGATGATCCGGAATGCGAACGGACTGGCAAAAAACGACTCGAACCACCGCAGCCCTACCCAGGGGCTGCCGAAGACGCCGCGCACGAAGTGGAAGTTCTGAAACGAGACGACCACCCCGTACATGGGGAGGTAGGTGAAGACGAACACGACCAGAAAGGCCGGCGCGGCGAGGTACAGCAGGTGTCGCTGGCGGACGCACGTACGGAAGAAGTTGCCCAGTCTGCCGTCGGCAGTAGCGTCCGCAAGGGCGGATGATACTTCGCCGGGCTCTGTGTTCTTCACGCCGTGTTCCTCGAGAGGATCCTCCTGTCGTGTCGCGTCGGGCGGCAGCAGCCGGTCACGGGAGCCGGCCGGGGCGATGCCCTTGTCGTCGCGCTATCTTCCGGTTTCGGTGCGCTATCTGATCTCCGTGGCCGTGCTCACCATCCCGTGAGCTCGGGCGTCCGCACTGGGGCCGACGGTAGCGCTCGGCCGGATTCGGTGTCAAGCATTCGCATTGCCTCATCAAACATCCACACGAACGAGAACCGGTGCCTCATCGAAACAT
>JAPPNY010000069.1 GCA_028818385.1 Spirochaetaceae bacterium
AAAACCATCAATTCACGCCTGTTCAACAACTTGTGAGTTTACGGACAGGAACGAGGTAGGATCGACGGCGATCGCTCTCGCACCATAGCGTTCGATCATGGCTACGGAGAACTCAGCCTCATAGCTGCATCCTACGTCGATTACGATGGCGTTTGATGTCATCAGTTCGTGGGAGAACAGGAAATTGGGGGGGATCCGGTGGATTCCCAGCCTCTTCAGGCGGCGAAGGCGGGCAGAGCTTCGTACGGTCTTGATGGCGAAGCGTGCGGTGCGCCCGGGTAGCGATGGCACATCACGTAGTAGTTTCAAGGACGTCCCGGTCGTATGATCGCGGAACGTTTGCGATGGGTAAAGTGACCGAGGAATGAAGCAGGTGCTGCAGTCGCCGAGGCGAGGTGAGTTGTCGCTGACCGAGGTGCCTGTGCCGACCTGCGGGGCCGGGGGCGTGGTGGTGAGCACGCGGTGCAGCGTGATCTCGGCCGGCACCGAGAGGATGCTGCTCGAGCTAGGGCAGAGGACGCTGCTGGGGAAGGCGCGGGCGCGGCCGGATCTGGTGAAGAAGGTGTTCGACACGGTGCGGACGAGGGGCGTGCGGGCGACCGCCGAGCAGGTGTTCGCCAGACTCGACGAACCGGTGCCGCTGGGGTACTCCGCGTCGGGAGATGTGGTTGAGGCCGGTCGGGATGCGGCCGGGCTGCAACGGGGGGATCGGGTGGCCATGGCCGGTGCGGGGTACGCCAACCATGCGGAGTTCAACTTCGTGCCGCGAAATCTGTGCGCGAAGATCCCGCACGGCGTTTCGTACGCAGACGCGGCGTTCGCGACCGTCGGAGCGATCGCCTTGCAGGGGGTACGGCAAGCGCAGCCCCTGATCGGCGAGCGGGCGGTCGTCATCGGGCTGGGACTGATCGGGCTGCTTACGGTGCAGATCCTGAAGGCGAATGGATGCGCGGTCCTGGGCGTGGACCCGGATGCGGAACGGGCCACGCTCGCTGGCGCGTTGGGCGCCGATCTGGCGGTGGGCTCCGACGCCGAGGGCGCGTGCGTGGGCTTCACCGGCGGCCGGGGGGCGGATGCCGTGATCATCGCCGCAGCTACGCCGAGCAGCCAGCCGATCGAGCTGGCGGCGCAACTGTCGCGCCACAAGGGTCGGGTGGTGGCAGTCGGTCTGGTGGGCATGCAGGTGCCGCGTGATGCGTTCTACCGCAAGGAGCTCGATCTGCGGCTTGCCATGTCGTACGGTCCCGGTCGCTACGATCCTGACTACGAGGAACGGGGCAACGACTATCCGTTCGGTTACGTCCGCTTCACCGAGCAGCGCAACCTGGAGAGCTTTCTCTACTTGGTGCAGCAGAGGAAGGTGACGCCGTCGGCGCTGGTCACCCATCGCCTGCCGTTCGTGGACGCGCTCGACGCGTATGCCTTGATCGAGGGCAAGCTGCCGGCGGAGAGCACGCTCGACCGCCGGTACCTGGGCATCGTGCTGGAGTACCCGGAAGGAGCACGGCCGGAGCGCACGGTCCGTCGGATGGAGGACCGTGCGGCGGGGGCGCGAGACGGCGGCATCGGCGTAGGGCTCATCGGCGCCGGCGGCTTTGCGCGGAGCGTGCTGTTGCCGCAGATCGCGAAGGCGGTGGGCGCTCGGCTGACCGCGGTCTGCACGAGCACCGGCCGGAGTGCCACGCAGGCTGCGGAGCGGTTCGGTTTCGCTGTGGCCACCACGGATTCAGGCGAGGTGCTGGAGCGTGCCGACACGGCTGCGGTGTTCATCGCCACCCGGCACGGCAGCCACGCCGGGCTCGTAGCCGCGGCGTTGCGGGCCGGGAAGCACGTCTTCGTCGAGAAGCCCCTGTGCCTTGATGACGCAGAACTCGACGAGGTGGAGACCGCCCTGCAGGACGCGCGAGGGGACGGGTTCGAGCCTTGTCTGATGGTGGGGTTCAACCGCCGGTTCTCCACTCATGCCGGCGCGCTGCAAGCCGCGTTTCGAGATCGAGGGACTCCAATGGTCGTGAACTACCGGGTCAACGCCGGGGCGATCCCTGCCGAGAGTTGGCTGCACGATCCGGAGGAGGGAGGAGGACGCATCATCGGCGAATGCTGCCACTTCGTGGACTTCTGCACCGCCCTGATCGACAGCGATCCGGTCTCGGTCGTGGCCACCAGCATCGCCTCCGACGCTCGGGACGTGGTTCCCCGGGACTCCTCCGTGATCACAATCCGGTACGCGGACGGCTCACTGGCGACGATCCAGTATCTGGCTCTGGGGCACCGTGCCTTGACCAAGGAACGGTGCGAGGTATTCGCGGACGGCAGGAGCGCTGTCATGGACGACTTTCGCACGACCCGCTTCCACGGCGGGGGACGGCGGCTGCGCGGCAAGCAGGCCAAGGGGTTCGCCGAGGAGATCGATGCCTTTCTGAGCGTGTGCCGTGACGGCGGTCCGTGGCCGATTCCCTGGTCCGGTATCGCCGCCACCCACCGCGTGTGCTTCGGGGCCGTGCGCAGCCTGGAAACCGGCACCATGGTCGACGTCGGGTGACCGGTGGCCTCGTTGCCAACGCACGCGAACCTCGATGAGCCCTACCGCCGCCGGGCGCTATCTGCGGACGATCCGCCATCTGCGGCCGCGGCAGGTCGGCGGGCAGCTCGTCTACCGGCTGCGGCGTAATCGGACCGGACCTCGCCGCGCGCAGGCGCGGGAGCGGCTGCCGGAGATCCGCTGGACGGACGAGATGAGCGTTCCGTGGCCGCCGGCTGGCGGCGCTCACGATCGAGGATCGCTCCTCTCGGGTTCGTTGACGTTCCAGAACCGGACCGAGGCGATCGGCTTTCCGCCGGACTGGCAGGTCGCGCACGTGCCGCTGCTGTGGCGCTATCATCTGCATTACCACGATTTCCTGTGGTCCCTGGCGTTTCCGCAGGCGCGCGACGTGGCGCTTCACTGGATCGAGCGGCACGTGCCCGGCCACGGGCAGGTCGGCTGGGAGCCGTATCCGTTGTCGCTGCGGCTCGCCAACTGGTGCGCGATGTTCCTGGGCCGCCATCGGGAGCGGACGCTGGCGGACGGCGTGTTCGCCGCGGCGCTGTGGTCGAGCGTCCGCAGGCAGGCGAACCACCTGCGACGCCGTCTGGAGTGGCATCTGCTCGGCAATCACCTGTTCGAGAACGGGGTCGCATTGGCGGTGGCCGGGAGCTGCTTCGCCCATCCGGAGGCGGCTTCCTGGCTGCGGACCGGCGTCAAGGTGCTGGAACGGGAGTTGCCGGAGCAGGTGCTGGCGGACGGCGGGCACTTCGAGCGGTCCCCGATGTACCAGCAACGCGTCCTGCACGGGCTGCGGCTACTCGCGTGCACACGCGACGGCAGTCTCCGCGAGCTGGTTCGACCGTATGTCGAGCGCGTGGAAACGGCGCTGGCCAGTATCTGCCATCCCGATGGCGGAATCGCGCTCCTGAACGACAGCGCGCTGGAGGAGCCCCATCGGGGGGACCCCTCTCGGTACACCCCTCCGGAGCCGCAGGTTGGCCCGTTCGCGCTCGTCGACAGCGGCTACTACGGCGCGCGAACGTCCGACGGTCACTACGTGGTGTGCGACGCGGGGCCGATCGGTCCGGACTACCAACCCGGCCATGGGCATGCCGATCTGCTGTCGTTCGAGCTGTCCCTGCGCGGCGCCAGGGTGGTCGTCGACAGCGGTGTCTCCACCTACGAGGCGGGCGCGATGCGCGATTACTGCCGCTCCACGCGCGCGCACAACACGGTGGAGATCGAAGGGCAGAATCAGGTCGAGGTGTGGGCGGCGTTCCGGGTGGGACGGCGGTGCGCGCCGCGGGACGTGGAGTGGCAGGAGTTCCCGAACGGATTCCTGCTGTCGGCGCGACATGACGGGTACCGGCATCTGCGGGGGCGGCCGACGCATGCCAGGACCTTTCGCTGGCACGCCGGCGGGCGACTCGAAATCTCCGACAGCGTGGAGTCGACGCGAACCGTGCGATCGGTGGCGCGCGTGCACTTCCACCCGGACTGCCGGATCGAGGAGGTGAACGGCGACTCCTGTACGGTAGGCACTCCCGGCGGGAGGGTTCGGGTCGACTGGTCGGGCTGGGCGGACGCGGCGGAAGATGACTCGGTCTACTGCCCGCGGTTCGGGGTCGAGATTCCCAATCCCTGCCTTCGGTTTTCTAGCGCGGTCGCGAGCCTTCGCGCCGCCGTCAGCATTGCGGTTCAGTAAGTGCGCATTCTCTTCCTCTCTCACTACTTCCCGCCGGAGCGGAATGCGCCGGCATCCCGCACCTTCGCCCACTGCAGGCGGTGGGCTGCCGCCGGCCATGCCGTCACGGTCGTGACGTGCGCGCCGCACCATCCGCGCGGCGTGCTCTATCCCGGGTATCGCAACGCGCTGCGGCAGATCGAGTACGTCGACGGTATTCGCGTGGTGCGCTGCCTCACGTTGCTGGCGGCCAATGAGGGGACGTGGAAGCGGAGTGCGAGCTTCCTCTTCTACCTGGTGTCGGCGGTCTGTTGCGCGATGCTCGAGGTGCGGCCGGATATCGTCATCGCCACGTCGCCGCAATTCTTCTGCGGGTGGGCCGGAGTGGTGGTCGGCACGCTGCGACGCCGGCCTGTGCTGATCGAAATCCGGGATCTGTGGCCGGAGTCGATCGCAGCCGTCGGCGCGCTGCACGCTCGCCTGGTACTGAAGGCCCTGGAGAACCTGGAAAGAGGGATGTACCGGGCGGCGAGCCACATCGTCACGCTGGGAGATGGGTATCGGGACGGACTGATTCAACGCGGGGTCGCCGCGGAGCGCATTTCCGTGGTGATGAACGGTGTGGATGGGGACCTGTTCGTGCCCGCCGAGCGGGATCGGCAACTCGCGGATCGGTTGGGCGTCGCCGGCCGGTTCTGCGTTACCTACTGCGGCACGATCGGCCTGGCACATGGCCTGGAGGTGGTGCTGAGGGCTGCGAAACTCCTGCTGGATCGCAGCCGCTCCGATGTCGTGTTCCTGCTGGTCGGTGACGGTGCCCGGCTGGGCGCGTTGCGCGATGAAGCGCTGCGGAACGGTCTGGACAACGTGGTGTTCGCGGGAGCGCTCGACCGCGGTGAGATCCCCGCGCTCCTTTCGGTGTCGGACGCCTGTCTGGTCCATCTCCGCAAGGCAAGGACGTTCGCCACCGTGATGCCGTCGAAGATCTTCGAGTCCGCGGCGATGGAGCGTCCGATCATTCTGGGTGTGCAGGGATTCGCTGAGGATTTCATTGCGAAAGCCGGCTGCGGCATCTGCGTCGAGCCGGAGAACGAGGAGGAACTGGTCGCGGCGGCGCTGCGACTGGCCGACGACGCAGAGCTGAGAAACAGGCTCGGTGCCGCCGGGAGGGAGTACGTGACCGGGCGATTCGAGCGCGGCCGGCTTGCGGAGCGTTACCTCGGGATCATCCAACGGGTCGTGGACCGGGCCGGATGGTGAAGGACTGCGTGGCGACCGTTTGTCGGCGCGCCGGTGGACGTGCTATTCAGTTGCTGGCGGCGCCGGCCTCGCCGCCTGATCTCTTCCCGTACCGAAACAATTACCATGAAACAATTTAACGATCCGGTTGGAAACGTTCGCATCCTGTCCGTGTTCGGCACCCGGCCGGAGGCGGTCAAGATGGCGCCGGTGGCGCGCGCGCTTACCGCGGCCGACGGGGTGGACCATCGCATCTGCGTGACGGCGCAGCACCGGGAGATGCTGGACTCGGTGCTGGAGCTGTTCGAGTTGAACCCGGAGTACGACCTTGACGTGATGGCGCCGAACCAGGACGCCACGCACGTCACGTGCGCGGTGCTCACGGGCATGCGTGACGTGCTGGCGGAGGTGCGACCGGACCGCGTGCTCGTGCACGGCGACCCGACCACCGCCCTGGCTGCCGCGCTCGCCGCCTACTACGCGAAGGTGCCGGTGGGGCACGTGGAGGCGGGGCTCCGCACGGGCGACCGGTATGCGCCGTGGCCGGAGGAGATGAACCGCCGGATCGCCGACGCGATCAGCGACCGGCACTACGCGCCGACCGAGGGGTCGCGGCAGAACCTGCTGTCCGAAGGGTTCCCGGATTCCGGCATCACGGTGACCGGGAACACGTGCATCGACGCGCTGCACCACGTCGCGGAGCGCGTCGGGAGCGATGAGGAGCTGGCCGCGCGTGCGCGAGAGAACCTGCCGGCGCGGACACCCGGCCGGCGGCTGGTCCTGGTCACTGCGCACCGGCGGGAGAACTTCGGCGCCGGATTCGAGGAGATCTGCCGCGCGCTGGCGGCGATCGGCGCCCGCGACGACGTCGAGATCGTCTTTCCCGTGCACCCCAACCCCAACGTGCAGGAGCCGGTGCGGCGACACCTGAGCGGCAGGCCGCACATCCACCTGATCGAACCGCTGGACTACCTGAGCTTCGTGGCGGTGATGAGCGACGCGCACCTGATCGTCACCGACTCGGGCGGCATCCAGGAGGAAGCGCCGGCGCTCGGCAAGCCGGTGCTGGTGATGCGGGACGTCACCGAGCGGCCGGAGGCGGTCGCGGCGGGGACGGTTCGGCTGGTAGGCACGGACGCCGAACGGATCGTCGGCGAGACGGAGCGGCTGTTGGAGGACGAGGAGGCCTACGCGGCCATGGCGCGCGCGGCCAATCCGTTCGGTGACGGGCACGCGAGCGAGCGCATCCTGGCCGAGCTCACCGGCGGCTGACGTGCGTCCGCGGCGGGTGTGCGTGATCGGGCTGGGTTACGTGGGGCTGCCCACCGCGGCCAGCATTGCCGCGCGGGGCATCGAGGTGACCGGCGTCGACGTGGACGCGGAGCGCCTGTCGGCGATCGCGTCCGGGGCGGCGCCGACCGCCGAGGAGGACGTGAACGACTTGGTGCGCACGGTGGTTGCGGCCGGCGCACTGCGGACGGCGGCGATCCCGGAGCCGTCCGACGCCTTCATCATCGCGGTGCCGACGCCGCACGGACCGGATCACGCGCCGGACGTGAGCTTCGTGCGGACAGCCGCGGAGAGCCTGGCGCCGTCGCTCCGACCCGGCAATCTGGTGGTGCTGGAGTCCACGTCGCCGGTCGGCACGACGGAGCAGCTCTGTGCCTGGCTTGCCGAGTCGCGCGGCGACCTGTCGTTTCCGCATGAGGCAGGGGCAGAGAGCGACGTGCGCGTCGCGTACAGCCCGGAGCGGGCGATCCCGGGGAACATGCTGCACGAGCTGACCAACAACGATCGGGTCGTCGGCGGGATCACCGGCGCCTGCGCGGCCGCGGCCGCCGGTCTCTACCGGGTGTTCGTCCGCGGAACGTGCCACACGACAACGGCACGCACCGCCGAGCTGGTGAAGCTCACCGAGAATGCGTACCGGGACGTGAACATCGCGTTCGCGAACGAGATCTCCCTGGTGTGCGACTCACTGGGAGTGGATCCGTGGGAGCTCATCGGGCTGGCCAACCGGCACCCGCGCGTCGACATCCTGCAGCCGGGTCCGGGCGTCGGCGGCCACTGCATCGCGGTCGATCCGTGGTTCATCGTCCACTCGGCGCCGGAGCGGACGCCGCTCATCCGGGCAGCCCGGCAGGTGAACGGCGGCAAGCCGCTGTGGGTGGCGGAGCAGGTGCTGGCCGCCTGCCAGGGCATCGAGGCCCCGGTGATCGCCTGCCTTGGCCTCGCCTACAAGGCCGACGTGGGAGACCTGCGCGAGAGTCCGGCGATCGCCGTGATTGAGCGGCTGCAGGAGACCTGCCCCGGCCGCCTGCTGGTGGTCGAGCCGCACGCCGACGACCTGCCCCCCGGTCTCGCGGCCGGCGGACGGACGGCGCTGGCCAGCCTGGACCAGGCGCTGGCGGCCGACGTGATCCTGCTGCTGACCGATCACGCGGAGTTCCGCCGCGTCGGTCCAGGATGCCTCGCCGGCAAACGCGTCATCGACACGCGCGGCATCTGGCGTGACAATGCCCCTCATCGAAACGACACAAGTCATGTCCGACAGCAAAATCCTGCAAGCAACGCAGCACCTCTCCGAGAACGCAATCGATTTCCTCAAGCGAGGAGTAGGGGAGATCGATAGTGATCCCAAATCTTCTCTGATTCATTTCGCTGCCGCGATAGAGTTACTCCTAAAGGCACGTCTCATGCACGAGCATTGGTCTCTCGTAGTCGACAACATCTCGAAGGCTGGATGGGATCAGTTTCTTTCGGGTAACTACAAAACAGTCGGGCTTGACGAGGCGATACGAAGGTTAAGGAAGATATGCAAACAAAGCATTCCTCGGGACGCTGAACGTCAATTCAAGGAAATAGCAGCGCACCGCAATAGGATCATCCACTTCTTTCATGAGGCGGGGGTCACGTCAGCGAAGCGTGCTCTCAAGGAAAAGATCGCCAAGGAGCAGTGCAATTGCTGGTTTCACGTAGATCGTCTTCTCGAAACCTGGAAAGATGAGTTCGCGCGATTCAAGCCGAATATAGAGCAAATAAGATCTTCGATAAAGCGCAACAACGCGTTCCTTGGGGTAGCCTTCGAAAAGCTGAAGCCGGCGATCGAGAAGGAAACACGAGCGGGAGCGGTTTTCCGCATCTGCCCGGGTTGCGGCTATATGTCATCACAAGTAAGTAAGGCCTCAAAGCTGCTGTCAACTGGGTCTTGTCTAGTCTGTTCACTCTCCGATACGATCGTTGAGATCAGCTGTCCAAGGTGTGAAGAAAAGATTCGCATCAGTTCGTCTCAGGACAATACACGCCGATGCAACGAGTGCAAATTTGAGGTCATAGCTCCCGATTTAGCCTCGTTGATGGACAAAGATACGAGCCTTGGAGCTATGAACTGCGCCTTTTGCCAGACGGACGGTAGCGTGGTGCGGCACGGTAGTACCAATGTCTGTGTGGAGTGTCTTGAGTCAGGAGATGTCGCACAATGCGAATGGTGTAACGAATGGCAGTTGGGGGGAGACCTGGAGTTTAGTGGTTTCTCAGGATGCGAGTTTTGCTATGGAAATCCGGATTTTTATGGGCCCTGATTAGTAAGGTGCATGTTGAGCTATCGATCTACCGTCTAACCTCTACTGCCTTATGGCGGGAGATTATGCGCTGCGGATCTAGCTGCGACTCGTTCAGGGGCGTGGGGCGCGCGCCGCGCGCACGCCTTCGTTGCCGCGTTGGCGACCGTGGCACGCGGTAAGTCGGTTAGACGACAAAGTCGTCATCTTTGTCGAGGTCGGAATACTATCCCAAGTTCTACATGCTAAGAATGATTCTGTTATGAACAAAATACTAAGGGTAAGCGGAGATGAAGCGCCGTGTTGCTGACGAGCTCCCATGGTTGCTGCTGGGCAGCGTCGACATCGTGCAGCCGGGTCCGTGATTTGTCGTCCACTCGGTGGCGACGCGGACGCCGCTCATCCGGGCAGCCCGGCAGGTGAACGGCGGCAAGCCGCTGTGGGTGGTGGAGCAGGTGCTGGCGGCCTACAGGGCATCGAGGCCCCGGTGATCGCCTGTCTTGGCCTCGCCTACAGGCCGATGTGGGCGACCTCCGCGAGAGTCCGGCGATCGCCCCGCGATCGAGCGGTTGCAGGAGACCTGCGTTATACTCACACACGTGAGCCCGACGGTGTTCAGGGAGGGGCCGTATCGGTTCTTCCTGGTGCAGCTCACTCCGGCGGGCCTGTGGCTGGCATGGCGTGACACCGAGTTGTACCTGGACCACGACCTGTTTCCGTGGTTCCGGCAGGCTTCCGTCGACCAGGTCTTCAACGTGATCGAGGAGCGTGACGGGCACTTCCACTGGCCCGACCTTGACGTGGACCTGGACATCGATCGCATCCGGCATCCGGAGAGGTACCCACTGGTTGCCAAGGTGGACCGGTAGCGACAGACGGCCAAGCCGACGCGCCGGACGCTTTTGCCGGCGGCGCGCTCGGCGGGATAGAGTCGGCAGGTGCCGGTCGCTGAGATGAGCTCGCTGCCTGCCCACCCGCGCATTCCCTACGGCGAATCGGACTTCCAGCGCATTCGCCGCAACCGCTGGCTGTACGTGGACAAGACGCGCTTCCTGCGCCGGCTGGAGCAGGAGCGTTACGTGTTCCTCATCCGCCCGCGGCGGTTCGGCAAGTCGCTGTGGGTGTCGCTGCTGGAGAACTACTACGACCGCTTCTGGAGCGTCAGGTTCGAGACCACCTTCGCCGGAACCGACATCGGGCGCGACCCGACCGGGGAACAGAGCCGCTACGTCGTGCTGCGGTTCGACTTCTCGGCGGTCGACGACACGCTCGAGACGCTGGAGCGCGAGTTCGAGACCTATTGCACCATCGAGCTCCGGGGCGCTCTGCGGCGCCACCCCGACCTGTTTCCCGAAGCGGTGCTGCGTGACATCCTCGCGCCGCCGTCCATCGCCAACAAGCTTGCCGAGCTGTTCCGCTACGCGGGCGATCACGACATCCCGCTGTACGCGCTGATCGACGAGTACGACAACTTCGCCAATACCGTGCTGGCGCATCACGGCGCCGAGGCGTACCACTCGTTCACCCACGGCGGGGGCTTCTACCGCAACTTCTTCGCCACGCTGAAGTCGGCGACTAGCCGCAGCGGCGGCGGCCTGGAGCGGCTGTTCATCATTGGGGTGTCGCCGGTGACCATGGACGACGTGACCTCGGGCTTCAACATCGGCAAGAACATCAGCCTGGAACCGGACTTCAACGAGATGGTCGGCTTCACCGAGGCGGAGGTGCGGCGGCTGGTGGAGACCTACCGGGACCACGGCGTGTTCAACCAGGGCGTCGACACCGCCATGGGAGTCATGGGCGAGTGGTACAACGGCTACCGGTTCGCCACGGCGGCGGACACCGACCTGTACAACACCGACATGGTACTCTACTACCTTGACGGTTCAATGCCGAACCGCGACGTGCCGGAGTACCTGATCGACACCAACGTGCGCATCGACTACGGCAAGCTGCGCCACCTGCTGGTGACCGGCCGGCAGCTCAACGGCAACTTCGACCTGCTGCGCGACGTGATCGGCGAGGAGCGGGCGGACACCCGCATCGTGCCCGGCTTTCCGCTGAAGGACCTCACCCGGCCGGAGAACTTCCTGTCCCTGATGCACTACTTCGGGCTGCTGAGCATCCGCGGCGTGCAGGGCGTGATGCCGCGGCTGGCGATCCCGAACCAGACGGTGAAGCGGCTGATGTACGGCTTTCTGCGCGACGCGTACCGCGACGTCGAGGTGTTCTCGGTCAACCTGTTCCGGTTCGAGCAGTTGATGATGCGGATGGCCACCGAGGGCGAGTGGCGGCCGGTGCTGGAGTTCCTGGGCGGGGCGATCGCGCGGCAGACGGGTATCCGCGACTACATCGCGGGCGAGAAAGTGATCCAGGGCTTCCTGGCGGCGTACCTGAGCGTGGCCGATTACTATGTCTTCCGGTCGGAGGCGGAGCTGGGGAAGGGACACGCCGACATCGCGCTGGAGCCCCTGGTGGCCCGCTACCCGGACCTGCGGCGCGGCTACCTGATCGAGTTGAAGTACCTGAAACGTTCCGAGACCCTCGACGAGGCCGGGGTCGCCGCGACGGTGGGGGGCGCGGAGGCGCAGCTTGCGCGCTACCTGGGGGACGAGCGCCTGGCGCGGCAGTTTCCGGGCGTGCGCTTCACCGGGCTGGTCGTGGTGTTCCACGGCTGGGAGCTGGCGTACTGCGACGCCGTGCCGCCATGACGCTATCACGCCCTGCTCCGGTTACCCGTTGCGCCTCCTGACGCCGCCCTTGCGACGCAGATTGAGGCCGGACAGGTACAGATCGGGCACGTCCACACGGTTGTCGGAGCGGCGGCGGAAGATGCCGAGCTCGATCAGGTAGTCGACGAAGTCGGCCGGCCGGTCCGCCGGCGGGCGGATGTCCGACCGATCGGGCGGTCCCCAGGGGGCATCCCAGTCGGCGGCCAACAGGTTGGTGATCTTCCGCTGTTCCCAGGGCACGAGCTGGTCGTTCTGCAGCCGGTCGCGAACCCCTTCAAGCCAAGGCCACTCGTTGGAAATTCCCTGTGTCACGTGACTGTCCGACACGTCGTCGAGCGCTTGACGCAGGGCAGTGGGATGGATCAGCCGGGGCGGAGTCAGTGACTGGTTCGCCGCGTCTTTCCCGGCGGCTTGCTCGAACAGGCGAACCAGGGACCGAGGACTGACCAGCCCGTTTCCGTCTCGCAAGTGGGCAAGGATCCAGTTGCGCACGAAGCCCTTCTTGCGTTCGGCACCCATGAACTCTCCGGCGATGCGCTCCAGAAGGGCAAACGCGTCCCGCGGATCTCTTACTACCGGGATCAGGCCCAGCGTGTCGTGGTGCGTCAGCTTGAGCCGCGCCCCCCGACAATAGGCGGCAAGACCGTCGGACGTGTTGGCGATGCGCTTCGCCAGCATGCCAAGCAGCGCACCATCGGACCACGTCAGATCGGCCCGGTTCGCCGCCAGCTTGGCGAAGTCCGCGGTACCCATCCCCGCATGGCGCCGGAACAGGTCCGAACGCAGGAAGATCTTCGCGCGTATCCGCTTCCAACGGCGGCTGTAGTCGGACCAGAAGGCCATCAGCCCTCGTACCATCCTGGCCATCAGCGACCAGTCGAAACCGCCGAGGGTATCCAGCTCATCGTAGCCGACGAATATCCATTCCCCTGAGCTCTGCAGGTTCTGTTCGAGCTCATCCAGCGCGGCCGTGGGACCGATCTCCATCGTGTCGTAAGCCCCGAGAATGGAGCCCACATCCACGGCCATCGGCGTCAAGATGGGCTGCAGCCTCGCGCGCTGATGCTCGTCCAGACGATCGGCGAGCGAGCGCACGAGCATGGCATGCCAGACTTTCTTGGCGTCTTGGTCTGACCCGACCCGATTCGCGAGTGCCTGGCTGTCGGGAAACGCCGTTCCGGATGGGTATGCGGCAGTCCACTGGGAGGCTGCTGACTGGTCGTGCGGACTCGGCGTCCTGGGTGACCAGCGCGCAATCGCTTCCGCCACGTCGCGATTTTCCGAGAAGAACGCGCTGAACAACGCACTCTTTCCGGATCCCCTCGGGCCGACGACGAGCACGACTCTCGGATCGAGGGCGCGCACGTGCTCGGATACCGGATACAGACGTCGGGCCAACAGCTCCGGCTCCTCGGCTTCCGCTTGCCCGTAACCCAGATCCGTGAGTTGAGCACGCAGAACCGCGCAGTCCTGTTTGGTGAGCCGCCGCGACGGATTGCTCACGGCACGCTGGTCCATATCCGCTGGGCGAGCGCCTCGTACGGGTCTCCGAGCAAGATGGAGTCCGCGACCTCATCAAGGTTGCGGAACGTCGCCAGACGCTCGTCGTACGGAAGCACGACCGGTACGTGGGGGGCGTCGTCGCTCTCCAGGTCGTTCAGCGTCCAGAGTGTGTCCGGCGCCCCGTCCGGAGCAGCGTAGTAGTGGCCGCTGAAGGCATCGCGCGCGCGGTCCGTGAACCGCCGTACAAGTTGCTCGAACAGCGATTGATCCGACTGCGGCACCATGGACGCGACCGTCAGGCACTCCGCCTGCGGCTTGCCTTCCCGAACGCGGTTTCCGCCGAGTCGTTCCAGGATCAGCTCCAGACCCCGCCAACTCGCATCCGCGAGCGTTCCCAGAAGCACGTGGAGGTGACAGAGGCCCCCGGTCAGAAATCCTGACATTTCACCGAGCCCGGCACGGGCGTCGATCAGAATCCAGCGCGGCGCGTGCTCGGTGCGAATCTGTTCCAATAACGCGACGAAGGGATGTGCAGAGCCGTCCGGCTGATTTCCGTAGTCGATTCGCGCCAGCTTGTCGACATATCCCTGGTCGAAGGTGCCCGCCGGATAGACCAGGATGTCTTCCGCCACGAGGGCTCCGGCATCTGCGTATCGGTGATGGTAATCGTCGGTGTGAGGCTCCATCTGCCGGCAGACGCGGTGCTCCAGCAGGTAGTCGACGATACCCCATGGCGCAGTCCCTCCGTCGTGGCCGGCAAGCAGTGAGGCGACGCCGGGCGCATCGAGATCCGCGTCGAGTACGACCACCCGGCCGCCAAGGTCGGCAAAGTGCAACGCCGTGGCGGCGAGTGCCGTCGACCGACCCACTCCGCCTTTGAACGAGTAGAAGAGCACGATCGCGGTCTCATCCCTTGATCTCAGTTTCCAGGGCGGCTCGGCCGGCGCTTCGAACCATCCCGACTTGCCCAGGTGTCTCTCGAGAATGCGGAGCTTCTTCGTGGACTCATGGCGCTTGGCTTGTTGCCAGGCTTCGTCTTGCCAAGCGCCGTCAGGTTCGTTTCGATCCTGTCCCTGGATGACGCTCTGCGACCAGTAGTCCGCGGCGGTCCTGCGCAGCTCGCGATCGATTTCATCGCTGCCGGATTCCCACGCCTTCCTTGGGCACCAGAGTACGACACGAATCTTCGCGAGCACGTCCTTGACGACAAGAATGCGCCAGCTACCGGACTTCTTCTCGATCCACTCGCTCAGGAGCTTCTCGGCTCGTGCGTGAGCGTCGTCCAGGTGCAGCATCAGATCGTTCCTGCGAGGGTGAGGTTGCCGATGATGCGGCGATAGATTGATTCCGCTTCCCGCATCCACGCCACGGCGACGCTCTCAGTGACGTACGGGCTGCGGTAGCGCATCTCGGGCCGCCAAGCGAGAACCTGCAACAAGGACCGGGTGGCGGCAATATAGAGGCGTCCGGTCCGCGGACCAGCAAGAGCTGCGAGCGTATCCACTCGCTTCTTCAGGTCATTCAAGTCGTGGATGCGAGGGACTTGTGCGTTCTCGACCTCAATCACCGTCTTCAAGGCACACTCTGCCACGTACCCTGCAAGATAGGCGGCGCCGTCGAACCGCTGCTCGTCTCTGAGAGCCCGAGCATCCTCCAGGTGCTTGAGAGCGGCCTTGGGGAAGTCGTCCACGTGTTCGTTGCCTATGGTGTTCTGTGGAGGCGACTATTGACTACTAGGGCGGGTCGATCCAGTCGCCGATGGTGTTGATGGCCGTGGCGGTGTTGTTGAACAGGCTGATGATCGGGGCGACGCGTCCGATGCCTTCCAGCAGGCGCAGGATCACCTGGCGTTCGACGATCAGGATGTCGCCCGTGCTCACGGGGGCGTCGAGCGCCGCGTGCCGCAGGCTGCGGCCGGCCTTGTCGACGAAATGGACCAGTCCCAGGTCGGCCTCGCGGGTGGGGCCGCCGGCGCGCAGCAGGTAGTCGCTGACGGTGAGGCCGTGCTGGAAGGGGATGATGCCGGGGCGGTTGACCTCGCCCAGCACGGTGACGAAGACCTCGGCGGCGGGGACGACGACCTGGTCGCGCGGCTGCAGGGGCAGGTCGCCGTGCAGGCCGTCGCCGTCCCAGAGCGCGGCGGCGTCGATCTCGATGCGCTCGCCGGCGCGGAGGACGTAGGTGTCGGCGGCGCGCGCGAACGGGGTGGGGCCGCCGACGGCGTACAGGGCTTCGTAGACGGTCATGCCGGGATAGAACGGCAGGACCAGCCGGACCGGGATCGGCGCGGGCAGGCCGGTGCGGAGCTCCGCGGAGTTGGAGGGAAGGGCGGTGGGCAGGGTGATCGGCCCGTCGCCGTCGGCGGGCGTGCCGAAGACGGCCCCCTCGACGACGACCGCGGAGCCGGAGCCGTAGCTGGACAGCACGCGCACGACCGCGCTGTCGCGCAGCGTCACCAGCATTCCCTCTTCGAAGGTGACCGCCATGGAGGTGTACTGCCCGTTCACGTCGGGCTGGCGGACCTGCATGCGCCGGCGGTTCGCGTACGGGGTGGGGCCGCCGGCCTGGTTCACCAGGTCCGCGACCGTGGCGCCGCGCAGCAGCTCGTACTCGCCCGGCAGCTCGATCGCCCCGGAGATGCTGACGGTCACCCGGTCGATCGGCACGACCACGCGGTCGTTGACGCGCAGCGGGATGTCCGGGCGGCTTCCGTCCCAGATCGCGGCGGCGTCGAAGGACAGCCGGTCCGCGTCGGCGCGGATGATGAAGCCGGCTCCTGCGGCGGCGTGCGGGGTCGGACCGCCGGCGGCGGCCATGGCCTGGCGCAGGGACAGGCCGCTCGAGTAGGGAATGGTCACCTCGACCGGGGTCTTCGGGATCGTGATCGGCGCGGTGCCGTCCTGCGCGCGGCCGTAGAAGGCGCCGGAGAGCACCACCGGGTCGGTGTGCCGGGTGGTGGAACGGACGATGATGGCGTCCTGGTGGCGGAGCGGGATGCGGTCGGCCCTGTCGATCGCGGCGGTCCTGCGGGCGAATGATCCCGCTCCGTCGTAGCCTGCGATCTCGATGTTGTCGGGGTCGGCGTCGGGCAGCAGCCCGCCGGCCCAGGCGACCAGGGCGGTGACCCCTTCGGAGGGCAGCAGCTCGTACGGGCCCGGATAACGGACCGCGCCGGCGATGGTGACCGTGGTCTCCGCCACCGGCACGAAGATCCGGTCGCTCGGACGGAGCAGGGGGTTGAAGTCGTCGCCGCCGACCTCGAAATAGCGGGCCAGGTCGATGCGGCGCGAGGAGCCGTCGGCACGGGCCAGCTCGATGCGGCGGACGCTGCCATGCTCGTCCACCCCGCCGGCCAGCCGGATGGCGTCCTGCACGCGGTTGATGGCGTGCACGATCATGGTGCCCGGCGCGCGCACGGCGCCCCCCACGAACACCTCGAAGCGCGCCGGCAGGACCAGCTCGAACTCGATGTAGTCGGCCGGGATCCTGCGCAGGGACTCCAGGACGGAGGCGCGCATGGCCGAGTATTCCTGCCCGTCGGTGTCCACGCTGCCCACGTAGGGGACCTCCAGGAAGCCGTCGTCCTGCACGGTCAGGTCGAAGCGCGCCGTCTCCGGGATCGCGATCGTCAGGCGGTAGCGGTCGCCCGGCGTGACGATGTAGCGCTGGGAGCTCAGCAGTGTGGCCAGCAACTGGGCGTCCGGGAGCGCCGCCGGCGCCGGGATGCGCTGACCGAACGCGACCACGCTGTCGCCCCCGTTGCCGGACTGCGCTCCGGCGCCGTCCTGGGCGGCCGCGTGCAGGACGGCCAGGCAGAGTATGAGAAGGAGGGCGAGAGCTCGTTTCATCATCTGGGTGGACCTGTTCTCTTCCGCCGGAAGCCGATCTCCCGGCGGATCTCGTCGAGCTGGCGGCGCTGCGCGGGATCGGACTCGGCGCGCTTGAAGCGCTCGACCGTGAACGCGGCCAGGATCGAAGCCATGAAGGCGGCCAGGGTGCCGACGATGCAGATCAGGGCGCGGCCGGGGCGGCTCTTGCGGAGCGGCACCTCCACCGCCTCGACGATCTGGAAGGCCGACTCCCTGGCGTTCTCCTCGATGCGGGTGCTTTCGTACTGGGAGCGCAGGAAGGCGTAGATCGCATCGTGGACGCCCAGCTCCGTGGCCAGGTCCATGTAGCGGACCCCCAGCGCGGGCAGCTCCTGCAGCGGGATCGTGGAGTCCTGGAACTCGACGAAGCCGTGCTCGATCTCGCGGATGAGCGTGCGCAGCTTGTCGACCTGGCTCCGCAGCCGGACCACGGCGGCCGTGCTCTCGCCCAACAGCTCGATCTGGGAGTGGAGCTCGACCTCCTTGAGGTACAGCTCGGTCTTGAGGGCGGTCAGGTTCTCGATCGCCGCCTCCGACTGGAACGTGAGGTTGACCACGCCGAACTCCTGCTGGAACTCGGTGAGCGCGTCCTGCGCGTCGGTGCGGTCCTGCCGGACCTCGGCCAAGCGCTCCTCCAGGAAGCTCTTCCTGCGCCGCACCCGCTCGATCGTGAGCGCGTGCATCTTCTCGCGCAGCCGCTGCACGGCGAACTCCAGCCCGGCGGCGGCCTGTTCGGGGTAGTGGTGGTCGTAGGAGATCACCAGCAGGTCGGATTCGAACAGGTACTCGGTATTCAGGCTCTCCGCGAGCCGTTCCCGCGCCAGCACGATGTCGTCGTTGCTGGACGCGTCGGTGACGAACCCCTGCTGCCGGGCGAGCGCGTCCAGAATCTCCCGGCCGGTGAGCAGCTCCTGCGCGCGGCTGGCGTCCGTGCTGGTCCCCGGCGCCAGCAGGCTGGAGAAGTCGGCCAGCCCGCCGGTGTCCGGAATCCGGCTGAGCAGGGTGGCGGCTCCCGCGCCGTAGTCCGGACCGTCGTCGGCGATGGACACCGTCACGCTGGCGGTGAACCAGGTGGGCAGCACGTTCCACGGCGACTCCGGGTCCATCGAGATGGCGGCGATGTTGTAGGCGAGCAGGACCACGGCCGCGATGCCGGTGGTGGCCACGATGAGGCGACGGCGGCGGACCAGGACCAGGACCAGGTCGAGCACGGTGAAGGTGTCGTCCTGAACGGGGTCCGCGTCCGCCTGGGCAGACGGGGGCATCTGCGGGTCACTCATCGGTACCCCTTATAGCGTCGGGTCATTGGCCGTTCGACTTGACGAACCGGCCGCCGGCGCAGCGCCGGATTGAAGCGCCGCCGACGGCCGTGCCGTGTAGCGGTCAGGAGGCCTGCGCGAAGCTCAGGGCGGGCAGGCGCGCCTCGGCGGCGCGGATCTTCTGCTCGGTCCCCAGGTCGGTCCAGTAGCCTTCGGCCAGCACGGCGACCATGCGGCCGTCGGCGGCGACCCGCTCGTAGAGCGATTCGTACTTGACCGCGCCTTCATGGGCGGCGTAATCGAGCTCGCCGCGCTCCAGCGCCTGCGAGGTGCGCACGATCGCCTCGTCGAGGTAGCGGACGAACAGGCGGCGCGGGTTGGGGATGATCGAGAAGCCGGAGTTGATCGGCGTCCAGCGGCGGCCGGCGCGCTCCAGGAACGGGTTGCGCTCCTTCGGCGCCTTTTCCCGGAAGCCGCGCACCAGGCCGCTGGACTCGTCCAGGTCCAGGGCGCCGTAGTCGCCCGACTCCTCCCACGGCACCAGCGCGGCGACGTCGATCACGCACTCGCCGGGGTCGATGCCGCACGCGGCGGCGCGCTCCAGCCCGTGCCGGTAGCAGCCATACAGATCAGCGTCGAGCAGGTTGTCGGCGTTGGCGTAGACGACCGGCCGCTCGGGCAGCCGGCCGGCGGCGTGCAGCTTGACGATCGGGGCGATGGTGCCGGCCGGCCGCTCCTCGATCAGGAGCTCGACCGGCAGGCCGCGGTAGGAGCCGCCGGCGGCCTGGAAGTGGTGCTGGAGCAGGTCGCCGCCCGTGCCGGCGGCCAGGATGATCCGCTCGATCCGCCGGCACGCCGCGTGCACGTCCAGATGCCACTCGATCATGGGCTTGACCGGTCCGGTGGGGCCGGCGCGCATCGACGCCAGCGCCTTGGGGCCGGCGGTCCCCCACGCGGAGGCCGGCAGGTGGGGGTGAGTGGCGCGCTCCAGGCGCTTGCGTCCTTCGGCCAGGCGAGTGCCCCTGCCGCCGGCCAGGGCGATCGACCAGAGAGTCTCCGCCGGCGTCGGCACCGCCGTCACGCCCCCGAGGAGATCGACAGGGGCTCGTCGCGCGGCTGGTCGGCGAGCGGCCGGCAGCCGCCGTCTTCGATGACGAAGGACTGCTCGCAGTGCACGGAGCTGACGTCGTCCGCCCAGACCGCGGACTCCAGGTTCAGCACCATGCCCGCCTCCAGCGGCAGGTCGGCCGGCCGGCTGACGAAGTCGTCCTCGATACGGAGGCCGGTGTCCGGAACGACGATCGGGTAGTCGCGTACCTCCAGGCCGATGCCGTGACCGTGCGGGAAGCCGTCCAGGCCGGCCGCCGCCAGGGCGTGGCGCATCGCTTCCGCCGCCGCGGAGGCCGGCGTGCCGGAGGCCAGGTGCTCGACGCCTGCCCGGAGCACGTCGCGCACCGCGGCCTGCCGACGCCGGCAGGCATCGTCCGGAGGACCGAAGGCGATGGTGTGGCCGGTGTCCGAGAACCAGGAGCGCAGCCGGCAGCCGTGGTCGAAGTACATGGAGCCGCGCTCGGGCAGGCGGTAGTCCGCCTCGGTCGCCAGGCCTAAGCCGGTGGGGCTGCCGGAAAAGTGGTCGAGATCGGCGCCGTGCTCGGCCAGCTTCATCCGGTACAGGTCGGTGAGCTCGCGCCAGCTCGACCCCACGCTGGCCACGGCCAGGGTCTCCGCGGCGGCGTACTCCGCGGCCTCGGCGGCGCGCTGCAGCAGGGCGATCTGCGCTTCATCCTTCACCATGCGGCCGAGGCGCAGCAGGTTGGTGCAGTCGCCGGCCCGGCGGCCGCCGCCGACCAGCGCCTCCCACGTGCCGGCTGCCAGCGCCTCACGCTCGGCGCCGACGCGGGCCGCGGCGCCCAGCAGGTCCAGCAGGGCCTCGGTCCGCGTCGCGCGGCGCGGGCGGCCGAAGGCCTCGGCCACCTTCTCGAACCCGTCCGGCAGGTCGCGGGGGGCCGCCTCGTCCGATCCCCATACGACGATCCGGTGGGCGCTGCTGTCCCCGGCGTTGGCAGCCATCTCGGCGGAGACCAGCAGGGTCACCTCGCCCTCGGACGTGAGGAGGACCAGCGCCTGCTGCAGGTCGGAGGAGGCGCCGGGACGCATCATGTATTCCCGGAACAGCGGATCGATCCAGTTGCGGTAGTCGGCCAGGTCGGCGAGCGCAGCCGGCGAGGCGCCGACCAGCACGTCCATCCCGGACGCGCGCATCTCTTCGAGCGTTCGCGCTACCATCGGCCGATGCTCCTGATGCCGCGTCCGCTCACGCTGGGCGGCCTGGACTGCGTGTTGTTCGCGCCGCCCGAGGGCCGCGCGGAGGGACTGGGCGTGTTCTGCCACGGGTTCGGCGCGCCCGGCGACGACCTGGTGCCGCTGGGCGCGGAGATCCTTGCCGCTCCGGGGACGGAGTCGCTGGCGCTGCTGTTTCCGGCGGCGCCGCTGTCGCTGGCGGACGAGGGCATGCCGGGCGGGCGGGCGTGGTGGCCGCTGGACCTGAGCCGGCTTGCGACCGGCGCGCCGCTCGACGCCGGGGAGCTGTCGCGGCGGGTGCCGCCGGGCTCGGCGGAGGCCGCCGCGGCGCTGCGCGAGGCGGTCACCGGCTGCGCGGAGCGGCTGGGGCTGACGCCTGCGCGGGTGGTGCTGGGCGGCTTCTCGCAGGGGGCGATGGTGGCCTGCGAGTGCGCGTGCCGGTCGGGGGACGCCTGGGCCGGGCTCTGCCTGCTGTCGGGCGCGCCGCTGGACCTTGCCCGCTGGGGGCGGCAGGCACGGGGGCTGGCCGGGCGGCCGGTGCTGCAGACGCACGGGCGCATGGATCCGGTGCTGCCGTACGAGGGGGCGGAGATGGTGCGCGACACGCTGGCGGCGGCCGGCCTGCGGGTGGACTTCCGCCCGTTCATGGGCGGCCACACGATTCCGCCGGAGGCGCTGGGCGCGCTGCCGGGGTTCCTGCGGACCGCGGCCGGTCTCTGAGTCAGTCGGAGGTCTGTCAGTCGGAGGTCTGGGGCTCGGCGGCCTGTGCCGCCGGCACGAACACGCGCACGACGCCCTGCACGATCGCGTCCAGCACGAACCAGGTGGCCAGGAAGGCCACGCACTCCAGCGCGAAGTTCCCGAACTTGTAGAACAGGGTGGCGGTCAGGAAGGCGACGCCCGCGACCGGGAGCTGGCGGGCCAGCAGGTGGCTGGCGCTGAGGGTTCGGATCAGTTGAAACATCGCTGCACCTCGGCGGGACGGTAGCCCGGAACGGCGGTCCGGCGCCAGCGTCGAGCGGAGCTGTGCTATCATGCTACCGTGCTCCCGACCGAGCGCGTTCGCATTGGCAACACCGGCGTCACCGTCACCCGGATGGGACTGGGCGGCGCCCCGCTGGCCGCCCTGCGCACCAAGGCCGCCGACAAGGCCGCCGCGGGGGCGGTCGCCGCCGCGTGGGAGGCCGGCCTGCGCTACTTCGATACCGCCCCCCGTTACGGCAAGGGCCTGTCCGAGCAGCGGCTGGGAGAGGCCCTTTCGGGCCTGCCCCGCGACGAGTTGACCATCTCCACCAAGGTGGGTTTCCTGCTCGACCCGGCGAAGCCCGCGCGCACGGGGCGGGCCGACGTGGACGTGATCTGCGACTTCTCGCGCGACGGGGTGCTGCGCTCGCTGGAGGAAAGCTGCGCCCGGCTGCGCACCGACCGGGTCGACATCGCCCTCATCCACGACCCGGACTGGGCGCCCGACGATCCGGAGGGCGACCCGGGGCGCGCCACCGGCGACCACTTCCGGGAGGTGATGGAAGGCGCCTATCCGGCCCTGGAGGAGTTGCGCGCCGCAGGCACCGTGGGCGCGGTCGGCCTGGGCATGAACCAGTGGCCGATGCTGCTGGAGTTCGCGCGCGCCGGCGACTTCGACTGCTTCATGCTGGCCGGCCGCTACACGCTGCTGGACCAGACCGCGCTGCCGGAGCTGTTGCCGGAGTGCGCGGAGCGCGGCATCTCCGTGATCATGGCCTCCGTGTTCAATTCCGGCATCCTGGCCACGGGGCCGGGTGGCGACGCGACGTTCAACTACGCCCCGGCCCCGGTGGAGATCAAGGAGCGGGCGCGCGGGCTGGAGGCGGTCTGCACCCGCCACGGGGTGGCGCTGACGGCCGCCGCGCTGCAGTTCCCGCTGGCCCATCCGGCCGTCGCGGCCGCCGCCGTGGGGGCGCGCGACGCCGCCGAGCTGCACGCCGACCTGGCGCACGCCGCCGCGGAGATGCCGCCGGCACTCTGGCGCGAGATCGGCCAGCGCGAGCTGATCGACCCCGCCGCCCCCACCCCGTAGCCGCCGCCGCGGAGTCCCGATGCAGCGCCTGCGCCTGTTCGTGTTCACCGTCAGCCACTTCTGCGTCGACTCCTACGCGTCCATGCTCACCCCGGCGCTGCCGTTCGTGCGCGACCGGCTGGGGCTGACCTTCGCCCAGATCGGCCTGCTCGGCTCCTTCGTGCAGATCAGCAACCTCGGCCAGCCGCTGCTGGGCATCCTGGGCGACTACCTGCGCGGGCGCTGGCTGATCTTCGTCGGCATCGCGCTGGCGGCGGTGTTCGCGCCGCTGCTCGGCGTGGCGCCCAGCTTCGCCTGGCTGGTGCCCTGCGTGATGCTGGCCGGCCTGGGCGTCTCCGCCTTCCATCCCTCGGGCTTCGCGCTGGCCGGCGACCTGTCGGGCGACCGCCGCGCCTTCGGGCTGGCGCTGTTCATCTTCGGCGGGACGGCGGCGCTGGGCTTCACGCCGCTGTGGGTGCCGGCGCTGGTGACCACGCTGGGGATGGGGTGGCTGCCGCTGGCGACGATCCCGGGACTGCTGATGCTGCCGTTCGTGATCGCCATGGTGCCGGCGCGCAGCACGCCGCGCTCCGCGCTGCCGGAGCGGGTGGCGGAGTTCCGCAGCGCGCTGGCGCCGATCGGGGTGATCGTGGCGACGGTGATCGTGCGCTCGATCGGCGGATTCGGCTTCGCGTTCTTCCTGCCGCTGCTCGGCCAGGAGCGGGGGCTGTCGCCGCTGGTCTGGGGGCTGCAACTCGCCGTCTACAACCTGTCCGGGGTGGTGGGCAGCCTGATCCTGGGGTACCTGGCCGACCGGCGGGATCCCAAGCCGCTGGTGCTGGCGTCGCTGGTGTTGGCGACGCCGTTCATGTTCCTGGCCCTGAACGCCGACGGGGTGGCGGCGCTGGTGTTGCTGGCGGTCGGCGGCACCATGGCGTTCGCCTCCAACTCGATCATGGTGGCGATGGCGCAGCAGCGCGCGCCGGCCAACGCCGGCTTCGTGTCCAGCCTGCCGGGCGGCTTCAGTTGGGGGGTGGCCGGGCTCACCATGCCGCTGTTCGGGCTGATCGCCGACGCCTCCGGGGTGCTTGCGGCGATGCGCATCCTGGCGGTGCTGCCGCTGGCCGCGGCGGTGGTGGGGCTGCTGCTGCCGCGGCAGGGGGCCAGGCGGCAGGAGCTGCAGCCGGCCGGCGCCGGGGCCGCGCGTGGCTGACGGGCCGGCTCAGGTTGGGCTGGCGCTGCGCTACGGCACCAACCCGCACCAGGCGCACGCCCGCACGTGGCTTGAGGGCGGCCGCCTGCCGTTCGCGGTGCTGAACGGCGCGCCCGGCTACATCAACCTGCTGGACGCCCTGAACGCGTGGCAGCTCGTGCGCGAGCTGCGCGAGGCCACCGGGCTGGCGGCGGCAGCGTCCTTCAAGCACGTGAGTCCGGCCGGCGCCGCGGTGGCCGTGCCGCTGTCGGACGCCGAGCGCGCCGCCTGCTTCGCGCGGGGCGAGCTCAGCGCACCGGCGACCGCCTACGCGCGCGCCCGCGGCACCGACCGCGTCTCCTCCTACGGGGACTGGATCGCGCTCAGCGACCCGGTGGACGAGGCCACGGCGCGCCTGATCCGGCCGGAGGTGTCCGACGGCATCATCGCCCCGGGCTACGAGCCGGGGGCGGTGGAGCTGCTGTCGGCCAAGAAGGGCGGCGGCTACCACGTGCTGGAGATCGACGCCGGCTACCGGCCGCCGGAGCTGGAGCGGCGGACCGTGTTCGGCGTGACCCTGGAGCAGGCGCGCAACGACCGCGCCTTCGACGCGGACACGCTGGCCGCCGCCGGCCTGCCCGCGGAGGTGGTGCGCGACCTGACCGTGGGGCTGATCGCGCTGAAGTACACGCAGTCCAATTCCGTCTGCCTGTGCGCGCACGGGCAGACGATCGGCGTGGCCGCCGGCCAGCAGTCGCGCATCCACTGCACGCGTCTGGCGATCGCCAAGGCGCGCACCTGGCTGCTGCGCCAGCACCCGCGGGCCCTGGGGTTGCGCTTCCGGCGCGGCGTCCGCAGGCCGGACCGCGACACCGCCGTCGCGTGCTACGTGGAGCGTGGCCTCACCGGCCCGGACGGGGAGGCGCTCGCCGCCCACCTGGAGGAGCGGCCGGAGCCGATCCCCGCGGACGAGGAGCGGAGCTGGATCGCCGCCTTCCCGGCGCTGAGCCTGTGCTCGGACGGCTTCTTTCCCAACCGGGACAACGTCGACGTGGCCGGCGGCTTCGGCGTGCGCTCCATCGCACAGCCCGGCGGCTCGGCCTTCGACGACGCGGTCGAGGCGGCGTGCCGGGATCACGGCATCGCCATGGTCAAGACCGGCACCCGCCTCTTCCACCACTGAACGACGCCGGCAGCGGCTGATTTGTCCGCCGCGACCCCCGGCCGTACGTTGGGCGCGGTCCATCCGATGGAGTCGATCGTGCATGCCGACCGGGTCGAGAAGCGGTTCGGCGCCATCGAGGCGCTGGCCGGCGTCAGCCTGGAGATCGAGCCCGGCATCATCTACGCCCTGCTGGGGCCGAACGGCGCCGGCAAGACCACGCTGATCCGCGTGCTGGCCACGCTGCTCAAGCCCGACGGCGGCTCGGCCACGGTCGCCGGCATCGACGTCGTGCGCGATCCGGTCGCGGTCCGCGCCCGCATCGGCCTGGCCGGCCAGTTCGCGGCGGTGGACGAGTACCTGACCGGCCGCGAGGCCGTCGAGATGGTAGGCCGGCTGTACAACCTGAGCGCTCGCGCCGCGCGCGAACGCGCCGCGGAGGTGCTGGAGCGGATCTCGCTGGCCGCCGACGCCGACCGGCTGGTGCGCACCTATTCGGGCGGCATGAAGCGGCGCCTGGACCTGGCCGCGTCGCTGGTGGGACGGCCCGACGTGCTGTTTCTGGACGAGCCGACCACCGGCATCGATCCGCGCAGCCGCCTCGAGGTCTGGGACCTGATCCGCGACTTGGTCGGCTCCGGCACCACCGTCCTCCTGACCACGCAGTATCTGGACGAGGCCGACCAGCTCGCCAACCGGATCGGCGTCATTCACGAGGGCAGGCTCATCAGCGAGGGCACGGGCAACGAGTTGAAGGACCGGCTCGGCGGCGCGGTGATCCAGGTGGAGGTGCCCGAAGCGGACCGGGAGGCGACGCGCGCGGCCCTGGACGCGGACGGCGGCACCGGCGGGATCATCACTCTGCCCGCCCCGGCAGGCTCGCGGTCGCTGGCGGACACGATCCGCAGGCTCGACGCGGCGGGCATCGATCCGACCGACATCGGCCTGCGCCGGCCGACGCTGGACGACGTGTTCATCGCCCTCACCGGCCATGGCGCGACGTCCGACGGCAACGGCGCTGCGGACAGGATGCCGGCCGGCGGGCGCCGCGGCTTCCCGGGCCGCCGCAGGAGACGGGCGTGAGCGGTGCGGCGCTGCGGCTCGGACGCACCCGCGTCTCGCCGGGCCACGCGGTCAAGGACACCACGGTCATCATGCGGCGCAACCTGCGGCGTGTCGTGCGCATGCCGCAGCTCCTGCTGTTCGCGACCGTGCAGCCGGTGATGTTCCTGGTCCTGTTCAACTACGTGTTCGGCGGCGCCGTGGGCCGCTCGATCCCGGCCGCGGCCGGCGGCGACTACCTCAACTGGCTGCTGCCGGGGGTGCTGCTGCAGATGGCCGCGTTCGGCTCCACCCAGACCGCGATGGGGCTGATCGAAGACCTCAACAAGGGCGTGATCGACCGCTTCCGGTCGCTGCCGATGGCGCGGTCCGCGGTGCTGGCCGGCCGCACGGTGGCCGATCTGGTGCGCAACGTCTTCGTGCTGGGGCTGGTCCTCGGGCTGGGCTACGCGCTCGGCTTTCGGGCGCAGACCTCGGTGGTACCGGTGGCTGGCGGGGTGCTGGTGGCGATGATCTTCGGCTTCGCCCTGTCGTGGGTGATGGCCTGCATCGGCCTCGCCGTCAAGAACTCGGAGGCGGCGCAGCCGGCGGCCATGATTCCGATCTTTCCGCTGGTGTTCGCCAGCTCCGTGTTCGTGCCGACCGGCACGCTGCCGGACTGGCTGCGCGCGTTCGCCGACCATCAGCCGATCACCCGCACGGCCAACGCCGTGCGCGGCCTGATTCTGGGCGAGGGGGCACTGGCGCCCACTCAGACGGTCGCCGGCGAGGTCACGGCTGCGCTGATCTGGGCGCTCGCCATCGTCGTGGCCGCCGCGCCGCTGGCCGTACGCCTCTACCGCCGCGCGGTCAGTTAGCGCCCCAAGACCGTCGCCTTCGGAACATTTTCGTGTATGGTACCGTGCATGGCAACGAAGACCATCACGCTTGAGCTCGACGCTTACGATAGGCTGAAGGCGGCGAAGCGTCCCGGCGAGTCGTTCTCCGCCACCGTCCGGCGGGCTCGTTTCGGTCCGGCCGATTCAACCGGGAAGACGATTCTCGCCTTGATGGACGAGCTGACCGTGCGCCCCGTTGATCGGGAAGCCGTGAAGTACTGGTCATCCGGAGTCGTTGAGGCAAGGACCTCGACGCCGTCGCGACTGGCCAGCCACCAGTGAAGCTCGTCCATACCGACCGCGTTACGGAGCAACTCGACGTGGTCTACGCGACCGAGGACTCCTCGCTGGATCCGATCCTGGCGGAGATAAAGGATGCAGTAAAAGGGAGGCGAATTGATGTCTGACTTTGTAACAAAGTGCCTCATGGGAGAAGCACTGCTTGAGGACATCGACGATTATGTCGACGATTGGCATGACAGCGACAGTGACCTTTCGATCCATGACTTCTTAGGCATGACTCACCGCGAATACAGTCTGTGGGTCCAAGATCCAAGGTAACTGTTCAGGCGTAGGGTAGGTTCGTTCGACAGATTTCGGCAACCG
>JAPPNY010000229.1 GCA_028818385.1 Spirochaetaceae bacterium
GGTTCGCGGCGACCCCGCCGGAAGGCGCGTACTACTTGTTCGCGGACTACCGCGGGGTGCCGGCGCTGGCGGCGATGTCGCCGATGCAGGCCGCCATGCATCTCATCGAGCAGGCCCGGGTGGCGACGGTGCCGGGCGACAACTTCTACGCCACCGGACGCGACGGAGATCGCTACCTGCGATTCGCCTTTTGCCGATCGCTCTCGACGCTGGAAACAGGTATTGAACGCCTCCGTGCCCGGCTTCCCCGGCGAGTGCCAGAACCGGGATAGCAATCCCGCACCCCTCCCGTTACCGAACCCGAAGCACTCCCCGCCACCAACCTACGTCGCTACGCACATTCGGCGCGAGCGCCGGCCGATCAAATCCAGCCACAGGCCGAGCCCGGAATCTAGTTGGTTTCGTAGAATGACAACAAGGAGTGGACTATACCAATTGTGGAGAATTCCGTAGAGTGTTGGATCCACTCTCCTTCAATCTTGTCTGGATTCTCGCTTCCAACCCCAACATGAAAGACCACATTCCGATATGCTCGGAGTCGTTCAAATGAATCTCCTTTCGGGATAGACTCCTCAATCCACCTTGGAACAATCCCTCGCTTGTGACGCTCACTTCTGTAGTTCCGCAGCGGCTCATAGACCATCGCCTGCGCTACACGTTCCAACGCCAACAGGTTCTGGCAATCCTGCATAGTTTCCGGCTGTGCACCTTCTTTCACAGTCTTGAATATCTCGGGTAACGATAGTCCCCTCGGGTCCTCGGACTTGAGTAATCTCGCTGCATCGGCTAGCCCCCAACCTTCCGACATGAGAATGAGAGACCTCATTAACATCCGAATGTAACCGGAATACTGCGATCCGTCCATCCTCTGATAGGTTGGTAGCGCGTCCTCATGTCTCTGATCCATCAATCTCGATAGGAGCGGCAAGACCGCAGTCATAGAGAGATTTGGTGCCGATCCTGTCTTCAATCCGCCTAAGAATTGCTCTGGTGTCATAACATTCGTATTAGGAGGTATGTAGCGGATCCTTTCGATCCATATGCCGAATTTTTCTTGTCCTCGAAATCGTGTCTTTTTCCCGGACTTACAGATCTCAATAAGATCCGCAAGCTCAGAGTCCATGGAACGAACGATCCCGAGCGCCATACATCGTATATAGCAATCAACCATTCGTTGAATCGAAAAAACCAAATCAAGTTCTCCCCCCGGGTCGGAGTTCTCCATTAGCTCAAATAGCCGGTCGATAGCACGATCCTCGGTTCCTTCAGTCCGAGGATGCAGAACCTTGTCTCTGTAATTTCTTAGCGCTCTTATGGTGGCCTCATTCTCTTGCAAGAAATCGTCTATCACCTGATTTCGCAATTCCGGGACTCTCTGTGCGTGCGACTCGTAAGCTTCGATCTCTACATACAAGAGGCACATGTATATTTCCCAGGGGAACCACATGATGGGAGTAACCAGCTTGGTCTCCATCGTGGAGGTGACGTCGTTCAGCAATCCAAACGGCCCTCCATCATGGATGTCGTTTAGACCTGATGCGCGCCGGCGCCTGTTGTATTCAGTCCGTATGTCCTGAAATTCGTTGTCGCGCCTCTGCCTTTGGATGAAATACATACGCTCCTTAACTTCCTCAATTGTGACCTGTCTCCCCCGTTGGTGGAACAACTCTCTGTACACACTATTCCACAATCCGCGATTCCTCATGGCGCACAGTCTCACTCCCTCGAGCACCAAGCCACGGTGATATGACAGTTTCCTATAATAGTCGACAGCGTATCGCAAATTGGCCTTTCTAATCTTCGGTATCTCCAATTTTACTGCGTGTCTTAGCTCATTGTCCATGCGTCTAAGACTCCCCCGGCGGAATGCCACACGTCAATGCGTTTGTATTGACCGCGCTTGGGCTACGGCCTCCTGCCGTCGAAGGCGCCCACCTCCTCTTTATCGGAGAGCCCCCGCACAGATCCGTACGTGCGCGCTAACGATAGCTCCTACCGTCGGGAGCGACCGACTGGGCCGCTGTATCCGTTCGGCCGCCGTCACAGTTCCCCGGCTCAGTGTCCGGCCCGTCCTTGGCAGCGCCGATTCCCGTCGGTCACCAGCCTTGGCTACAGCAACTCCGCAGCGGCTGGGTCATCGCCTTGTTCGCTGCCTTCATCACTACTATGCCGGTCTCGGATTTCTTCGGGCCGTGCATCATCGGCTACGGCTGTCTGCCTTCCCGATGCGGTCCACCGATTGCCCGATGGAACAGCCAGAAGACCTCGCAAGTCCCGGCGTGGGGTGTACGTCCGTGCCTGGGGTCTCAGACGCCGCGATGTCCGAGTACGCCTCGCCAAAGGCGCACCCGATGTTGCCTTCGACCACGAGGGAAGCCTCGACACTTCGGACCATATCACTTTCGAGGCTCAATACCCTGCTCACCCGCGCCGCTCCCGACGCTGCACCGGCACCCTCACGGATACCGCTGAACGGCTCGCGGTGGATCGTGGATCGGGTCATCATTCGTTTCGGGGGGCTTTCACCCTTACCCCTCCGCCAGTTGGCATGGCGCACTCTCCTCTTGATTGTCGCTGCTTTCTCGTCTTGAGTCGCTGGCCGAGCGCTACCGGACATTCTCCCTCGCAATTCGCTCAAGACGCGGGAGGAAGGGATCGAACGCCTCCGAGTGCGGCTTCGCTAGCCGGAGCCCAGGTAGGCTTCCCGCACCTCCGGCATCTCCTTGAGAGCGTCCGCCGGCCCCTCCACGACCACGCGGCCCTGTTCGATGACGTAGCCGTAGCGCGCGACCTCCAGCGCCATCGCCGCGTTCTGCTCCACCAGCAGCATCGACACTCCGCGCTCGCGGTTGATGCGGGCGATGCCGGCGAAGATCTCCTCCCGGAGCCGGGGCGCGAGGCCCAACGACGGCTCGTCCAGCACCATGACGGCCGGCTCGGTCAGCAGCGCCCGGCCGATGGCCAGCATCTGCTGCTCGCCGCCCGACAGGTAGCCCGCACGGTGGCGCCGGCGCGCTTCGAGCAGCGGAAAGAAGCGGTACACCGCCTCCAGGCCGCCGCGGGGATGGGCGCGGCGCCCGCTCAGGGCCCAGGAGGCGGCCCGCAGGTTATCGTCGACGGTCAGATCGGCGAACACGTGCCGCCCCTCCAGCACGGCGACCAGGCGGCGCCGCGCCCGGTGATGAGCCCGCATGCGGTCGATGCGCCGCCCGTCGAGCAGGATCTCCCCGGCGGTGACCGCACCCTTCTCGTAGGACAGCAGGCCGGCGACGGCGCGGATGGCCGTGGTCTTGCCGGCCCCGTTCGCCCCCAGCAGCGTGACGATGCGACCCCGCGCCACCCGGAGCGACAGGCCGCGCAGCACGGGCGCGGCCTGCCCGTACGCCGCTTCGACACGGCGGAACTCCAGCGCGGCCGCCGCACCTGCGGCCGGCGAGCCGCCGCCCGCGGGCCGCTCCGTGGTCTCGGCCGTCGTCAGCTCAGTCGTCGAGCACGATCCAGTCCGACACCGGATCCATGCGCCCGGTCGCCGAATTGCCCTTGTAGATGCGACCGACCGGTATCGAGTTGTTCCTGAAGCTCACCGGCACGCCGATCAGGCCGCCGGTGTCCCAGTCCTGGATCCCGTCGATCGCCTCCTTGAGGTTGCCGCCGGTGAGCTCCTTGCCGGCGTCCAGCGTGCGCTTGATCGCCTCCGTCAGGATCATGCCCGTGAACCAGCCCTGCAGGGCGAAGGTCGGCACGTACTCCTGCTGCGTCACCTGCGCGATCAGCCGCAGCGTCGCGGACTCGTCCTGATCCCAGTAATACCGATACGGGAACACGCCCATGTACCGGTCTGCCAGCGGTCCGAGCTGCTGGATGATCAGCGGCTCCATCGCCCAGAACGTGCCCATGAACGTCGCGTCCACGCCCGACTGCACCGCCTGCTTCATCACCTCGGGCCAGACCGTGGTCACGTAGCCCTGGAAGATGACGTAGTCCGGCTCCGCCCGGCGCAGCTTCAGGACCTCCGGCGCCACGTCGATGCCCGCGGGCTCGGTCTCGATCTCGGCCACGATCTCGACGCCGAGCTCCGCCGCCCGCTCCCTGGCGGCCGGGATCGGGTCGCGGCCGACCTCCAGGTTGGAGTGGAACAGCACGACGCGCGGCGCCGCGCCGTCCTTGCCCCCCTGCTCGGCGATGTACTCCAGCAGGATGCCCACCATCTCCGCGTACGTGGGCCCGGTCAGGATCTGGTACGGGTACTGCACCGGATCGGCGAGCACGGTGGCCAGCGACGCGCCGATCATCAGCACCTGGTAGCGCTCGTTGACCTCCGGCGTGGACAGAATCGCGAATTCGGTGGAGTCGCCGTAGAACGCCACGACATCCTCCTCCTCGGCCATGATCTGCTTGAAGATGGCGAGCGCATTCTCCGGCTCGGAGCCGGAGTCGCGTTTCTCCATCCGCACGGGCCGGCCGTTGATGCCTCCCGTGGCGTTCAGGTAGGCGATGTAGGCATCGATGCCGACCACGCCGAGGTTGCCCGCCTGCGCGTAGATGCCGGTCAGCGGTACGGACCCGCCCCATACGATCTCGCCGTCGTCGGCCACCACCGGCGCCGTCAGCCCCGCGGCCAGCGCGACAATCAGCGCCGCCGTCGCGGCGAGACGCCCGGCTCCTTTCACGATTCGCATTGTTGTTGTCCTCATGATCTCACTCGTCCAGCACGACTTAGTCGTCGAGCACGATCCAGTCCGAGACCGGATCCATGCGCCCGGTCGCCGCATTGCCCTGGTAGATGCGCCCGACCGGTATCGAGTTGTTCCTGAAGGTCACCGGCACGCCGATCAGGCCGCCGGTGTCCCAGTCCTCGATCCCGTCGAGCGCTGCCTTGAGGTTGTCGCCGGTGAGCTCCATGCCGGCGTCCAGCGTGCGCTTGATCACCTCGGTCAGAATCATGCCCGAGAACCACGCCTGGAGGGCGAAGGTCGGCACGTACTCCGCCTGTGTTACCTGCGCGATCAGGCGCAGCGTCGCGGACTCCTCCTGCTCCCAGTAGTACCGGTACGGAAACACGCCCATGTACCGGTCGGCCAGCGGTCCGAGCTGCTGGATCACCAGCGGCTCCATCGCCCAGAACGTGCCCATGAACATCGCGTCGACGCCCGACTGGACCGCCTGCTTCATCACCTCCGGCCACACCGTGGTCACGTAGCCGTGAAAGATGACGTAGTCCGGCTCCGCCCGGCGCAGCTTCAGGACCTCGGGCGCCACGTCGATGCCGGCCGGCTCGGTTTCGATCTCCTCGACGATCTCGATGCCGAGCTCCGCCGCGCGCTCCCGTGCGGCCGGGATCGGGTCACGGCCGAACTCCAGGTTGGAATGGAACAGGGCGACGCGCGGCGCCGCGCCCTCCGTGCCTCCCTGCTCGGCGATGTACTCCAGCAGCATGCCGACCATCTCCGCGTAGGTGGGCCCGGTCAGGAACTGGTAGGGGTAATTGACCGGATCGGCCAGCACGGTCGCCAGCGAGCTGCCGCCCATCAGCACCTGGTAGCGCTCGTTGACCTCCGGCGTGGACAGAATCGCGAATTCGGTGGAGTCGCCGTAGAACGCCACGACGTCCTCCTCCTCGGCCATGATCTGCTTGAAGATGGCGATCGCATTCTCCGGCTCGGAGCCGGAGTCGCGGGTCTCCATCCGCACGGGCCGGCCGTTGATCCCACCCGTGGCGTTGAGGTACCCGACGTAGGCGTCCATGCCCAGCGAGCCGAGCGCGCCCGCCTGCGCGTAGATGCCGGTCAGCGGTACGGAACCGCCCCAGACGATCTCGCCGTCGTCCGCCAGCACCGGCGTCGCCAGTCCGGCCGCCAGCGCGACGATCAGCGCCGCCGTCGCGGCGAGGCGTCCGGCACCGCTCAAGATGCGTGATGTTCCTGTCCTCATCCCGCTACTCCTCCTCCCGTGTGTTTCGTATTCGCCATTCTGGACAACAGGTTCCGCATTCGTCTACCGATGCCCGCCATGCCCTGCGGCTCGAACGTCAGGAAACCGACGATGAGCAGACCGAACAGCACCTCGCGGGCGGGCGACAGCAGCCCGGCGACACGCGGGCCGAACACCCCGGTGACCCAGGCGAAGAGCTCCGGCGTCAACGTGATGAAGAGGGCGCCGAGCACGCCGCCGGTCACCGTGCCCATGCCGCCCGCCACGATCGCCGCCAGGAAGAACAGCGACAGGTCGAAGCCGAACTGACCGGGGGTCACGACGCGGAAGAAGTAGGCCATCAGGCCGCCGGCGACGCCGGCGTAGAAGGAGCTGACGCCGAATGCGATCAGCTTGTAGCGCCGCGGGTCGACGCCCAGCACCGATGCGGCGATCTCGCGGTCGCGCAGCGCGATGAACGCGCGGCCGACGCGGGTGCGGAACAGGTTGCGCGCGACCAACAGCGCGCCCACCGTCAGGGGAGCTATCAGCAGGTACAGCTCCCGCTCCGTGGTGAGCGTGAGCCCGCCGATCCGGGCGGGCGCCACCGGTGTGCCGCCCCGGCCGCCGGTCACGGGCTCCCACTCGTTGAACACGAAGATGAGGATGAACTGCGCCGCAAGGGTGGCCATCGCCAGGTACAGCCCCTTCAGCCTCAGGGACGGCAGGCCGGCGATCATCCCGACCGCCGCGGCCAGCAGGCCGCCAAGCGGCAGGCAGAGGTAGAACGGCAGCCCCAGATGGGCGCCGAACCAGGCCGCCCCGTAGGCGCCCACACCCATGAACGCCGCGTGGCCGAGCGAGACCATGCCCGCATAACCGGTAAGCAGGTTGAGCCCGGTGGCGCTGATCACGTTGATGCCGATCATGCAGGCCATGTGCAGGTGATAGCTGTTGCCGGTCAGGGGCAGGGCCAGCACCGCCGCGGCCAGGACTGCCGTGCCCGCCGAGGACCGGCCTGCGCGGGCGATTGGTCCGGTCCCGGCGCCGGTCACAGCCGTTCCACCCGGGGGGTGCCCAGCAATCCGTGCGGGCGGACCATCAGGATCACCAGCATCACCGCGAACGGGACCACGTCCTTGTACGACGCCCCCAGGTAGAAGCCGGTGACCGCCTCCAGCCAGCCGATGATCAGGCCGGCGAGGACGGCTCCCGCCAGGCTGTCGAGGCCGCCCAGGATGACGACCGCCAGCACGGACAGCCCGATCAGACCCATGGACGGATTGAGCGTCGTGATCGAGGCGACCACGACCCCGGCGAGCGCCGCGCTGGCGGCGGCGCAGGCCCAGGTCAGGTTGAACGTCGCCGGCACGTCGATGCCCAGCGAGCTGGCCGCAACCTGGTCGGAGGCGGTCGCGCGCATGGCAAGGCCGATCCGGGTGACCCGGAACAGCACCAGGAACACCCCGACCGCGGCCAGGGCCACCAGCGCCCCGAAGCCGGTGTTGGCGGGAAGGTACATGCCGCCGATGACGATCGGCCGCTCCGGGAAGATCGACGGCAGCAGGAAGTCGCGCGGCCTCCAGATCATCTGCACCAGCCCGTGCAGGACGGCCGCCAGGCCGATGGTCGCGAGCACCGCCACGGTCGTCTCCCGCCGGAGCAGCGGGCGCATCAGGACGCGCTCGATCCCGGCCCCCAGCACCGCTGCGGCACAGATCGACAGCGGCAGCGCGGCCCACCAGGCAAGCTCCAGCAGCACGGCGAAGGTGAAGAAGAAGTAGGCCCCGAACATCATCAGGTTGCCGTGCGCGAAGTTGACCACCCGGGTGGTGCGGTAGACGATCACGTAGCCCAGCGCGATCAGCGCGTAGACCCCGCCCACGGCAACGCCGACCAGGCTGATCTCGAGAAAGAACTCCATCAGCGCCGTTCGGCCGCGGTGCCGAGATACGCGGCGACCACCGCCGGATCATCACGCACGGCCGCCGGCGCGCCGGCCGCGATCACGCGGCCGAAGTCCAGCACGATCACCCCGTCGGAGATGTCCATCACCACGCTCATGTCGTGCTCGACCAGCAGGATCGTCACGCCGCGCTGACGCCGGAGGGTGAGAATGAGCTCCACCATCTCCTCCCGCTCGCGGCGGTTCATGCCGGCGACCGGCTCGTCCAGCAGCAGCAGCCGAGGGCGCAACGCCAGCGCACGTGCCAGCTCCACCCGTTTCTGCAGGCCGTAGGCGAGCGTCGACGCCGGCACGTGCAGGTTGTCGGCGACGCCGACCAGGTCGGCGATGTCGCCCTCGATCTCCGACTGGAACCGCCGCTCCTCGCGCCGCGCGCGGCCCGCGTACAGCGCCGCCGCCGGCACCCCGGCGCGCAGGTGCACGTGGCCGCCCAGCTTGATGTTGTCCAGCACCGTCATGCCGGGGAACAGGGCGATGTTCTGAAACGTGCGCGCCATGCCCAGCGCGGCGCGCCGTGCCGCCGGCAGGCGTGTGACGTCCGACCCGGCGAACGCGATCCTGCCCGACTGCGGCCGGTAGCACCCGGAGACCGCGTTGAACAGGCTGGTCTTGCCCGCCCCGTTGGGCCCGATGATCGCCGTGATGCTGCCGGCCGGGACCCGCAGCGACACCTCGTCCAGCACGGTCAGGCCGCCGAAGCGGAGGCACAGGCCCTCCACGTCGAGCAGTGCCGGCGGTCCGGCGTCGCGCCGTGCCGTGATGATGCCCGTTGCCGCTCGGCCGGCGCCTCAGGCCCTGGTCACATGCTGACGATGACGCCGCAGGCGACACGCCCGCCCGCGCCGCCGATGGGCTGGGTCAGGTGGTCGTCCGGATTCTCGTGAATGATCACGGCCGAGCCGTCCTCGTCCAGCAGGGCCGGCATGTCGCCGCCCGCGACCGTCACGAGCGTGGTGAAAAACTCGGCCACCGCCGAGCCGTCGTCCGCCACGTACAGGTTGGGGAGATCGCCGTTGTCCGGTCCTTCCGGATGACGCAGGCCGTGCGGCACTCCGGCGGGGTTGATGTGCCCGGTCGCGTGCGTGAAGTCGGGCGTGCATGCGCCGACCGCGTGCAGGTGGATGCCGTGGGCACCGGGGGTCAGGCCCGTCACCTCCACGTACATGAGCACACCGGTGGGGGCCTGCTCGAACGTGGCCATGCCGATGACCGCTCCCGAGGGGTCGATGATCTCCGCCGCGGCCTTGTCGGCCAGCGCGGCGGCGGGAGCCCAGATGGCCGCACAGGCGACGGCGGCAATGGCGAGCAACTTCGTATGGAGCTTCATGAGTGAACCTCTCCTGGCGTGTGTAGAGCTGAGCGGAATACTGCGCGCAGCGCGATGGCAGAATAGTCATTTCCCTACAGCGCGTATACCGGTCGACGTGGCGCACCTGTGCGTATGATGATCCACGTCCATGCGACGGACGGACCTGCTGTCGAGCGCCGGGAGCCAGGCGGCGACCAACGAGGCCGGAAACAAGGTGGTCACCGTCGGCCGCCGCACGCACGTCACCTGGCAGGACGTGACGGCCGAGGGCTACTTCAATCGGGTCCGCACCCTGGACCTGGACAGCGGAGCGTGGTCGGAAACCTGCACCCTGGGCAGCGCCTACGACGACCATGCGCGGGCGGTGATGGTCGCCGACGGCGACGGGTTCCTGCACGCGATCCTGAGCGGCCACAACACGCCCTGCACCTACCGCCGCTCGCAGCGGGCCAACGAAGCGGCCGGCTGGACCGACCCGGTGCCGGTGGCCGACGGCACCTATCCCTACCTGGTGTGCGGCCCCGGTGGCGACCTGTTCCTGGCGCTGCGCAACGCCGATCGCTGGAACGGTGTCGAATTGTATACGAAACCACACGATGGGCCATGGCGTCATGTCGGCAAGGTGATCGAGCGGCTGGCCGACTACCCGGGATACGCCGCGTTCCACTGCGGGTTCTGCTTCAGTGGGGACGGCGTGCTGCACCTGGTCAGCGACTTCTACGAGGGGTTCGGGGTCTGGGAGGAGCGCGGCGTCCACCAGGCCGTCGCCTACCTGCAGTCGCCGGACGGCGGGCGCACGTGGCGCACCTTCCGCGGCGAGCCGGCCGCCACGCCCGCCCGGCCATGCGCGATGGACGTGATCTGCCAGAGCACCGGCCTCCGTCACGAGCCGATGCCGCCGCCGGTGCTGGCCGCGCAGGGCAACGTCGCCCTGGACTCCGCCGGCGTGCCGCACGTGCTGTACCTCTACCACCTGAACCGGGCCGGTCAGCTCATCCTGGCCGCGCCGGACAGCCAGGGAATCTGGCGGCAGCGCTCCATCGACGCGCTGGAGCACGCCTGGCCGCACCACCGCGCAGCGGTCTGCCGCGGCACGTTCACGATCGACACGGACGGCGTGATGCGCGCGCTGGTGACCCTGACCCCCGCCGAACACAGCGGCTGGGCCGGCCACCTGCCCAGCCGGCCCGGACTCGCAGGCCTGAGCGGGGGCGCCACGCCGGATCCCGGCACGGCGGGCGACAACCCGGTCGTCTGGCTGATCTCGACCGATGGCGGCGAAACGTTCAGCGTACGCGAGGCATTGTCCGCGGAGGACGGTGCGCGGTCTCCCAAGTATGAGCTTCCGGTCTCCGGTGGCCCGACCCGCACGCCCGAGGAGGTCCGCGCCGGCGGGATCCTCTACTTCGACCGCACGTCGCACCACCTCCCCGGCTTTCCCGAGGACGGCGGCTACCAGAACGGGGTGTACTATTGCCGCGACTCGGCATGGGGATCGGCATGAACGGCTCGGTGAGGCTTGGCGTCATCGGCTGCGGCGTGATCGGCACCATCCACCTGCGCGCCGCAGCCGCGGCCCCGGAGGTCACGCTCGCCGCGGTCGCCGACCAAGTGCCGGGGCGCGCGCGGGAGGCGGCGGACGAGTTCGGGGCCGAGCGGGCCTACCTCGACGCGGAGGAGCTGATCGGCGATCCCGGGGTCGAGGCGGTGGTGCTGGCCCTGCACGCCGCCGGCCGGGCGCAGCTCGCCGTGAGCGCGCTCGAAGCCGGCAAGCACGTGCTGGTCGAGAAGCCGCCGGCGCTGAACGCCGCCGAGGTGCAGGCGATGCTGGCCGCGCAGGGTGACCGGATGGCCGCCTGCTGCTCGTCGCGCCGCCGCTTCTACGAGTCCTACGACGCCGCCGAAGCGTGCGTGGCGTCCGGAGCGCTGGGCGATCTGCGCGAGATCTACTGCCGCGTGATCGAAGGCGCCGGGCCGCCCACCGGCAGGGAGCCGCCGCCGTGGCGGGTGAGCCGCACCCTGAACGGCGGCGGCATTGCCGCCAACTGGACCGTCTACGACCTGGACTACCTGCTGGGACTCACCGGCTGGCGGCTGCAACCGGAGCTCACCCTGGCCCGCACCTGGCCGGTCGCCGGGCACCTGGCCTCCCGCGTCGCCGCCGGCTCCGACGGCGAGAGCCACTACGTGGCGCTGGTGCTCTGCGCGGACGGCGCGGCCCTGCACCTGGAACGGGGCGAGTTCTCGGCCCTGCGGCGCGAGCACGCATGGCAGGTGATCGGCACCCGCGGCTCGCTACGGCTGGAGATGGAGCCGGACGAACAGAAGCGCATCGTCCTGGACACGGCGACGGACGCCGAGGGCGTCGCCAGCCGCGTGATCTGGGAGGGAGCCGAGGATCCGTGGCGCCAGCACCGCTGGCCGGTGACCGACTTCTGCCGCGCCATCCTGGGCGGCGGCCCGCCCAAGACCACCCTGCAGCAGGCGCTGGTCATCCAGCGCATCCTGGACAGCGTCTACGCATCGGCCGACCGCGGCGCCGCCGTGGCCGTGGACGGTCGCTGACGACAGCGCCAGTCGCCCCGCATGACACGGCGCATCCTGGGACGCACCGGCCTGCCGGTCTCCATCATGGGCATGGGCTCGGGCGGCTACGACCCGCTGGGGGCGGCCACCGGCCGGTCGGACGCCGACATGGTGCGGCTCCTGCGGCGGGCGTTCGAACTCGGCATCAACGTGTTCGACACCTCCCCCGACTACGGCGGCGGACGCAGCGAGCGGCTGATCGGCGAAGCGCTGCAGGACCTGCCACGCGACCAGGTGGTGTTGTCCACCAAGCTGCCACTGGCCGTTGCGCCGCCCGGCCTGCCGGTGGTGCCGGCGCGTCCCGAGGCGCTCGCGCCAGCGGTCGAGGCCAGCCTGCGACGGCTGCGGACCGGCTACGTCGACGTACTGCTGACCGCGGTGGCCGATCTGCCCGAGCACTTCGGCACCGTCGTCGACGATCTGTTCCCGGTGCTCGACCGGCTGCGCCAACAGGGCAAGGTGCGCTTTCTGGGATCGAGCGAGCAGACCCGCTCGGACGGCGCGCACCTGTGGCTGCGCCACCTGCTGCCGGCGGATCTGGCCGACGTGGTGATGGTCGGACACAACCTGATCAACCAGTCGGCGCAGCGCTCGCTGTTCCCGGCCTGCAAGCGGCAGGAGGTGGGCGTGCTCAACATCTTCACGGTACGGCGCGTGTTCCGGAGCGCTGAACGCGTGCGGCAGGTCATCGACGAGCTGCGCCGCGACGGCCTGCTGGACGCGCCGCTGACGGCCTACGATCCCCTCGGCTGGCTCACTGCCGACGGCCACTGCGAATCGCTGGTGGAGGCGGCCTACCGCTACGCGGCCTACACCCCCGGCGTTACGACGGTGATGTGCGGCACGGTCGACGAACGCAAGCTGACGGAGAGTGCCCGGCTGATCGAGCGTGGCCCGCTGGCCGCCGCGCACATCGAGCGGCTGACGCGCACCTTCGGCCGCGTGGCACGGCCGGTCGGCGACTGACCGGACGCCGGGACTGATATGACCAATCAGACCTCACTTGGTCAAATAGGTCACGCACCAAGGAGCATCACATGACGGTCAACGTGTCCGAGGCCAAGGCACAGCTCTCGAGCCTGCTCGACCGGGTGTACCACGGGGAGACGGTGACCATCGCCAAGAACAATCTCCCGATAGCCGATCTGGTCAAGCATCAGCCGCGCGGGAAGCGCCGGCTCGGGTTGCTGCGCGGTCAAATCACCGTTCCCGACGACTTCACGGACGAGGACCCCGCGATCAACGAGCTGTTCTATCCGACCGACGAATGAAGCTGCTGCTCGACACGCACATCCTGCTCCATGCGCTCACCGAGCCGGAGCGGCTCGCCCGCACGCGCAGCGATGCGATCGAGAGTCCGGCGAACGCCGTGTTCGTCAGCGCGGACTACGACTGCCGCATCCTGTAGCCGCTGCCACGCGGCCGCGTGGCACGGCCGATAGCCGACTGAAGCTGCTCCGGCTCAGGCTGGCGCGAGCCTGAGCGTCAGCGCCGCGAACGAGAGCGGCGGCAGTTCGCACCGCGCCCGGCCCTCTTCGATCGCCACCGCCCGGAACGGCTGCGCCTTGATCAACTCCGGCTCGGCGAACGAATTGGTCGCCTGCGGCTCCGGCCCGGTGACGATCTCGGCGGTTGCAAATGCGGCTACCGATCGATCGGCGATGTCCAGGGACACCGGCGCCGGGTCGGTCAGGCTGCGGTTGGTCAGGAACAGGTGCAGCCGCTCGCCGTCGAGGATGGCGCTGGCATCGACGTAGGCGACGGTGCCGTTGGTCGCCCCGTCGTAGCACGGGCCGTCCACGGCGAGACGCAACGCCGTGCCGGTGCGCCGCTCGGCGAACATCGCCAGCGGATAGAAGATGCTCTGGACCAGCAGGTCGTCGCCACGCGTGATCAGCGGCGCGATCACGTTCACGATCTGCGCCAGGTTGGCGATCTTCACCACGTCCGCGTGGCGCACGAAGCTGTGCAGGAAGCCGGCCACCACCAGCGCGTCCTCCAGGTTGAACACCTCCTCGACCAGGTGCGGGGCGACCTTGCCCGCGCCGTCCGTCTCCCGGTTCTTGTACCAGACGTTCCACTCGTCGAAGCACAGGTAGGCGCGCCTGGCGCTGCGCCGGCGAGCCTGCACGTAGCGGCACACCGCGTCCATCTCCTCGATCTGGCGGTCGATCGCCGCGGTCAACGCCAGGTAGTCGGCGGTGTCGCCCGCCGGGTTGCCGGCGTAGCGGTGCAGGCTGATGTAGTCGGCCAGGTCGCCCAGGTGCTCCAGGACCGTGCGGTCCCACTCCATGTAGGTGGGAAGCTGCACGCCGCAGGTGCCGCACGCCACCAGCTCGATCGAGGGGTCGGCATCCTTCATCATCTTGCCGGCCTGCCGGGCGCGGATGGCGTACTGGTCGGCGGGGACGTGGCCGAGTTGCCACTCGCCGTCCATCTCGTTGCCCAGGCACCACAGGCCGACCCCGTGCGGTTCGGTGGCACCGGATGCCGCGCGCAGGTCGGCGTAGCGCGTGCCGGCGGGGCAGTTGCAGTACTCGACCCAGTCGCGCGCCTCCTCCGGCGAGCCGGTGCCCAGGTTGACCGTGAGCATCGGCGTCCAGTCCATCTTCCGGCACAGCCGGATGAACTCCTCGGTGCCGAACCGGTTGGTCTCGATGCTCTGCCAGGCGAGCTCGCGTACTCGCGGGCGCCGCTCGCGCGGGCCGACGCCATCCTGCCAGTGGTAGCCGGAGGCGAAGTTGCCGCCGGGGTAGCGCATGGCGGTCATGCGCAGGCGGGCGAGGGCATCGAGCACGTCGGTGCGGCAGCCGTCGGCGTCGGCGTGCGCGCTGTCCGGGTCGTAGACCCCTTCGTACACGGCGCGGCCCATGTGCTCGAGGAATCCCCCGAACACACGCGGGTCGACGCGGCCGATGCGAAACTCGGTGTGGAGCGTGATGCGCGTTGGCAGCATGTCCCGATCGTCGGCGCGCAGCGCCGGCTCCTCAACTCCCGACGCGCAGCCGGTACTTGCGGAGATCGATGACGTCCAGCGGCAGGTCGCGGGACTCGCTGACGTAGAAGCTCGGCGCCGGGTTGCCCGCCGCCGGCACGATCGCCTCGCCATGCGGGACGTCGGCGAGCATCACGAAGAAGCTTGCCTCGGGTCGTTGTAACGGCACTCGATCATCACGAAGTCGTCCGCGGTCAGGCGGCCGGTCCTGACCTTGTCCTCGAACTCCGGGCGCAGGCACAACGCCACGGCCAGGTACATCGGCTGGCTGTCGGGGTTGCCGATCAGCAGGAACTCCTCGTTGCCGGGGTGGGTGCCGAAGGCGGCGAACTCGGAGCGGTTCACGGTCACGGCGATCAGCTTGTGCGGTCCGTGGCGGTCGGCGGTCTCGTAGATCGACTCGCCGAGGGTCTCACCCGGCACTGACGCCTCCTCAGGCACCCTCTCGCCTGCACACCTGTTTTACCTGGTATGCAGGAACGTGCCAGGCCGTGGCTGAGGCGGATGTCACCCGACATGGACTAGCCGGTGTCAAGAACTGGTATCGGGCTCAATCGCGAACACGATGCTGCCAGTCAGCTCCGGAGCCGAAGGCACCTTGAGTTTGCCGCTGTCTATCGCTTGAGTACCTGTTGTGCTTGGCATCCTTGCATTACAATGTCATTCATTATAACAAAGGCGAGGATCGACCATGGCTGCAAATAAGCTCGTCCAGGCCCGCATCGACGGAGCCGTGAAGGAAGAAGCGGCCGCCGTGCTGGCCGCGATGGGCCTGACCGTTTCCGATGCGGTGCGGCTGCTGCTGACCCGGGTTGCGCAGGAAGGGGCGCTGCCGTTCGCGCCGCTGATTCCGAACGCCGTCACCATCGAGGCGATGAAGGAAGCCCGCAAGGGCGACCTCTCCCAGTTCGACAGCGTGCAGTCGCTCATGGACGATCTGCATGCGCAAGATTGAGCGTACCAGCCAGTTCAGACGGGACTACAAACGTGAGGCCAGGGGCCGGCACCGGGAGTCGCTCGACGCCGACCTGGTGCCCGTCCTGGTTGCTCTGGCCGACGACGAGTCACTGGAGCGTCGGCACCACGACCATGCGCTGAGCGGAGCCTGGAAAGATCACCGCGATTGCCAAGTGAAGCCCGATCTGGTGCTGATCTATCACAAGCCCGACGCCGCAACGCTGCGGCTCGTTCGCCTCGGGTCCCATTCGGAGCTCGGGTTTGACGGCGGAGACTACCCGCCCACCTGATACCGTACCGCTCACCTGATACCGCCGCCGCGCTACCGACAGCGGGCAGCAGCCTCCCGACTGCCGGTCAGTGCAGGCCCGTGATGCGCCCAGTGGCCGTGTCCACGTCGATGCGCCGGAACGCGGGGTCGGATGCCGTGCCGGGCATCAGCTTGATGTCGCCCGCCACCGGCACCGCCAGCCCGGCACCTCGGTAGAGCAGGATGTCGCGCACCGGCAGCTCCCAGCCGGTGGGCCGGCCCTTCAGCGCCGGGTCGTGGCTGAGGCTGAGGTGGGTCTTGACCATGCACGTTCCGAGGCCGGCCGAGGCCGCATCCTGCTCCAGCTCCTTCAGCCGCGCTCGTGCCGCCGGCGCGTAGGTCACGCCGGCGCCGCCGTACACCTCGGTGGTGATGCGCTCGATACGCTCCCGCAGCGGCAGCGCGTCCGGGTACAGGTAGCGGAACCCGGCCGGCTCGTCGCACGCCGCGGCCACCGCCTCCGCCAGGTCGCGCGCTCCGGCGCCGCCGTGGCGCCAGTGGCGGCTCACCACGCAGGTGCCGCCCTGCGCCTCGACCGCGCGACGCACCAGGGCCACCTCCTCGTCCGTGTCGGTGAGGAAGTGGTTGAGGCAGACGACCGGCCGCACGCCGCTCTTCTGCACCGTGGCCAGGTGTGCGAGCAGGTTCGGGATCCCCTGCTCCACCAGCGCGGGATTGCCCTCCGTGTAGGCGGCGTCCAGCGCCTTGCCCGGCACCACGCGCGGGCCGCCGCCGTGCATCTTCAGCGCCCGGATGGTCGCCACCACCACCGCGCAGTCGGGCGTCAGGCCGCTCAGCCGGCACTTGAGGTTCCAGAACTTCTCGAAGCCGATGTCGGCGCCGAAGCCGCTCTCGGTCACGTGGTAGTCGGCGAGCTTCAGCCCCACCCGGTCGGCGATGATCGATGACTGGCCGATGGCGATGTTCGCGAACGGGCCGGCGTGCACGAGCACCGGCTGCCCCTCGACCGTCTGCATCAGGTTGGGATTGATGGCGCGCGCCATGATCGCGGTCATGGCGCCGTCCACCTCCAGGTCGGCGGTGGTGACGGGGCTGCCGTCGCGGGCGTAGGCCATCACGATGCGCCCGAGGCGTGAGCGCAGGTCCGCCAGGTCGGCGGCGACCGCCAGGATCGCCATGACCTCGGACGAAACCGAGATCTGGAAGTGGCTGCGCATCATCAGGCCGTCCATGCGGCCGCCGAGGCCGATGACGATGTCGCGCAGCGCCTGCGCACTGAAGTCCATCGCCCAGCCCATGGTGGCGGTGCGCGGGTCGACGTCCAGGCGGCGGAGTTTCCTGCGGGCCAGGCTGCGGTCGCCGTAGTTGGCCTCGTGCTGCAGGCGGCTGGTGAGGGCGACCATCGCCAGGTTGTGGGCGCTGGTGATGGCGTCGATGTCGCCGGTCAGGCCCAGGCTGAGGTCGTTCAGCGGGATGCACTGCGCCAGCCCGCCTCCGGCCGCCGAGCCCTTGATGTTGAAGGTCGGCCCGCCCGAGGGCTGGCGGATCGCGCCGGTGACGCGCTTGCCGATGGCGGCCAGCCCTTCCACCAGCCCCATCGTGGTGGTGGTCTTGCCCTCGCCCAGCGTGGTCGGCGTGATGGCGGTGACGTTGACGTACTTTCCGTCCGGGCGGCCCGCGAGCCGCCGGAGCACGCTCGCCTGGTCCACCTTGCCGACGTGATGGCCGTACGGCAGCACCTCGTGCGGTTCGAGCCCGAGCTCGTCCGCGAGCTGCTGCACGCTCTTCATGTCGCGCTCCGCGGCCTCGCTGATCTGCCAGTCCGCCATGGTGACGGGATCGAGGTTGGTCATGGCGCCGGTACCATAGCGGCGTACGACCGGCGACGCGACCCGGACGCAGGTCAGCTCAGGAAGCCCCAGTCAGCTCAGGAAACCCAGGTCCTCCCGCAGCCGCGCCCGCACGTGCGCCTCGTCGGGGACGAGTCCCAGGCCCGGGGCCTCCGTCATCCGCACGTACCCGTCCTGGATCAAGTGACCGTCGGGGCCGAGTGGGCTCCGGGCGGGGTCCGCCGCGCGGACGAACAACGGCCAGTTCGGGTCGTGGTGGAAGTGGTACTCCAGGACCAGGAAGTTGGGCACGGTCGCGCAGACGTGCGCCATCGCGTAGGTGCCGACCGGGCTGCACACGTTGTGCGGCGCCAGCGGCAGGTAGTAGAGCTCGCCCAGCTCGGCGATGCGCTTGCTCTCGGCCAGGCCGCCGGCCTTGGCGATGTCCGGACAGATGATGTCGGCCGCCTGCGTCTCCACCAGCTCGCGGAACCCGTGGCGGGTGTAGAAGTTCTCGCCCGTGCAGATCGGCAGGGTGGTCTGGCGCTTCACCTCGCGCATGGCGGCCACGTTCTCCGGCGGGATGGGGTCCTCCAGCCAGAGCAGGTCCAGCCCCTCCAGGCGGTGCGCGACCTTGAGGATGTCCACCGGCGGGTAGTACCAGTGCGCGTCGATGGCCAGCTCGGTGGCCGGATCGATCCCCTCGCGGAGCGCCGTCACCACCTCGACGTAGTGGTCGATCTCGGCGCTCGAGAGCCCCCGGCTGTGCTTGTCGCGCATCTGCGGCAGCGGGTCGATGTCGAACTTGAGCGCGGTGAAGCCGCACGCCTCCACCGCGCGCGCCTTCTCCACGTACGACGCGGGCGTCTCCTCGTCGCCGGCGTGGCAGTCGGCGTAGATGCGGATGGTGTCGCGGTAGCAGCCGCCCAGCATGCGCCAGATCGGCTGGCCGCAGGCCTGGCCGGTGATGTCCCACAGGGCCATCTCGATGCCGCTGATCGCGCTCATCACCGCCCCCTGGTAGAACCCGGAGGCGGACATGGCCCCCATCATGTCCTTGAAGAGGCGATTGACGTTGCGCGGATCCTGCCCGATGAGCGCCTGCGTCAGGCGGTCGTCGACCGCGATCTGGTGCACGCCCGCGCCGTGGTATGCCTCGCCCAGGCCGGTGATCCCGGCGTCGGTGCGGACCCTGATCAGCACCCAGCCCGACTCGACCAGCGCCGCTCCCACCTGTGTGATACGCATGGCCGCGGAGTGTAGTCCAAACTGTCACTGATCGGGAGGAATTACGTGCGCATGCTCAACCCACCGCACCCCGGCGAGTTCGTGAGGACCGAGATCATCGAGCCCCTTGGCTTGACCGTTGCTGCCGCGGCGGGGGTACTCGGCGTTTCGCGACCGACGCTGTCGACCTTTCTCAACGGTCGCTCCGACCTGTCCGGAACCATGGCGCTTCGCATCGAGAAGGCATTCGGCGTAACGATGGACACTCTCATGCGGATGCAGGCGTCCTGCGACATCGCCCGCGCGCGCAGGCGCGAAGACGAGGTTCACGTCGAGAGCTACCGGCCATCCACGGCTCCTGTCTGACCGTTTCCGATCCACCCGTCTATGAGGATCACGCGCCTCGGCTCGGTGCTGATGCGCTCTCCACCGTGGGTGCTGGTGCGCGTGTTCACCGATGCCGGCTTGGTCGGGCTCGGGGAGGCGTACCACGGCGCCGGCGTCCATCGCATCGCCGTCGACCCGCGCCTGACTCACGCGCTGCTCGGCCGCGACCCGTGCGACGTGGAGCGGCTGGCCCGCGACATGAGCGCCGCCATGTCCGGGTCCGGCTTCTACCAGGGCGCCGTCATGAGCGCGATCAGCGGGGTGGAGATGGCGCTCTGGGACCTGGCTGGCCAGGCCGCGGGCGTGCCGATCTGGCAGCTCTTCGGCGGGCGGATGCGGGAGCGGGTCCCGCTGTACGCGACCGGCCACAACGGCGTGCCGGACACGCCGGCCGCCTACGCGCGGCGTGCCGAGGAACTGCAGCGCCTGGGGATGCGGGCGTTGAAGCTGAGCGTTCATCCGCGGGCGCCGGGCGCCGAGCCGCCGCTGCACCTGGTGCACGCCGTGCACGAAGTGCTCGACGTGCATACCTGGCTGGCGGCCGACGCGCATGGATGCTGCGACCCGAGCGGCGCGCTGCGGCTCGCGGAGCGGCTGGCGCCGCTGGATCTGCGCTGGCTGGAAGACCCGGTCCCGCCGGAGAACCCACAAGCGATGGTCGAGGTGACCGCCGCCTCCCCCGTTCCCATCTGCACCCGCGAGAACCTGTACGGCGTGCTCGGCTTCCGCGAGCTGCTGACCCGGCACGCCACCGACATCGCCTCCCCGGACATCGCCAAGACCGGCGGGCTGGCACAGGGCCGCCGCATCGCCGACCTGGCCGCGTCGTACGGCGTGCCGATGGCCCCGCACGACATCGGCAGTCCGGTGCAGGCCGTGGCCGCGGGCCACCTCGCCTGCTCCCTCTCCAACCTGCTGGCGATGGAGCAGCACTTCCCGGACCTGCCGCTCTGGCACCGGCTCGTGGACGACCACCATCTCATCGCCGATGGCGAACTGGTGGTTCCCGACCGGCCCGGCCTGGGCATCCGCCTGGACGACGCGGTCGTACGCCGCAACCTGATGGAAGAGCATGGTTTCTTCCCTCAGGCGTTCTAACGGCTCTCTGCGATTACCGGAGCTCGTCGCCCTCGGCACGCTTCGTCCGCGCGAACGCAGCGTCGAGCCTGTCCAGGATCCGCAACCCGTCGTCCACCGATCCGCGGGCGGCCAGCGCACGGAACCGCGTCTCCGCATCGTACTGCGCGATCGCCACGGTCGAGAGCTCTTCCATGAGCTTGTTCATGCTCATGCCCCGCTGTCGGGGCGATCTCTTTCAGTCGCCCGTGGGTGTCGTCGGGCAAGCGAATGGTCATCGTCGACACTTCACTCCTCCGTTATGAATGCTCCCGGAGTCACGACTCGCAACCCCGGGAAACTGAGTTCCGCACGTTCGAAGTCGCGCCAGTTGTGGGTCACGATTGCCTCGGCACCGCCAGCAACGGCCAGCTCGACTACATGGTGCGCCGCATTTGCGCCGTATTTGCGCCGCAAATGCTGTACGCCGGAGACCTGCCTCGGTACACTGGCTACGATGATCGACCCGGCCAGCCGCCTCGCCCTCCTCCTGGCCGAAGGGGAAGGGCAACGCCTCGAATTCAAACAAGCGCTGTCCCGGCTCGACCGTGAAATCGTTGCGTTCGCGAACTCCGCGGGCGGCACGGTTCTGCTCGGCGTCGACGATGCGGGCGAGATGGTTGGCGTCGACACCTCCAACCGCACTCGAAGCGAGATTCAGGCGATCGCCCGCAACTGCGACCCTTCGGTTCAGATCGAGGTAGCCAACCCTGGCCCTGGCGTGCTGGAGGTGGTCGTCGCCGACGGTACACAGAAACCGTATCGCTGCAAGGAAGGCTTCTACCTGAGGCAGGACGCGACGACGCAGTAGCTCAGCACCGCCGAGATACGGCGACTCGTGCTTCAGGCCGGCGACTATCACTTCGACGAGAGCGTCAATCAGCGCTTTCGCTACCCACAGGACTTCGACCAGAACCGCTACCGCGCCTACCTGCGGGCCGCGGGAGTCCGCATCCAGGCGCGCCCGGAAGACCTGCTCGCGAGTCTGGACGCTGCGGTACCGGACGCGGAGGGCATCTCTCTCCGGCAGGGCGGCGTCCTGTTCTTCGCTCGGGACCCGCAACGCTTCGTGAAGGAGAGCCACGTCAGCTGCGTGCGCTTCGCGGGATCCGAGCGGCTCCACGTACTCGATCGGCAGGAGATTTCCGGCAGCCCTCCCGAGCTCATCGAGCGCGCGATCGCCTTCACCACCAGGAACATCCGCACCGCGTACGTCGTGGACGCCCGCCCGCGGCGCCGCGAGGTATACGAGTACCCGCTGGTCGCCATCCGCGAGGCCGTCACCAACGCGGTCATGCATCGCGACTACCACTACGATGCTGCGCACGTCTTTGTCAGCATCTTCGCGGACCGGCTGGAAGTCGAGAACCCCAGTGGCCTGTTCAGCGGTCTGTCGCTGGCAGACCTGGGCAAGCGCAGCGTGCGTCGCAACCGCCTGGTGGCCGATCTCCTGTTCCGCGCCCGCTACGTGGAACGCGTGGGCAGTGGCATCCCGAGGATCAGGCAGGCGCTGGAGCAGAACGGCAATCCCCCGATGGAGGTCTCGGCATCCAACTTCTTCGTGGTCACCTTCCGGCCGCGGCTGGACACCGAGTCGCCTCTGTCGGCCCGTCAGAGCCGACTCTATCGGTTCGTCGCCGGACGCACGCGCATCACCAAGGAAGAGGCGGCGACATTCCTGGCAGTCAGCGGGGATACGGCGCTGCGCGAACTCCGAGCGCTACGGGATGCCGGGCTCGTGGAGCGCGGCGGTGTCGGCAGAGCGGCCTTCTACCAGCGTGCCGGACACCTCCCCGGGTGACGGTACCGATTACGACTCTGCCGCTACGAATGTGAACCGAATCCGGACACCCGTCGTATGAGGATCACGCGCGTGGGCTCGGTTGTGCTGATGCGCGGCAGGCGCGCTGCGGCTCGCGGAGCGGCTGGCGCCGCTGGACCTGCGCTGGCTGGAAGACCCGGTCCCGCCGGAGACCCCACAGGCGATGGTCGAGGTGACCGCCGCCTCCCCCGTTCCCATCTGCACCCGCGAGAACCTGTACGGCGTGCTCGGCTTCCGCGAGCTGCTGACCCGGCACGCCACCGACATCGCCTCCCCGGACATCGCCAAGACCGGCGGGCTGATTTCTTCCCTCAGGCGCGCAGACACGGCACCTCATAGCGCGGAATCCGCCCGTCACGGGTGACGATCGTGAGCCCCTCCAGACGAGCCTGCGCGATCTGTATCCGATCGAAAGGGTCTGCATGTATCGGCGGAAGCTCGGCCACGGCCAGGGCATGGCGCACGGCGATCGGCAGGTGCTGGAACCGTTCCCGTTCCAGGGCATCCTCGAGATCGTCAGGGGCGTCCAGCTTGCCGAGCTGACGCTTGATGGTGATCTCCCAGGCTGCCGCCGCACTCACGAAGACCGCCCTGCTCGGATCGGCGATGAGCTCGCGCGCCCGGCCGGCGATCGACGACGGATCGTCCAGCCACCACAGCAAGACGTGCGTGTCGAGCAACAGCACGTTCAGTCGGCGCGGCCCGCGAACGCCGCCTCCAGCGCCGCCGGCAACTCGTCGAAGTCATCGGCGATCCTGACCTGCCCGCGCCACTGCCCCCCGCGTCGGGGAGCGCCGCTCCGGTCGTAGGGAACGAGCCTGGCTACCGGATCGCCCGCCTTGCCGATGACGATCTCCTCACCGTTGCGGACCCGCTCGACGAGCCGGGAAAAGTTCGTCTTGGCATCATGAATATTGTGAATCTCCATGGACTAACATTAGTCCACTTGACCGAGGCGCACAACCGTGAACACGTGGCACGCAACAGGGGGATTCGGTGAGCGGGAGTGAAGACCACGCGCAGATCTGGGGCGACGGCAGCCACCGCTACCGCGCCGTGCCCGGCTGGGGCGCAGGACCAGAGGGCCGCGAGCCCGGCGGCATGGTGACCGGCGTGGCGGTTGGCACCGGCGACGCCGATCGCGACCGGCTGTACGCGTTCCAGCGCGAACCGGAGGGGGAGGTGCTCGTGTACGAGCGGGACGGGCGGTTCGTCGGCTCGTGGGGCGCCGGGACGTTCGCGGAGGCGCACAACGTCTCCGTCAGCGCCGACGGCCGGGTGCTGTGCACCGACCGCAACGACCACACGGTGCGCGTGTTCACCCGCGACGGCGAGCTCGAGCGGACGCTGGGGACGGTCAACCGAGCAGGCGCCCCGGGCGAGCCGTTCAACAAGCCGTGCCAGGCGGTCGTCGATCCGGACACGGGCGGCATCTGGGTCGCCGACGGCTACGGCAACGCGCGCATCCATCGGTTCTCCGCCGATGGTGCCCTGGAGCTCTCGTTCGGCACGGCCGGCGGCGGCGACGGGCAGTTCAACCTGCCGCACAGCCTGGCGGTGGACGGCCGCGGGCGGCTGGTGGTGGTCGACCGGGAGAACTACCGGCTGCAGCTCTTCGGCCGCGACGGCAGCCTGCTCGCCATATGGGGCGTCGGCGACCTGCGGCAGCCCATGGACGTCCACGTCGACGGCGAGGGCGTGATCTACGTGGCCGAGTGCTACCAGCGGATCACCATCTACGACCCGGACGGCGCCGTGCTCTCACGGTGGGGGCAGCAGGGCGACCCGCCCGGACGGTTCCCGTCGTTCCTGCACGGCATCTGCACCGATTCGCACGGCGACCTGTACGTTGCCGATGAAGAGCGCCTGCAGAAGTTCGAGCGGGTAGGATGATCTGCGGGGAGGCATGATGCAGCTTCGAAGATTCGGAACCACCGACCTGGAGGTATCGCCGATCTGCTTCGGCCCGATGCGTTTCGCGAACCGGGACGGCAGCGACGACGACGTGTCCAGGAACGGCAGACGGGCGCTCGAGCGCGCGCTGGAGCGCGGTGTCAACTTCCTGCACTCCAGCTACGAGTACGGGACCCGTTGGTCGATGGCGCCGGTGCTGGCCAACCATCCGCGCCGACACGACATCCATCACGTCATCAAGGTTCCGGTTCCCGACTTCGACGACGGCGGCCGCTTCGACCCGGCGAAGTTCCGCCTGCGCGTGGAGGAAGCGCTCGCCGAGCTGCACGCCGACCGCATCGCGGTCATCCAGCACCTGCAGCGGGCGGAGCCGAACACCGACGAGCGCCGGCTGCCGGACATCGACGCGATCGACGAACCGCTCCGCGAGACGTTCGAGACGCTCCGCGACGAGGGCAAGGTCGGCTACCTGTCCTCGTTTCCATACACGGTGGGGTTTGCCGAGTCGGCCCTCGCGACCGGTACCTTTTCCGGCCTGGTCGCCTACTACAACGCGATCGAGATGGAGATGGCCCGCTTCTTTCCCGCGCTCGAGCGAAGCGGCGGCGGGTTCCTGTGCATCCGGCCGTTCCTGGCCGGGCTGCTCACGGACCGGCGCGCCGACCGCGATGCGCTGCCGGACGACGACCGCATGCGCGAACGGTCGTGGGACCGCGCCTACGATCGCCTGGCGGTGATCCGGGAGCGCCTGGGACCGGCGTCGATCACGAGCTTCGCGGTCCGCTTCGCCCTCGCCCACCCGATCGTGTCGAGCCTGATCGTGGGGCTGAACACGGTTGCGCAGGTGGACCAGGTGATCGACGCCGCTTCCGAGCCGGCGGACCGCGCCCTCTTCGACGCTGCGCTGTCGATCTTCGAAGAGCTCGGGCCCGTCCCGGTCGATTAGGCGACCGCCATGCCGCGCACGGTCACCGGGCGGAGCGGTTCCGGGACGATGCACCTTCGCTGGTCCGGGTGCGGCGGCTTCGAAGCGCGCTTTCCGAGCGTCGGCGTTGCCTTCGATCCCTATCTGTTCGGCGAGGCGCTGACCGCCGCGGAGCCGGTCTACGACTACCTCTTCATCACGCACGAGCACTTCGATCACTGTCATCCGCCCACCCTCCAGCGGCTTTGCCGGGGAGACCGGTTCCGGCGGCTCTACGTGAGTCCGGGGTGCGTCGATCCCGCGCAGCCGGTCGCAGAGGTCTACGGCGACGCGGCCTTCGAGCGCGACCTGCCGATCACGAAGAGCGTCGCACCGGACCGAGTGCAGGTTCTCCATCCAGGGATCATGAGCAGTCTCATCGGCGCCGGCCGCGAGTTCCCGTCCAGCCGCCCGCGCGACCTCGACGGGATCGCGGTCGAAGTCGTGGAGAGCGGCGAGAGCGCCTCCCCCGACCTCCCGACCTGCGGCTACCTGGTCACCGACCTGGAGACCTCGGTCTCCATCTACCACACGGGCGACCTGCACGAGCCGTACCCGGAGCTCGCGTCTCTCGCGGGCAAAGTCGACTATATCATACATATGAAGACCGGGCTAACCGAATGGGAAGGCGACGAGCAGACCGACCGGCTGCACCAGCTCGTCGACTGGGTGCGGCCGAGATTCCTGATCCCCACGCACTACCGGACCGACCGGCAATCGGACCCGATTCCGCACGGTACCTGGCCACCCGACGTGACCGACGCCAACGCCTTCGTCGAGTGGATCCGGGCTCAGGTGGGCGGCAAGACGACGGTCCTCCCCTTCACCGCCGGCGTCTGGTACGAGGTCGCCCTGCCCTCCCGGGACGTGATCTGGAAGTGGAACTGGCGCCGGACCTGGGACGTGCCACCTTGGCGGCCGTAGCGGCTACGGGCGTAGCCATGGATCACGCCCCGCACGACCTGTTCGTCGCTCCCTGCGGCGACGACGCCGCTCCCGGCACGCGGGAGGCGCCGCTCGCGTCCCTGCAGCGGGCGCGCGACCTGCTGCGCGCCCGGCCGGCCGCCGAACGGGCGGCACTGCGCCCGGTCACGGTCTGGGTCCGCGGCGGCGACTACCTGCTGCCGGCCGGCCTGCGCCTCGCCTCCGAGGACTCCGGCACCGCGGACGCGCCGGTGACCTGGCGCGCCTGCCCGGGCGAGCGGGTCCGGCTCATCGGCGGCGTCCGCGTCGACGTCTTCGAGCCGTGGCGGGACGAGATCCTTCAGGCCGATCTGACCGATCCGCTCGCGGCGGCCGGCATGGACGAGATCCCCCCGCACCTGCCCAAGCGCTATCAGGTGGACCCGGACGCCTCACCGGAGAGCTGCGAACTGTACCTGAACGGGGAGCGGCAGACAGCCGCCCGCTGGCCGAACGCCCGCCGCGAGCCCGGCAAGGCCGGCAGCTGGGCCTACGTCGCGGGCGTACGCGACGACCTCGACTGGCTCCTGGAACCCGAGGGAAGCGTGTTCCAAGCCGGCAGCGAACGGATCCGCGCCTGGCAGCACAACCCCGAAGACATCCAGGTACACGTGTTCACCAACCCCAATTGGGCCGACGACGTGCTCAACCTCGACCACGTCGACGGCGATACCGGCGAGCTGTGGATGCATCCGTCCGCTCCCGGCAGCGGACACGCCCACTTCGAGACCGGAGGCCGCTTCTACGTCAAGCACGTGCTGGAGGAACTGGACGAGCCGGGCGAGTACTACATCGACCGCCCGGCGCGGCGGCTCTACTGCTGGCCGCCTGCCGGATCGGCCGGCGCCTCCTTAGAAACAAGCAGAATCAGGCAGTCTCCGGGACCAAGTTGAAGCCG
>JAPPNY010000254.1 GCA_028818385.1 Spirochaetaceae bacterium
CGGCCGTCCCGGAAGGTCAGGTCGCGGCCGTTGCCCTTGTTCGAGCCGTCCTTGGCCTGATAGCCGTCCACGATGATGAAGGTGCCCGGAAGCAGCGACTGCCTGTTGAAGCCGCGCCGGAGCAGCGTGTTCGGGGTGCCGCCCTCGACCATCCAGCTCGTGACCGTGCCGTCCTCGTTCTCGACGTCCAGGTGGACCCACGCGTGCGGGTTGATCCACTCCATCCTCGTCACCACCCCTTCGAGATGGATCGGACGATTGGCGTCGAACTCAGCCGAGAACGCGTGATGAGCATCCCCGGGGACGGTGGCCAGACCCACGAAGGCCGCGGCTGCCACGACAAACAGTACTCTTCGCATCTCTTACGCCTCCTCGCTGTGTAAGCTCACACTCCGGTGATTATCGAGATTCCCGTGTCCCGTGTCAATAGCACCGTGATTCGCGCACCCCGATCGACCCGCTATTGGGGCGGCTCGAGGACGATCTGGCGGTCGGAGCCGACGCCGCTGGCCCGGAAGACCGGGGTCAGGTCGGGATCCTTGCGCAGGTGCCCGTACATCAGCTCCTCGGCGAACTCGACGCACTTGAACTCGAGCAGCTGCATGTTCTCGTCGATGCGGCGATAGAGCGGCAGCTTGATGGTCCAGGGCCGGGTGTAGGTCTCCGGGTCGGTGATGGTCGCCTCGTACATGAGGTGGTTCGGGCTGATGGCGGTGTACCGCTCCTCGACGTGCATCTGGTTGCTGTGGTGGTTGCCGGAGCTGTCGAGCCAGGTGTCGGGCACCTGCGCGGTCACGTCGATCACCAGGGTCTCGCCTTCCCAGCGGCCGATGTTGTGGCCCATCCAGGCGTCGACCGGCGCCACGAAGTCGGGGCGGTCCATGTAGACGATGCGGCTGGCGCTCGCGAACTCGTAGGCGAGCAGCACGTACTCGGGCGTCTGCACGAGCTGGAACGGATAGGGCATGTAGGTCGCGCGCGGCACGCCCGGCATGTAGCACTTCACCGCGGGGTCGCGCTCGAGCCAGTACTGCAGGTTCTCCTGCTGCTGGGCCCGCGCCTCCTCCGTGTAGGGAATCTCGCCGCCCTCGACGATGCCGAGGCCGCCGGGAATCGCGCCCAGGGACGCCAGCTCGACGACCGGGCCGAACCGCGCCGCGTGCGGCTCGATGTCATGGTGGTGCGAGCCCAGTGCCTGCCAGATGCCGTTCAGGTCCGGGTTGCCGGCGGCGGTGCGCGGCGCCATGTACTCGTCCTGCGCCAGAGCCGGCTGGACGGCCACCGTCAGGCCGAAGACCATCACGGCCGCCGTCAGTCCGGCAATCGTTGCTGTTCTGAGCCGATTTCGCATTTCTCTGTATCTCCCTGACACGCCGCCTGCGTGTCTGACCGGCGGGACCCCGCACGACCGCGGGCTCCGCGCCACCACGAGCTTGCCCTCGACGATACAACTCTACGACAACAGTCCGATGAGGCGCGCGCCGATCGTGACGCTCGTCCAGAGCGCGATCGACGTGATCCCCACCACCTTCGGCCAGACCGGCCCGAAATGCCCCTCCTCCTTCGATGTGATGATTCGACGAATCACGAACGTCACCACGACGCCCACGAACAGCGCCTCCATCTTCCACCAGAAGAAGGGGCTGTAGTACTGCTTCAGCGCAGTCGAGCTCATCTGCGGGATGCCGGTGAGCACCAGCACCACGAAGCTCCACACCAGCCACGGCTGGGCGGTCCGCGCCAGTTGCGGAATCGACGCCGAGGTCAGCCCGCGGCCGAGGAGCCGCAGGTCGACGACGAGCACCGCGCCCGCGAACACCGCCACCGCCAGCAGGTGGATGCACTGGATGATGGGCGTGGGCCAGACCGAGTTGAGGAAGTAGGCGCTGAACTCCAGGCTCAGCATCCACTCGAAGAACGGTAGCAGCATCGCGTTACCCCAGTCCCAGATCGGCCCACCACTGGGGCACGAGACCGCTGTACGCGGTCATCCGCCCCGTCACGATGACCCCGGCCCAGAACGCCAGGGACACGTAGCCGGCCACCCGGGCCTTGAGCGGCGCCACCGGATCGTTCTCCCACTGATCGACGGTCTTCTCGATCCGGTTGTGGAAGTAGGCGGCGTTGACGGCCAGGATGACGAGCATCCCCATCTTGAACCAGAACCAGAAGTTCGGATAATACCGCATCGGCTGGGAGTAGACCATGACGAGGCCGGTGCCGGCGTTGATGATCACGCCGGCGTACAGCCAGGGGAACAGCCCCGACTTCACCTGGGTCACCGGGACCCACTTCAGGGCGATGCCCGTCAGCCGCATGTCCCAGTAGGCGATGACCCCCGCCACCAGCCCCATGCTGACGACGTGCGCCGTCAGCAGGTAGACGTAGCCGTTCAGCGATTCCCGGAGCGCGACGCTGCTGGGGAACGCGTCGACCCACTCGAAGAGGGGCCGCA
>JAPPNY010000157.1 GCA_028818385.1 Spirochaetaceae bacterium
GTGCTGTTGGCCGCCGGGGTCGCTGCCGTCGCGGCTCCGGGCGCCGAGCAGGAGCGGGGCATGGCCGTGATCGGCCGCGCGGGCGCGGCCATGCAGCGCGTGCCGGCTCCGGAGGGGTCGGTCACGGGCCGGCTGCCTGCCGGCCTGCCGGTGGTCGTCAGCCACCGGTTCGACGACTACGTGCTGATCGAGGACGCGGCGGGCGGAGAGGGTTGGGTGTCGGCCGCCTCGCTGGCGGCGCCTCAGCGCTCGCGGTAGATGATGCGCCCGCGGTTCAGGTCGTAGGGCGAGAGGGCGACCTTGACCCGGTCGCCGGGCACGATGCGGATGTAGTGCTTGCGCATCTTGCCGGACAGGTGTGCGAGGATCCGGTGGCCGTTCTGCAGCTCGATCCGGAACATGGTGTTGGGCAGGGACTCGCGTACGGTCCCCTCGACTTCGATCGCGTCTTCCTTGGCCACGTGGTCCTTGGCCGGGGAGTCTAGGGAGGCCCGCTCGCGGCTGTCAAACGGCCCCGCTGGGGCACTTGACAACCCGGCGCCGGTACCTTTAGATAAAGCATCGCCGGTAGATGGCCGAAGATGGGCTTGTAAGAGCTCGCTGGATGGTTGACACCTCGTAGGTGGTGTCTACATACTGCCGGCGACGAAACGGGGTGGGGGGGCCGTTGGCTCATGGAGCCCCGAATCTAAGGAGGAAGTAATGCGAAAGATCGCTCTTCTAACTGTGCCGCTGCTGATACTCGGCCTCTTCTCCCTGTCAGCAGAAATGATGATCGACCCGGCCGGCGTCAGTGCTAAGGTCAGCGGTGACGCCACGCTGACGTGGGGCATTGACCTGGAGTCGAATGCCACCGGCTTCAAGAACGAGATGTCCTCAAACCTGGAGGTCACCATCCTACCGGAGCAGAGCACCGATACCGGCATGATGGAGGACACGGATGACCTGTACGCTTACATCAAGCTGAAGGACTTCAAGTGGGTGGCGAACAAGGACGGAGGCAAGACGACGGCTCCGGGCGTTGAAGCCAAGCTGATCATCGGTGCCTTCTCGATCACCACGTACTCGGCTCCGACGATCCACGTCGACTTCGTCGATGACAAGGACGACGACAAGGCGGACGACGGCGCCGCCTATCCGGGTTTTGGCCATCCCGACTTTACGCCTGACGTGGAAACCACGTACAAGGGAAGTGGCGGAATGACCCTGGGATACAAGATCGATCCGGTCGAGTTCAGCGTCGGCGTCATCTCGGGGAACGACTGGGCGGCGGACAAAGCCGAGGCCAAGGACAAGGCGGACTGCCACCTTCATGGAGACGACCCCAGTACTACGGACAAGGTTGAGGAGGATGGACACGTCTATGCACCGAAGGATGGGTGCAAGAAGGACATCGCAGACGCTGGCGGGATCGGGAACAAGGACGGTCTCAACGATGAGAACGCCTATGCCTTCGTCGGCAAGGTCAAGCTGGATGTCGGCGACAACGCTACCGTGGATGCTGCCGTCGCCTATGGCCACGAGTATGACTCGACGCCTATCGGCATCGGCGCCAAGGCCGAGTTCAAGCTGTCAGACGATGACATCGTTCCGCACGTTGCCTTCGACGGGCAGATCCCGGAGGACTCCGACGCCGGTATCCCCTGGGACGTGGGAGGCGGCATCAAGTGGAACATCTCCGATGACGACGAGAGTTCCTTTTCCACGGAACTGATCATGCATGCTCCGGCGTCGGGCGATTCGACGCTTGCCGTCGCGGCTACCCTCACCGAGGGTGATGGCGACAAGGGAGGACTTGAAGGCCTTGGAGCAACGCTGCATGTGAGGCTTGATGGCCTCACCGGCGATACAAGTACGTGGACCACGAACGTGAAGGCGTCCTATCTGGTCGAAGGGATCAAGCCGTTCTTCGATGTCGCGTTCAGCAACCGGACCGGCGCGAAGACAGAGTTCAAGGCTGGCCTTGAGCTGTCGATGATCGATCACCTGACCACGACGCTCCAGTATGCGAGCACGGACATCTCCGGCGACGACCCGGACAGGGGTACGGTCACCGCGGCGGTCAAGATCGCCTACTAGACCCGATTCGTTCAGATCGACTGAAAGGGTGCACCATCTGGTGCACCCTTTCTCATTGGTGCGCCCGACTGGGCTCTCGCCAGGAGGTGCGGCGTGCGCCCGAGCATGCCAAGTCCTCTACCGCCTTGGCAGGGGGAACTGCCTGGGAGCAGCTCATGTCGTCCGTCGATGCCTTGGGCAGGGGCACGGCCGCCGCTGGGCTGACGGAAGCCGGTCTGGAGGCGCTGCTGGCGGATGAAAGCTGAGCCTGTCGTACTCACACCAACGTGCTCATCAGCGCCGCCCTGATCCACGTCCGGCATCCCCCGGAGGGTCGTGGACTCGGCCGATTAGAATCTGCTGGAGCTTGCGTCATGCCGGCTTCCCGATTCTGACCCCGTCCAACTTCCTACTAGACCACCCGATGCGGGCCATATGATAGACATGGCTTGATCGGTCTTGACCGGATGGTCGTTCGTCGTAGTATCGACGGCATGCGACTGACGATTCGGAGCGGGAGCCCGACGACGGAGGCGTGCGACGGCCTGATCATCCTGGTGGCCGAGGACAAGAGACTGAGCGGTCCGGCGGCAGCCGTGGATGCGGCGGCGAACGGCGCGCTGGCGGCGGTGCTGGCGCTGGGGGACTTCGACGGCACGGCCAAGTCCACCCGGCTGGTGCACGTGGGAGACGGGCTGAGGGCGCAGCGGGTGCTGCTGGTGGGTACCGGCGACGGCGGCGGCGATTCCGCCGAGGGCGAACGCCTGGCCGGCGGCGCCGCGATTCAGGGCGTGTGCGGCATGACGATTCGGACGGCGGTCGTGGTGCTGCCGGAGCGGGCCGACGCCACGTTCGTGCAGGGACTCACCGAGGGGCTGGCGCTCGCTTCCTACCGATTCGACCGCCATCGGACTACCGAGGAAACGGAGACGGCTGTCGAGTCGGTCACGCTGTTGGCCGCCACGGAAGAGGATGCTCGCGCCCTGCAGGCGGCGCTTGACCGTGCCGTGATTCTCAGCGACGCCACCACTCTGGCGCGCGACCTGGTCAACGAGCCGCCCAACCACCTGACGCCCACTGCCCTGGCCGACCGGGCGGTTGACGTGGCGGGCGCGCACGGGCTCCGGAGCCGGGTGCTCGGCCCGGCGGAGCTGGCCGACCAGGGATTCGGCGCGCTGTTGGGGGTGGCGCAGGGCAGCGCCGAGGAGCCGCGCTTCATCGTGCTGGAGCATGCCGGCGAGGACGCCGGCGCCGCGCCGCTGGTCCTGGTGGGCAAGGGGCTGACCTTCGACAGCGGCGGCCTGTCGATCAAGACCGGCAAGGGCATGGAGGACATGAAGATAGACATGGGCGGCGCCGCCGCCGTGCTCGGCGCCATGCAGGCGATCGGCCGTCTGGCCTGCCGCCAGCGCGTGGTGGGGCTGATCCCGGCGACCGAGAACATGACCGGTCCGCGCGCGCAGCGTCCGGGCGACGTGGTGCGCTCCTACGGCGGCGTCACCATCGAGGTGCTGAACACCGACGCCGAGGGCCGGTTGGTCCTCTCGGATGCGCTGGGCTACGCGGCGACGATGAAGCCGGCGGCGGTGGTGGACGCGGCCACCCTCACCGGCGCGGTGATCGCCGCGCTCGGCCACCACGCGGCCGCGCTCCTCGGCACCGACGAGCCGCTGATGCGTGCGATCGAGGCGGCATCAGCCGCGACCGGCGAGCGGGTGTGGCGGCTGCCGCTCTGGGACGTGTACGACGAGCCGCTGAAGAGCAAGGTGGCCGACATCAAGAACATCGGCGACGGCGGCGCCGGCACGATCATCGGCGCTGCCTTCCTGAAGCGGTTCGCGAGCTACCCGTGGGCGCACCTGGACATCGCCGGCACCGCCTGGGACGTCAAGGACGTGAGCTACCACCCGAGCCGTGCAACCGGCTACGGCGCGCGCCTGTTCGCGGAGCTGGCGGCGGGCTGGAGCAACGGCCCATGACGGAGATGGCAGCGAAGGATGCGAAGAACGCTTCGGGCACTTGCTTGACGCAGCGCAGAGCGCACCCGTGTGCGTCATGGTGTGAACCGGCGAGGTTAGCGACCACTCCTCGGCATTCATAGGGACCACGGGCCGAGCAGGAAGGCTGGCTGAACGCCGGAGTCCCTGTCTGTGGGGTCGGCAGCGGCAGGCGGCTGCACGCAGGCAGGAGCCAACTGCGGGCGTCCGGCTGACGTCGTCAGCCTCGGGCCGGTTTGCATCGGCGGTCAGGATGCCGTACGTTGGCGGCATGGTTGCCGTGCGCACGCTCCGTCCGCCGGTAGAGACCGCGCCGGGTGCCGAGTCGCCGACGGCGGACTTCCCTGGATGCAAACCGGTCCGCCTGCCGCGAGAGGAACTCGACGACTGCGAGATGCGCCTCGAATACTGGGACGCCGCTACCGAGACCGCCTGGATCTGCGATTCGGTCAGCTCCTACCACGAAGGTTCCGTGCATCGCCTGGCCAGGTTGGCCGAGCGCATCGCTGCGATACGCGGGGCGCCGGTGGAGTGCCTCGGCAGCACCGACCTGACCGAGCGCGATGCGCACGGCGAGCCGCGCCTCATCATGCAGGCCGACGAGATGGTGTACCTGAACCCGGCGCGCGCCCGGCTGCCGGTGCCGGTGCTGACGATCGGCGAGCACGACTTCCCTGACGTGGTGCTGGAAGTGGACCACTCCACCGACGCGCGCCGGCGCAAGCTGCCGCAGTACGAGGCGTGGGGGTTCCCGGAGCTGTGGATCGAAGTTCCGCAGGCACGCGCGCCGAGCCCCCCGCGCAGCCGCCGTTCCGGGCTGACCATCCACCTGCTGGAAGACGGCGCGTACCGGGAGGCGGCGGCGAGTCGGGCGTTTCCCGGCTGGAAGGCGGCGGAGATCCACGCGGCGCTGAACGAGGAGACGTTCTCGGCACGGACGAGCGCGGTGCTGGAGCGCGTCGGCGCGGTGCTCGGCGAGCGGGGAGGCACCGGGCCGGACGACGACCCCTTGCTGGGCGCGCAGCGCCGCCGGAGCCGGGCGGCCGGCAGGGCGGAAGGGCGCGCCGGTCTGGCGCGGGCGCTGTTGGCGGCGCGCGGCATCGAGGTGTCACCCGGATTCCCCGGCGTGTCGGGCTTCGCCGAGCTGCCTGACCACGTCATCGCAGAAGCCGCCACCGCGTGCGTCAGCGAGGCCGACTTCCTCAAGCGTCTGCGCAGCGGGTAGCCGGCCGGCCCGGTGCCACGGCCTCGCCGGTGTTTGCCGGCGGCTCCGAATTGGGCCGCAGAGCCCCCTGGCTCATCGAGCCGCTGTGTGCACTCGTTCCGGCACGCGGGAGAGACTTTGACAGAGGTAGGCCAATGGTCTTATAGGCTCGTAGTGGAGTTTGAACGGAACGAAGCCTGGGAACAGGGGAACGCTGCCCGACTGGCGCGGCTCGCGCCCTGTTGCGGATGCTCGACAAAGCGCCGGAGGCTGCGCTCCGGGTGCTGACGTAGGAGTCTCGCCCGGGTACCATTCTCGTCCTACCTGAAAGCCGACGAGGGTTCGGCCGTCTACGCCGATGTCAGCCGTCGGCCACCTCGAACGCGGTGACGTTACGGGTCTGGCGGCTGAACTCCACCCCGATCAGGTGGATGGGCTCGCCGCGGCCGCGGTACTTCGCCGCGTAATCGCGCTCCTGCAACTGGGCGAGCGCTGCACCCGGCGGCGCCATCTCCGCCACCTTGAACTCGAACAGGTAGACATGCCCGCCGGTGCGCACGGCCATGTCCAGCCGGCCGTGGCTGCTCGACTCCTCGACGACGACGTCGTAGCCCAGCGCAGCGAAGTACGAGTAGAACACGCTCGCGTAGTAGCCCTCGTAGTTGGCGATGTCGTTGCTGGTGTGCCACTCGTAGGGAATGCTCGCGAAGAACGCTTGGAACAGCTCCTCCAGGCCCGCGCAGTCGTGCGCGGCGAGCAGGCGCGACAGGCGCATGCTGTTCGCCGTCTGCCGCTCCGCGTCCTGGACCAGATGGCGCAGCAGGACCCGGTTCAGGCTCTGCCGTACCTCCCGGTTCGGATACCCCAGCCGGTACAGCGCCTCGCCGCCCAGCTCCTCTTCCCCCGTGATCGTCAGGTAGCCGGTCTGGAACAGCAACGCCTCCGTGCCGATGCGATTCACGTCGAACTCCGACAACAACTCCCCGGTGCTTACCGTCCGGTCCAGCGATACCGACGAAAGCCGCCGCTCGAACAGCGTGTCCACCAGGAACGCCGGCGTGCCGGTCTCGAACCAGTGCGCGGCAAACTCGCGGCGGTCGAACAGCAGCAGCACGTCATACGGGTTGTACACCGTCTCCTCGCCTCGCCAGCGGTAGCCGTTGTACCACTCGCGGACCCGCTCCCGGTCCAGACCGGCGAGCTCCGGCACGAACACCGTGTCCAGGTCCCGTTCCGTGTAGCCGCAGATCGACGAGTAGCGCCGATCCAGCGTGAGGTCGGTGAGGTTGTTCAGTACCGAGAACACGCTGACCTTGGAGAACTTGCTCACTCCGGTCAGGAACGTGAATCGCACGTGAGCGTCCGAGTCCTTGATTACCCCGTACAGGCCGCGCAGGTAGTCGCGGTTGGCGCGCGCTACCTCGGGCGCATCCACCAGCGCATCCAGGATCGGCTTGTCGTACTCGTCCACCAGCACCGCGACCCGCTGTCCGGTGTGTGCGTGCAGTGCCTGCAGCAGATGTCGAAAACGCGCGGGCGCGGATTCGTAACGCACCCCAACCCCGGTGTTCCGCCCGATGCCGTCCAGTTGCGCCATCACGTCCTCGTGCAGCGCGGCCGGTTCCGTGAAACTGCCGCTTCCGAAGCTCAGCCGCACCACCGGATGGCGTTTCGACCAGTCGTGGCGGTCATGGATGTACAAACCGGCGAACAGCGCCTCGTTGCCCTCGAACAGCTCCTTCAGCGTGTCCAGGAACAGGCTCTTCCCGAACCGCCGCGGACGCGACAGGAAGTAGTGCTTGCCCTTGGACATCAGCCGTTCGATGTACGGTGTCTTGTCCACGTAGTAGCAGCCTTCCTCCCGCAGCTCGCGGAACGTCTGGATGCCGATCGGCAGTCTGCGCCTGGTCATCGAGCCGTCTTCAGAGCATGGAGGCCGCCGCGCCCGAGCACGTCGTCACGCTACGAACAACCATCGATGTCGAGGAGGATGACAAGGCGTCGAATCGTTTCAGGTCTGTCGTTGTCTGCCATGCCCGCGCGCCGGTCGTTCGGATGATAGCATCGCCTCGGCAGCCGGCAACCTCGACATCCCGCGTGAGGGTCGCCATGTCTTCGTTCCTGTGCCCGCCAGCGATAAGTCAGATTCGGCGCAACAGACAACCGCCCGACGCCTACGCTTCCGCGCGGCCCTCGTCGTGGTCGTCGTGTGCGAATCGGCCCCCCCCTCGGCATGGCTAGCCGCGGCGATCGACGCAGGTTGCGCGAAGGAGCCATGGTAGCCATCATGGGCCTATGACAGAGATGGCAGCGAAGGATGCGAAGAATCGCTTCGGGCACTTGCTTGACGTGGCGCAGAGCGCACCCGTGTGCGTTACCAGGAAAGGCAGAGCGGTCGGCGTGATGATGTCCATCCGCCAGTACGAGGTGCTCCGCGGAGCTGCGTGGGAGCAGCTCAGGTCGTCCATGGATGCGCTGGGCAGGGAGTCGGCCGCGGCCGGGTTGACGGAAGCCGGTCTGGAGGCGCTGCTCGCGGATGAGAGCTGAGCGTGTCGTACTCGACACCAACGTGCTCATCAGCGCCGCCCTGATCCCTTCCAGCATGCCCCGGAGGGTCTTGGACTCGATCTTCACGGCGAACGGCGTGCTGCTGTTCTCCGACGAGACGTTTGCAGAACTCTGGACCCGCCTTCATCGCACGAAGTTCGACCGCTATGTCTCCTCGCAGAGCCGCGCGGTGTATCTTGCTCGAGTCAGAGCCGTAGCCGAATGGGTGGGGATCGTGGGCGCCACGCTGGGCTGCCGCGACCCCGACGACGACAAGGTTCTGGAGGTGGCGCTGATGGGTGCCGCAGACTGCATCGTCACCGGCGATCAGGATCTGCTGGAGCTCGCGTCATTCCGCGGCATCCCGATCCTGACCCCGGCGAGTGTTCTGGAAGGCCACCCGACGGCCACATGACAGACATCGTCTAAAGCGCCAGCGCCGTTCCGTCGGTGTCTTGGGTGAGACCGAGTCATCACAGGAGGTACCGATGAACAATCTCAACTCAGTCCTGCTGGAGGGCAACCTGACGCGCGATCCGGAGTTGCGCTACACGGCCAAGGGAACGGCCGTCTGCCGCTTCTCGATCGCCTGCAACCGCTCCTACAAGCAGGAGGACCAGCGCCAGGAGGAGGTGTCGTACTTCGACGTAACCACGTGGTCGCGGCTGGCCGAGATCTGCGCCGAGTACCTGGTCAAGGGCCGGGGCGTGCGCGTGGTGGGCCGTCTGAAGCAGGACCGGTGGGAGGACGACAGCGGCAACCGGCGCTCGCGCGTGGAGGTCATCGCCGAGCACGTGGAGTTCAAGCCGCAGCGGCGCGACGAAGCCGACACGGCGCCGGAGGCGGAGGCGATCCTTCCCGAACCGGAGCCCGCGCAGGCGACCGCGTAGCGACGGGTCCTGGCTCAGGACTCGTTCTCTACCCGACCGTCCACTCCGACACGGGGCGCCGGCCGCCCGGCGCCCCCCCATGCCGGTTTCGCGTGCGGGACAGACGGCGGTGAGACGGTATGGAGGGGCTCTCACCGCCGTCTTCGGACGCCTGCGGGGCGGTGCGCAGTGTCGCCCAGCCCCGCATCTCCCGCTACCGTCTATTCGATCCCCGCCACGTCGGCGCCCGGCACGCAGGGGGGCGTCTGTTCCTCGGGCGTTGCAACGGCGATCCCCAGTGCACCGCCGCCGACTGCCAGAACGACGACGAGCAGAGCGACGACAGCCCTCTTTCTGGCCCGCCGGCGTGCACTCGGTGACCTCCACCCCTGGAGTCGCGGTGAGCTCACCGTACTGACAGACGATCTCCGCCGGATCAAAGCCGAAGTCGGCACGCGCCTCTCTGCCGGCAACCGCGGCCGCGGCACCGGCGAACGTGAGCGCCAACGCGGCGCCCGCAAGGACCAACGCTTCATGATCGTGCTCCGTTGCATGCGTTCCCGCACAAAGCGGGTGCCCAGGGGCGATCTGAGGTTCAGAGCATAGGCACCCTCCTTTCCGCCGGGAGGCAGTCAACGTCAGGCGATCATCATCTATTAACGATTATCGGCAATTCCCCCGGCACCCACAACCCAGGAGACGAGCGGGACTTTCTTGAAGCCACGGACAAATGTCATGGTGATACACGAATGTTACGTTTTATCACCAACGATGATGAATACCTGATGGACAGGCCTTCCATCCTGTATATAGGATGGACCGTCATGCCACCGGATTCCGTCTCGACGGCTCCTGCTGTTCCGTCGGTCTCACGATGACAGTCCTCCACCCGGATTCCTGAAGAGCCCACGCGGGTGACCAGCCGATGAGCGAACCGGGCCCCTCGCCAGCCGCACGCGACGTCCGCCGGCCGCGTTGGCGCGGCTACGCACAGCTCGCGCTGATCCTGCTGGCGCTCGCAGTCGCGGTGTACTTTGCCCAGGCGCCGAGCCGATCGCAGCCGATCGTGCTGCCCCAGCAGGCGGCGGAAGGCCCCGTGCCGGTGCAGGTGGTCCGGCCGGCCGTCACAGCGGTCGCGCTGCCGGTGGCGCTGACCGGTACGGTCGAGGCGCAGGTGCAGGTCGACGTACGCGCGGAGGCCGGCGGGCGCATCGTCTGGGTGTCGCCCAGCTTTCGCGACGGCGGCGCCCTGGCGGCGGACGAGGTGATCGTCAGGATCGACCCGGAGGACGCGGCGCTGCGCGTGCGGGCCGCGGCTGCCGGCGTGCGGGCGGCGGAGGCGATGGTGCGCTTTCAGAAGGCGCGCGCCGACGCCGCGCGGCGGCTGTTCGCCGCCGGCCAGCCGGACGTGGACGGTTTCGATTGGGTCGGCCGCGACGAGGCGGTCGCCGGCGCCGAGGCACGCCTCGACCAGGCGCGGACCGCCCTCACGCTGGCGGAGCGGGCGCTCGACAAGACCAGCGTGTCGCTGCCGTTCGCGAGTCGGGTGATCAGAGCCGGGGCGGAGGTCGGGCAGCTCGTCGGGCCGTTGCGCCTGCCGCTGGGCCGGGTGTACCGGGACGGCGCGCTGGAGGTCGCCGCCCAGGTCCATCCGCGCGATCTGGCGCTTCTGGAGCCGGTGATCGGTCGGTCCGCGCAGGTCCGCACCGAAGGCGCCGTCAACACGGCCGTCGTGACCAGAGTGTCCCCGGTGGTGGACGCGAACAGCCGGATGGCGACGCTCCACCTCGACCTGCAGGCCGACGGAGCGGGGGCGTTGCCGATGCCGGGCATGTTCGCCGAGATCGAGATCACCGGCCCTCTGCGGGAGAACGTGTACCGGTTGCCGCACGCCGTGCGCCAGGACGGTGACACCGTGTGGATCGTCGACGACGGCGTGCTGCGCTCGGCAGCGCCGCCGGTCGTCGGCGATACGGCGGACGGCTGGGTGGTGGAAGCGTTCGATGCCGGCGCGGGGGTCGTGGTCGGCACGCCGCCGCGCGCCCGCGACGGACTGGCGGTGACCGCCGCCGACGCTCCCTGACACCGTGAACGCCGAGCACTCGGCGACCGCACCCCCGGCGAGCGAACCCCCGGCGACCGGCGGCGCTGCCGGCATGGCGGGCATCAAGGCGGGGCTGATCTCCTACTTTGCCGGCAACCCGGTGGCGGCCAACCTGCTGATGGCCGGGGTCGCCGTCATCGGACTGCTGGCCGGGGCGACGCTCGTGGTGCGGGACGTTCCGCTGAACGTGCCGTACATCGTCGAAGTCGCGGTCGAGTCGCCCGGGTCATCGGCGCGCGAGGTGGAAGAAGAGATCGTCCGCCGCGTCGAGGAAGCGGTAATCGGCATCTCGGGCGTGGAACGAGTCCTCGGAACCGCAGCCGCGGACCTCGGTACCATCCTCGTCGAATACTCACCGCTGTCCGACGGCGACGACGTGTTGCACGACGTGGAGAACGCGGTCGACGGCATCGACAACTTCCCGCCGCCGAACGCCAAGGAGCCGGAGATCGAACCGGTGCGGTTCGAGGTCACGGCCCTGACCGTGGCGGTGTCGTCCGCGCATCTGAGCGGGGAATCGCTGCAGCGTACGGCAGAGACCATCCGCGACGAATTGCTGCGACTGCCCGGCATCTCCGACGTGAGCCTGCGCGGCGCCCGCGATCGCGAGGTGTCCATCGAACTCGACGAAGAGCAACTGCGCCGGTACGGGCTTTCGTTCGAGACGATCGCCACCCGCGTGCAGCGCTCTTCGCTCAACCTGTCGTTCGGGGAGCTCGATACGGAATCCGGACAGGTGGCGCTCCACATGGTGTCCAAGCGACAGAGCGGAGCGCAGTTCGCGGACATCCCCCTGGTCACGAAGGCCGACGGCACGATCATCCGGCTGGGCGACGTCGCGGAGATTCGGGACGCCTTCGCACCGGACGACCGAGTGGTCCTGACCGTCAACGGCATCCCTGCGCTACTGGTCACGGTGGGCGTTGCGGACTGGCAATCGCTCACCGACGTCGCCGCCGAGGTGCGGGAGTGGTTGGCAGCGTACTCCCCACCACCGCAGGTGACGGTATCCGTCTGGGATGACACGGCCGGCCTCGCCGTGAAACGGATGAGAACGATCCTGCGCAACGTCGTGATCGGCGTGGTGCTGGTGTTCCTCCTCCTGATCCTGGTCCTGGACCTGCGTGTCGCGGTGTGGGTCGCGCTCGGCATTCCCCTGGCATTCGTCGGCTCACTGACGCTCATCGCCCCCCTGGGCCTCACCATCAACGTGGTGACCATCTCCGCGTTCTTTCTCGTGGTCGGCCTGGTCGTGGACGACGCCCTGATCGTCGCCGAGAACATCGATACCGAACGCACCGCCAATCCCCGGCGGCCACTGGCTGCCGCCATACGGGGCGTCCAGGAGGTCCGCGGTCCGGTCACCGTGGGCGCGATCACCACCGGCATGGCCTTCCTGCCGCTGCTGTTCGTGGTGGGCTCGCTCCAGATCCTGAGGGAGTTGCCGCCTGTCCTGGTCTGCGTCCTGGCCGTGTCGCTGCTGGAGGCGTTCCTGATCCTGCCGGCCCATCTGTCGCACCGGGGGAACTGGACGCTGTCGCCGCTGCGCGAGCTGCAGCGCTCCGTGAGCGGTCTGCTGGATCGGCTCCGCGACCGCACGGTGGCGCCCGCCGTCTCGTGGGCGGTGCGCCACGTCTGGACCACGTTCGCCGCGGCGGCCCTGGTGTTCCTGGCCGCGATCCTGCTCCTGGCGACGGGAGCGGTCCGACTCATCACCTTCACCGGCTCCAGCAGCGTGCTGACGAGCATTCGCGCAGACCTGTACCTCCCCGTCGGCACGCCGTTCGAGACGACGCTGGCGACGGCCCGGCGGGTCGCGGACGAAGCCGCCGCGCTGGACGATGCGTTCGGCGGAAGCACCGTTCACGGCGTCAGCATGTTCGTCGGCAACCTCTTCTCGGAGCCTGCCGACGAGGACGAGGTGCACGTCGGCCACCTGGCGTCCGTCATGCTTCACCTGGCCGAGAAGCCGGAACGGACCGCCTCGGCGACCGACATCGAGGACGCGTGGGCACGACGGCTCGGCAACGTGCCTCTCCTGGAGCGGTTCGCGGTCGGCGCCCACGTCTCGACCCTGGGCGACACGATCGGCTACGCGCTGCTCCACGACGACGAGCCGACGCTGCGCAGCGCCACCGACCAGTTGAAGTCCTTCATGGCCTCCATCCCGGGCGTTTCCGGAATCTGGGACAGCCTGGCCCCCGGCAAGCGCCACATCGACATCCAGGTCACGCCGGCAGGACAGGCGGCGGGCCTCACACCGGCGGCCATCGGCAGGCAGTTGCGGGCGAACTTTCACGGGCTGGAGGTGCAGGAACTGCAGCGGGGGCCGGACGAGGTCGAGGTCGTGTTGCGCTACCCGCCCGAACGGCGGCGCAGCCTGCGGGAGCTGTCCGCCGAGCGCATTCACCTGCAGACCCCATCCGGGTACGCGGAGATGCCCCTGAGCACCGCCGCCACCCTGGTGGAGCGGCGTGAGCCGGCCACGCTGACGCGCATCGACGGCGAGCGGGCCGCCAGGGTGAGCGCCAACATCGACACCGCCGCGCTGACCATCAGACAGGTGCACGCGCGGATCGAAGAGGAGTTGCTGCCCACGCTGCTGGCCGCGCATCCCGGACTGCGGTTCGAGGAGGATGGGTACGGCCTGCAGGAGCGCAGGCTGCTCGCCACGGCAGCCGTGACGGTACCGGCGGTGCTGTTGGCGATGTATGCGCTCATCGCGGCGTTCCTGCGCAGCTACTGGAAGCCGGTGGCCGCCGTGCTCGGCTTTCCGCTGGCCTTCGCCGGCGCCGTGTTCGCCCATTGGCTGCTGGGCTGGGACTTCGGCGGCAGCTCGTTCTTCGGGGTGGTGGCGGTGTCCGGCGTGGTCGTGAACGACGCGCTGGTGCTGTTGGACCGCTACAACAGGATACGGCGCGAGCGCAGCGAGCTGCCGGCGATCGCCGCGGTGGCGGTGGCCACCCGCAGCCGGTTCCGCGCCGTGTTCCTGACCAGCGCCACCACGCTGGTAGGCCTCTGCCCCCTGCTCTACGAGCGCAGCGACCTGCTGATCTTCCTGGTGCCGTTCGTGGTCAGCATGGTCGGCGGGCTGATCCTGTCGGGCGTGTTCACGCTCTTCATTCTCCCCGCGCTCGTGATGGCGGTGGAGGGATCTCGCAGGTAGGTCACCCCGAGTTCCGGAGCGGTACCGGAGGTTGGCGCATCGGGTTAGGATGAGCCCTGTCATGACGGGACCGGACAAACCCACCACGGACGCCGGCTACCTGGAGGCGGCGTCCCGGATCATCTTCATGGGCGGGCTGAACCGCCGGGTCGTGGACGGCAAGTGGGACGGCTTCCTGCAGGCGTTCCACGGCTTCGACGTGGCGGCCGTGGCGGCCATGGGGCCTGCGGACGTAGAGCAACTCGCCCAGGACGACCGGGTGATCAAGTATCAGGCCAAGCTGCAGGCGGTCGTGACCAACGCGCAGGAGATGCAGCAGGTCGCTGCCGAGCACGGCAGCTTCGGCGCCTGGGTGGAGTCGGCGGTCGCCGCCGGCGTGCCGGCCGCCTGTGGGGAGCTGTCCAAGCGGTTCGCCTACATCTCCAGGGACGGCGCCCGCAACTGGCTCTATTCCACCGGCCACGACGTGGGAGCGGTGACCGACAAGGTCCGGGAGAAGTACGCGCCGTACCGTCCGGCCTGACGGGGACCCGCAGATGACGCTGCGCACCAAGCTGGGCTACGGCGTCGGCGATCTGGGCGGCAACCTGTTCTTCACGGTTGTCAGCTTCCACCTGCTGATCTTCTTCACCGACACGGTGGGGTTGTCGCCGGCGCTGACCGGGCTGGCCTTCACCGTCGCGCGGCTCTGGGACGCCGTGACCGATCCGCTGATGGGCGTGATCTCCGACCGCACCCGCACCCGCTGGGGCCGCCGCCGTCCGTACCTGCTGGCCGGGGCGCCGCTGCTGCTGGCCGGCATCGCCGTCCTCTTCGTCGATCCCGGCCTGCAGACGCCGGGGGCGTTGTTCGCCTGGGCGGCGATCGTCTACGGCCTGGCGAACACCGCCTACACGGTGGCGTTCATCCCGTACAACTCCCTGACCCCGGAGCTCGCCCCCGGATCGGACCAGCGCACCTCGCTCAACGGCTACCGCATGAGCTTCGCGGTGGTCGGCACGCTGATCGGAGCGGCGGGGTTCCCGATGCTGGTCTCGGTGCTGGGTCCGGGAGCGCCCGGCTACGGCCGTGCCGGCCTGGTGACCGGCGCGATCGTCTGTGCAGGACTGCTCGTCACGTTCCTGATGGTGCGGGAGCCCCCGCCGCCGGCGGCCACCACCGGAACGGCCACTACCGGAACGGACGGCGTCGGCCTGCGGCCGGTGGTGCAGGCGCTCGGAAATCGCGCCTTCCTGCTGGTGCTGATCCCGTGGACCCTGCACATGGTGGGCATCTCGCTGGTGTCCCCCATGGTGGTCTTCTACTTCAAGTATGTGCACGGGGACGAAGGGCTCTCGCAGATCGCACTGGGCGTCCTGCTGATCGCCGCCATGGCCTCGATCTCGCTGTGGGTGGCCTTCGGCAAGCGGCTGGAGAAGCGCACCTGCTACAACCTGGGGATGGTCTGGTTCTGCGTCTGCCTGCTGGCGGCCGCGGCGTTCGGGCAGCGCAGCGTTCCGCTGACGCTGGTCATCATCGGCCTGGCCGGCATCGGTCTGGCTACCCACTACGTGTTCCCGTGGTCGATGCTGCCGGACGCGATCGACGCCGGCGCCGTGGCCTCCGGCCGCCGTGACGAGGGGGTCTACTACGGCCTCTGGACCCTGCTGCAGAAAGGCGGCCAGGCGCTGGCGCCGCTGCTGGCCGGCATCACCCTGAGCGCGACCGGCTACGCGCCGGACGCCGTGCAGACCCCGGCCGCGCTGACCGGCATCCGGCTGCTGGTCGGGCCGTTCCCGGCGGTCTTCTTCGCGGCCGCGGTGGCGGTCCTGACCGCCTACCCGATCACGCGCGCCGCCCACGCCAAGCTGCGGGAACGGCTGACCCGGGCGCCGTGACCGGCGACCCGAGCGTCGCGAGCCGCGACGCGATCGTCGTCCGCGGCGCGCGCGCCAACAACCTCCGGGACCTCGACGTCGAGATCCCGCTGGCGCGGATGACGGTCGTCACCGGCGTGTCCGGCTCGGGCAAGTCGTCGCTGGCGTTCGACACCGTCTACGCGGAGGGCCAACGCCGCTACGTGGAGACCTTTTCCGCCTACACCCGCCAGTTCCTGGACCGGATGGACCGCCCGGCGGTGGACGCGGTGGAGGGGGTGCCGCCGGCCATCGCCATCGACCAGACCAACCCAGTGCGGACCTCCCGCTCCACGGTCGGCACCATGACCGAGCTCAACGACTACCTGAAGCTGCTGTACGCGCGCGCGGCCGGACTCACCTGCCGCCGCTGCCGCCGGCCGGTGCAGGTGGACACGCCGCGCACCATCGCCGCCGAGGTGCTGGCGTCCGCGGCGGACGGGCAGCGCGCCCTGATCACCTTCGAGGTGCCGGTGCCGGCCAACTTCACGCTGCAGGAGGTGCGCGCCCTGCTGGCGGCCAAGGGCTACCACCGGATCCACGCGGAGCGCCGCGCCACGGGATCACGCCCGCGGCGCCTGGAGGTGGTCCAGGACCGGGTCTCCTTGGCCGGCCGCAACCTGCCGCGCATCGTCGAGGACCTGGAGGCCGCCCTGGAGCACGGCCACGGGCGGGCCGCGGTCCGGCACGTGGACGACGACGGCAGCGCCGGGCGCGCGCGCCGGTTCTCCGCGGAGCTGCACTGCGCTGCCTGCGACGTCGCCTACCGCGAGCCGCTTCCCAGCCTGTTCTCTTTCAACTCCCCGGTCGGCGCCTGCGAGCAGTGCCGGGGGTTCGGGCGCATCATCACCATCGACTACGACCTGGTGATCCCGGACCGCCGCCGATCGCTGGCCGACGGCGCCGTCCGCCCGTTCCAGAGTACGAGCTACTCCGAATGCCAGGACGACCTGATCGGTTTCGCGCGCCGGCGCGGCGTCCCGGTCGACGTGCCGTGGCAGGAGCTGTCCGCTGCCGACCGCCGCTGGGTGATCGACGGCGACGGGAAGCACGAGGAGGGGCGCTGGTACGGCGTGCGCGGCTTCTTCGACTGGCTGGAGGGACGGAGCTACCGCATGCACGTGAGGGTGCTGCTGTCGCGCTACCGCGCCTACGTGGAGTGTCCGGAGTGCCGCGGTACGCGCCTGAAGCCGGACGCGCTGCTGTGGAGGCTGGGAGCGGACGGGGGCCGCCACATCCACGACGTGGCGCTGCTGCCGATCGAGGAATGCGAGCGTTTCTTCGCCGCGCTCGAGGTACCCGCCGCGATCGCCGCCGGCGTGGAGCCGGTGCTGGAGGACATCCGCACGCGGCTGCGCTACCTGGTGGAGGTGGGGCTGGGCTACCTGACCCTGGACCGGCAGTCGCGCACCCTGTCCGGAGGCGAGGTGCAGCGCATCAACCTGACCACCGCCCTGGGCACGCAGCTCGTCAACGCCCTGTTCGTGCTGGACGAGCCCAGCATCGGCCTGCACCACCGCGACATCGGCCGGCTGATCGGCGTCCTGCACCGCCTGCGCGATGCCGGCAACACCCTGCTGATCGTCGAGCACGACCCGGCGGTGATCCGCGCCGCCGACCACGTCATCGACCTGGGGCCCGGGCCGGGCCGGCACGGCGGCCGCATCCAGTTCGCGGGCCCGGTCGCCGGGTTGAACGGCTCGGACACCCAGACCGGGCGCTACCTCTCCGGCCGGCTGCAGGTCGCCGGCCGCAACGGGCACCCGAGCGCCGGCCGCGGATTCCTGCGGGTGCGCGGCGCCCGCGCCAACAACCTCAAGCGGATCGACGTGGACTTCCCGCTCGGCGCCCTGGTCTGCCTGGCAGGGGTCTCGGGATCCGGAAAGTCCACCCTGCTCTCCGACATCCTGTTCCCGGCCGTGCGCCGCGCCAAGGGGCAACCGGCGGAGGCTCCGGGCGTCCACCGCGCGGTGCTCGGCCACGACCGGATCGCCGCCATCGAGCTGATCGACCAAAGCCCCATCGGCAAGTCGGCGCGCTCCACGCCGGCCAGCTACGTGAAGGCGCTCGACCCGATCCGCAAGCTCTTCGCGGCCACCGAGACGGCGCGAGCGCGCGGCTACACCGCCGGCACCTTCAGCTTCAACACCGGCGCCGGGCGCTGCCCGGCCTGCAGCGGCGCCGGCTTCGAGCACATCGAGATGCAGTTCCTGTCCGACGTCTACCTGCGCTGCGGGGACTGCGACGGCCGCCGCTTCCGCCCTGAGGTGGAGGAGGTGCGCGTGCACGGCCGCTCGATCGTGGACGTGCTGGACATGACCGTGGACGAGGCGCACGACGCCTTCCCGGAGCCGGCCGTGCGGGCGGCGCTGCGGCCCCTGGCCGAGGTCGGGCTGGGCTACCTGACGCTGGGCCAGGCGGTGCCCACCCTGTCCGGCGGCGAAGCTCAGCGGCTGAAGATCGCCGGCCACCTGCACATGAAGAACAGGGCCGGGGCCGCGTCGAAGGGATCCCGGCGCGGCGAGCCGCGGCAGGGCGTCCTGTTCCTGATGGACGAGCCCACCACCGGCCTGCACTTCGCGGACATCGCGGTGCTGATCGGCGCGCTGCGCAGCCTGGTGGCCGCCGGCCACTCGCTGATCGTGGTGGAGCACAACCTGGACGTGCTGGCCGCCGCCGACCACATCATCGAGCTGGGTCCCGAGGGCGGTGAGGCCGGCGGCCGCGTGGTCGCCGCCGGTACGCCCGGCGAGCTCGCCGCGGAGGGCGGCACGCACACCGCGCTGGCATTGCGCGACCGGGACCGGGAGCTGCCGGCGCTCGACGATGCGCGCACGGACGGCACGGCCCCGGGGCGCAACGGCGCCATCGAGGTGCGGCGCGCGCGGGAGCACAACCTGCGCGCCATCGACCTGACCATCCCGCGCGACCGCTTCACGGTGGTCACCGGGGTCTCGGGCTCGGGCAAGAGCACGCTGGCCTTCGACGTGCTGTTCGCGGAAGGGCAGCGCCGCTACCTGGAGTCGCTGAACGCCTACGTCCGCCAGTTCGTGCAGCCGGCGGCGCGCCCGGACCTGGACGGGCTGTCAGGCATGCCGCCGGCGGTGGCCATCGAGCAGCGCACCAGCCGCGGCGGCCGCAAGAGCACGGTCGCCACCCTCACCGAGATCTATCACTTCCTGCGGCTCTTGTACGTGCGGCTGGGCGTCCAGCACTGCCCGGACTGCGCCGTCGCCATCGAGCCGCAGAGCGCCGCCGCGATCGGCGCCGCCATCCTGGAGCGGTTCGCCGGCCAGCACCTGATGGTCCTGGCGCCGCTGGTGCGCGGCCGCAAGGGCTACTACACCGACCTGGCCGCCTGGGCGGCCGGCAAGGGCTTCGCTGAGCTGATGGTCGACGGCCGGTTGCTCCCCACCGACCCGTGGCCGCGCCTGGACCGCTTCCGCGAGCACGACATCGACGCGCCGATCGCCACCCTCGACATCGACCGCCACGCCGGCCCCGCCATCGAAGCCGCCGTAGCGCAGGCGCTGGAGCTCGGGCGTGGCACCCTGCACGTCCGCCCGCTCGACGGTGGGCGCGCCGGGCCCGTCCACGTCCATTCGACCGAGCGTTCCTGCCCGAGCTGCGGGCGCAGCTTCCCGGAGCTCGATCCACGCCTGTTCTCGTTCAACTCCAAGCACGGCTGGTGCCCGCAGTGCTACGGCACCGGCCTGGAGCTGCCCGGCTTCGACGCCGAGCACACCGGCGACGAGGGGTGGTGGAACGAGTCGGGGGAAGGGGTGGAGGTGCCGTGCCGGGCCTGCGCCGGACGCCGGCTGCGGCCGGAGGCGCTGGCGGTGACGCTCGGCGGCCGCTCCATCGACGACCTGGGCGCGCTGGCCGTGCAGGCGCTGCCGGCGGCGCTGCGGGCGCTGCGGTTCGACGACCGGCAGCGGTCGATCGCCCGCGACATCGTCCGCGAGCTGCGCGCCCGGCTGGGCTTCCTGCACCAGGTGGGGCTGGGCTACCTGGGGCTTGACCGCGCTGCGCCCACCCTGTCAGGCGGCGAGGCGCAACGCATCCGCCTGGCCGCGCAACTGGGCTCGCAACTCCGCGGCGTCTGCTACGTGCTGGACGAGCCGTCGATCGGCATGCACGCGCGCGACAACCACCTGCTGCTGACGACCCTACGCCGGCTGCAGGAGCGGGGCAACACCGTGATCGTGGTCGAGCACGACGAGGAGACCATCCGCAGCGCCGACCACGTCGTCGATCTGGGTCCGGGCGGCGGCACCGGCGGCGGCCGCGTGGTCGCGGCAGGCACCCTCGCGGAGGTGATGGCCAACGACGCCTCCACCACGGGGCGGATGCTGCGCGCGCCCGGCCCGCACCCGGTGATCGAGCGGCAGCGCGATCCGGAGGCCGGCTGGCTCACGGTTCGGGAGGCGGCGCTGCACAACCTGCGCGGCATGGACGTGCGCGTTCCGCTGGCGGCGGTCACCTGCGTCACCGGCGTGAGCGGCTCCGGCAAGAGCACCCTGGCGCGCCGGCTGCTGTTCGACCAGGTGCGGGAGCGGCTGACGGCGCGGGCGCAGCGGCGCTCGGGCCGTTCGGCCAGCCCCCGCTGGGTCGGCTGCCGCGCGATCGAGGGGTGGGATGCGCTGCGCCGCGCCCTGCAGGTCGACCAGACGCCCATCGGCAAGACGCCGCGCTCCTGCCCGGCCACCTACGTCGGCGTCTGGGACGACGTGCGCGCCCTGTTCGCGGCCACCACCGAGGCGCGCATCCGCGGCTACGGGGCGAGCCGCTTTTCCTTCAACGTGGATGAAGGCCGCTGCCCGGAGTGCGCGGGCCAGGGGGTGAAGAAGCTGGAGATGAGCTTCCTGCCCGATGTGGCCATCCGCTGCGAAGCGTGCGGCGGCGACCGCTTCGAGCAGGAGACCCTGGCGGTGCGCGTGCACGGCCGGTCGATCGCCGACGTGCTGGCGCTGGACGCGGCGGCGGCGGCCGAGGTGTTCGCCGCCCACCCGCGCATCGCGCCGACCCTGGAGCTGCTGGTGGAGGTGGGGCTGGGCTACCTGAAGCTCGGCCAGCCCAGCCCGACGCTGAGCGGGGGCGAGGCGCAACGCATCAAGCTGGTCGCCGAGCTGGCCAAGCGCGCGCCCGGCGGCGCCGGCGGCACCCTGTATGTGCTGGACGAGCCCACCATCGGCCTGCACATGGCCGACGTGGATCGGCTGACGCGGGTGCTGCACCGGCTGGCGGACCGCGGCGACACGGTGGTCGTGATCGAGCATAACCTCGACGTGATCGCCGAGGCCGACCACGTCATCGACCTGGGCCCGGACGCCGGCGACGCCGGCGGCCGCGTGGTCGCGCAGGGCCCGCCGGAGCGGGTGGCGGCGGTGCGCCGCGGGTCGCGCACGGCGCCGATCCTGGCGCGCTTCCTGCGCGAGCGCGCCGCCTGACGCGACCGCACCGGCCGGTGGCCGAGTCCGGACCCGGTGGGGTCAGGCCAGCCGATGTCAAGCTCTCACCGGGGGGCACCACGCAGGACGCGGCGCCCTCCGGTGAGAGCGCCGCGCCCGCGTGGGCCCGTGGCCCGGCAGGACCTCAACTGCCGCCGCCTTCGCCCCCGGCGCCGTGCTCGCCGCCGCCTTCACCGCCGCTGCCGGACTGCGGACCGACTTCGGCGTGCGGGACCCACTCGGTGAAGCGGTTGCCCTCGTCAGGCAGCCACACCGGGATCCACTGACCGGGCGCCAGGTCGACCGGCGTCGTCGGACCGAGCTCCATGCTCGGGCCGAACAGGTGCACCTCGACCCGCACCTGCTGCAGCGTGGCGTTGCTGATGTTCCCCACCACGCCGACGAAGCCGCCCGCCTCCGGGACGTAGCCCAGGATCAGGACCGATCCCCTGCGCTCCTGGCCGAACACCGCGTCGGGCGGCAGGCGCGTTCCGCCTTCCTCGCCGTCGGCCTCGCCGCGGCCTTCGCCTCCGGCGCCGTGCTCGCCACCGGCTTCACTGCCGCTCTCGCCTCCCGTGCCGTGCTCGCTGCCGCCACCCTCGCCGTTGTCCGCGAGGACGATGACGGCCGCCACCGTCATGAAGGCGCACAGCATCGCCATCAGCAGCATCCTCTTCTTCGTGAACACCATGGTGTCTCCTCCCCGGGGTTTCACCCCTGCGTGATTCGAGGCCGTTGTGCCTCGTTGTGGAAAGAGTCGCGGCGAAATGTCGCGCGAATGTCCCATCCGGAAGAAATTCGGCGGATCCCCAACCAGTACCGGAAGCGGGTCCAGCCCGGGCGACGGCACAGGCTCATCCTTCAGGAATGCGCGTCGAGCCATGCGGCGCTGTACACTCTCGCCCGGAACGTAGAGCCGCGCCTTGGCTGAGCGTGTGACCCGGATCGAGGCACGGCTACATCGGCGGTTGGTGGGAGGCAGTTGGAATGAACAACATCCCGCGAGTAGTCAGATCCTCGGCAGTTGCCCTACCTCAGTCAGGGTAAAACGCGGCTCGTTCTGGGCCTGGATCGCCCACATCCGGGCGATTTGGGAATCGAACGGCAATCCAGGAAAAAGGTAGGCAGTTCGGGAAGAATCCTGCGATTTGGGGCATAAGGGTGTTCCGTCAGGAACGTCGATTGTGCCCAATGGAGCCGCCCCATCTACGATCGAATCAGCCCAGTGATCAAAGGCGCGTTGCCAGACATCCAGGAGGAATCTAATGGGATTCGTAGCCTCGCGAAGTGAATCCGTCGCCATTGCGACGCTCTTGGTTGCGGTGATCGGTGCGTTCACGTTCGTCGGCTGTGGTGCCACTACACCGGCCGAACCCGGACCCGATGACACTACACCGGTCGAACCCGGCCCATCTTATCCAGAGATCCCAGTGCCACCAGCTCCGTCGCCAGAACTCGAAGCAGCCGTGCGGGAGGGTTATGAGCGCGAGTTCGGGGAGTCGATTCCGCGCCCGGCGATCTACAACGACCCGCGCTCCGTGAACTGCCTGGGTGAAGGCCACCTCACGACAACGGCGTACCTGGGACGCGACCGTGTCCTGTACATGTACCTGTCGCGGGACGGAGCGACGGTCAAGTCCAAGCAGGAAGCACGCGCGACGCTTCCGCCGGCGGGGACGTTCCGGGTGTTGACCCTGTTGGTCGATCACCCGGAAACCACGCGAGGTCTCGTGGCTCTCTGGGAAGCTGCGCAAGCGAGAATCAACAGGGAACATGCCGAGTTCGCCAGCAGTCGAGGTTATGACTCACCGATCGTCGTGTTCGAGAACACCAATGTTGTTGTGGAGCCGTCGCAGATCGGTGACCCGCGTAGCGAGAGCGATGTGATGTCGGCCGTGGAAAGCCAAGGGGACATCTCTGCTGAGGGGTTCGACATCATCATGTCCATCAACATTGATCCCAGCGAATTGGAGGGAGGCTTCGCTGCTGGCGCGTTCGTGTACGTCGGCAATTACTGGCCGTGGGAGGAGCCGCTCACGGCCCATGGCATGTACGACATCGCGTTGACCGCGTATCACCACGAAGTAGGTCATGTCTGGGGTTGGCCTGGGACGCACGACTGGTCGGGGAGTTGCGGCACGACTGATCTGGGATTCAAGCCGTTCATCGTTGCGCCGATTCTCTTCGGCTGGGAGGACGTCGATGGTGATGGTGTTCCCGAGATCCTGGATGCGACCCCTTACGGACGATCGGGGCGATAGCCGGGATCGACGTTCGTGCGTTGGAGGCTTCAGGGCTGGCTGAATCAGCCGCTATGGGAACGGTGGTGTCGGAGCCCGTTTCTCAAGTAAAAAAGGAGCGACGACATGTCGTTCCGACGACCCGCGTGCTATCCGGTACTCCCACTAAGACCGGAGTGCACACAATGACGTATACCGCGTGGATGATTGGTTCGAGTCTGGAAGGTCGAGGATGGGGACTGACCGAGTAAGCTATGATCCTCCATGCACGTCGCCGCGGGCGCTCGGCCGCTCCGACTGGCCCCACGGCATCGGCATGTTCGGCGGCGTCGCGTGGTGGTCGCCGCGCGGCGGCTTGGGGCGCGCGCGGAACTCGCTGATCATACGCGCGAGCTGGCGCGACGCCTCGCGCACGGCGCGCTCGCCCTTCTCCTTCGTGGCCAGCGTCGGCTCGCCCAGCACCCCCGTGTCGCTGTAGGAGGCGGTCCAGGAGGTCACGTTGCCGGGTCCGTGGCCGTACAGGTCGGTGTAGAGGAAGTCCGACTCGTAACGGTGGTAGGCGATCTTCCCGTCGGCGATCAGGTCCTTGCGCACGTCATCCTCTGCCAGGTAGAGGTAGACGGAGGTCTCCAGCTCGCAGGCGTGGGCGATGCCGCCCGGAAAGCTGCTCTCGCGCCAGCTCGGCAGGAACTCGGGGTCCACCGAAAGGAACTGCCACCACGAGGGCGCCATGCACTCGGCGTCGGTCTCCAGGTTCACGCGGCGCGCGGCCAGGTCCAGGTTGGGCATGTTGGAGCCGTGGCCGTTGAGGAAGACGATCTTCTTGAAGCCGTGGTAGGCGAGGCTGGCGCCGATGTCGACGATGCACTTGATGAAGTGCTCCCAGTGGATGCTGGTGGTGCCGGGGAAGTCCATCACGTGCGCCGCGTACCCGTGCACGAAGGGGTGCATGACCAGCACCTCGTCCGGAATCAGCCGCGCCGCCGCCTCGGCGACCCCGCGCGGGCACACCACGTCCACGTCCAGGGGAAGGTGCGGCCCGTGCTGCTCGGTCGATCCCACCGGGCAGATCACCACCCGTTCCTGCTTCACCGCCTCGTTGATCTCCGGCCAGGTCAGCTTCTCGTAGCGCCACGACTCAGATCGAGCCATCGAAACCCTCCACGTGTAGTCTCACGGTGACCAGACCGTACGGCGGAATCGGCGCCTCCGCCACCCCGTCGCGCACGGGCAGCCGCTCGCGGTCGTTTTCGAGCAGGTCGCACCGCCACGCGGCCTTGACCGGACGCGCCGGCCCGCCGAGGCGCGCTGCCCCCTGCCGGCCGGCGACCTCGCGCAGCCGCACGACCAGGCCGCGGTCACGGTCGCCCGGCCTGTCCTCGGCCCGCTTGATCGCCTGCACCACCACCGACGGGTGGGTGTCGATCTCCATCAGTCGGCCGCGCGGCGCGCGGCGGTCGAGCGGTTGGCCCGGCTCCGCGTCCACGTCGAGCGCCGCGTCACGCTCCGCGTCGGGGACCTTGTCCTCATTGCGCAGGTCCGTGGAGTCTCCCGCCGGAGGCGTCACCCAGGCCGGCAGCTCCTGGTGGCAGCGCAGGCCGAAGCGGGTCGCGCGCACCGGGTCGAACGGGCCGGCGTGGCTGGTCAGGCAGAAGTCCAGGTCCAGGAAGCCGTCCTGCCAGCTCTCGGCGCCCTGGAACAGCGGCGCGTTGGTGTTCTCCAGGTTGTCGAGCACGTAGAAGAACAGCGCCCCGTCGCGCGGCTCGTAGCGGACGTCCTCCCAGGCGTGGGTGCGGATGCCGCCCACTTCCACCACCGCCGGGCCGATCGGGCTGACCACCGCCGTGAAACCGTCGTCGCCGACCGCCACGAAGCGGTTCAGCCCGGTGAAGCCCGTGAACGAGCCGGGGAGCTGGTCGCGCCCGAGCCGGATCACGGCGTTGGCGACCTCGCAATGCACGGCCGGGTCCGGGATCGCCAGCGGCAGGCCCAGGTAGCCCTCCTCCTTGCCCAGAGTCTCCTGCTTGCGCAGCCGGTTGCGGAAGCGCACCAGCCGTTCGCCGGCGTACAGGCTCACCTCCTGCGTGAGCCGGCAGGAGACGCCGTCCAGCTCCAGTTCCGATTCCAGCTCCAGCGCCGCCATCACCGGCCCCGCGTGGCGCACGCGGCAGGCCGTCACGCGGGTGCGGGCGGAGCGCACCAGCCAGTCGCGCTCCGGGATGCGGCCCATCACCGTGCGCTCGCCGCCGAATGCCGTCCACGTCGGATCGTGCGCGAGCAGGCGTCCGCGCATCGTGTACAGGTCGTCGTGGAAACGGGGCTTCACGCGCCGGTAGATGAACTGACCGGCGCCGTGCCCGGCCTGGGGGCAGAGCAGCTCGCGCCGCTGTTCCTTGTCCACGATCGAGGTCACCCCCCGCTCGGGGGTCACGCCGATCGCGTACCAGCGGTTCTCCAGCGTCCCCTCGGAGACGCGCAGTTCGGCGTCCTCCCCCGCAGCGGAACCGCGGCCGGGGACGACCACGACCGTGTCCCAGCCAAGCGGCTCGACGCGTGGCGCGCGGAAGCAGACGTCGTAACCCATGTGGTCGCCGCGGGTGACCTGCGCGGGCACCTCGGTGCCGGTGGCGGACAGTACGCGCACGTCACGTCGCTGGTCCTGCCGCCAGCCGGTAGTGTCTCAGTCTGAGATGGGCGGGACTTGACGGGCGGTTGCCCTACGGCGTGACCCGCTGAAGCACGATGCCGCATCCGATGACTGTGGGAGGCGGTGGTTGCCAATCATCATCCGGTCGAACTACTCCATACCATGGTCCCTCAACGCACATGGTATTGGCGCCGACGCGAACCCCCGGCCCCCATTCGACTCCGCGATGGTCGGGTCCTATTGACAGATAGAGACTGCCATCTGAGGCGATCCCCCAGTGCTTGGTGTTCCCAGTTGATCTGTTCCCCTCTCCTGCATGCCAGATGAGGCGAGCATTGGTTCCGAATGTGACAACCGCGGCCGCGTGAGGCCAATCCCCGTACTCGATGGCACGCCATGTCGATCCTGCGAGGTGGTCGAAGGTCATGACTGTTCCGCTGGACATGTCGGCTGCCGTTGGAGGCGAGCCGACTGCCACCGTGGCATCAGCGAGGCGTTCGCTTACCTCGTCGATGTGCTCCTGAGTGATCTCGCAGGCGCTTATCAGTAGAACGGCCGCCGCGGCGACCCGCATGGGCGGGAACGGTAGAGCTCGGTATAGGGACATGGTCTGCGTCCTTGAGCCCGACAAAGGGCCGGGCCATGTGATTTGAGCCCACCAGAGAAGTCACGATCGTCCATTTCTGTACCTCCCGCCTGGCTGTTCACCGCGGCCGCAGGGAGCTACCCCACGGCCATGCGCGGCTGTTGTATCGACCAGGTGACCCGGCATCGGCCGGTGACGTCCTGGTGGGCTCATCAGGGCGATCCCACGCTGACAGAGGACTGGTGATCCTGTGAATGAGTCGATA
>JAPPNY010000265.1 GCA_028818385.1 Spirochaetaceae bacterium
GGTAGGAGGCCAGTTCCTTGCGGGACATGACGCCCACGTTGCGCAGGAAGAGTCTCACTCCGCGTCCGCCTCGTCAGCGTCGTCCGCTGCCTCCGCCTCGTCCCCCTCGTCGGTGAGCTCCAGAAAGATGTCCTCGAGCGTCATGGCGGCGCTCTCCATGGCCAGCAGGCCCCAGCCCTTCTGCACCAGGGTGGCCGAGATCCGCGCCTGCGGCTGCTTCCCCGCCTCCAGCCGCACCTGGTGGAACGGCTCCTGGTACTTCACGTCGAGCACGCCCTCGATGCCGCCCAGCACCTCCGCAACCTGGGCCACCGGGCCGTCCACCCGCAGCCGCAGCCGCTCGCCCCCGGTAACGGTCGACGACAGGTGCTCGATGGTGTCCTGTGCCACGATCCTGCCCTGGTGGATGATAATGACCCGCTGGCACACCATGCTCACCTCCGGCAGGATGTGGCTGGACAGCAGGATGGTCCGGTTCTCGCCGAGCTCCTTGATCAGCGCCCGCGTATGGGCGACCTGGATCGGATCGATGCCGATCGTCGGCTCATCCAGAATCAACACCTGCGGATCGTGCACGATCGACTGGGCGAGCCCCACCCGCTGCCGGTAGCCCTTCGAGAGCTTCGACAGAATGACGTCGCGATACTCCTCCAGGGCGCAGATTTCGATCACCTCGTCGACCCGCCTGGCGGCCGTGCGCTTGTCGAGCCCGCGCAAGCGCCCCGCGAATCTCAGGTACGCATGGGTGGTCATGTCGTAGTAGAGCGGGACGATCTCCGGGAGGTAGCCGATGTGGCGGCGGCCCTGCAGCGAGTCGCGCGCCATGTCGTGCTCGGCGACGAACACGTCACCGCGCGTGGGCATCAGGTAGCCGGTCACCATCTTCATGGTGGTGGACTTGCCGGCGCCGTTGGGACCGAGGAAGCCGACGATCTCGCCCTTCTCGATGTTGAAGGCGATGTCGTCGACGGCCAGCCGCTCCCCGTAGTACTTGGTGAGATTCTCTACGCGTATCATCTTGGTTGTCGTCCGGCGCGGCCAATGTACCCATGGCCGCTGCCGGCGGCGAAGCCGCGCGCGTCGATTGTGGAGCGCCTCCGTGCGCCCCTCACTCCTGGAGGTAGGGCGGATCGAGCACCAGCCGCTCCATTACTTCGTACCAGGTATGGTCGACCGTATACACCTTGCGGGTGCCGACCAGCCGTACGTAGTAGCTGAAGGAGTCGGGGGTTTCGTCGCCGATCTCCAGATCGACGATCCCCGGCCCATCGCCATGCTCGCCGCCGTGCTCCAGGTGGATCGTCATGCGCGGCGCCAGCAGGCCGAAGATCTCCAGATCCTCGTCGACGACATCCGCGGTGATGAGCCGGTTCGCTCCCGGACCGCTCAACAGGTAGGGTACCGCACCGCCCCAGCGGTCGAGGTCCACGCGCGGCCGTCCGGGGCGGTCGAAGTACCACACGCGGTCGACGTGGAGCCATGCCTCCGCCAGTTGGTCCTGCGGCATTGCGATCTCGACCCGGTGCAGGTCGCGCAGGTCGAACGACCAGATTATCGGACGCTCGACCTCCGGTTCCTCGTCCTCGCGCCCGATGGTGAGAACCAGTATCACGGCCAACGCGGCCGCCGCAACGCCGAGAACCAGCCAGAGTCGCAGCTTCATGTCCCGAGTTCCTTCATCTGCGCCAGTAATCTACTCAATGGCGTACAGCATGCCGTCGTGTGAGCCGACAAATACCGTTCCGTTGGCGACGGCGGGAGAGGAAGTGACCTTGGCGCCGGTGCGGATTTTCCAATGCAGCTCACCGGTCGCGGCGCTTATCGCGTAAACGTGTCCATCCTCGCTGCCCACCAGCACCAGGTCGCCCGCCAGCCGCGGCGAAGAGCTTACCGGACCGAAGGCGCGAAAACGCCACCGCACTTCGCGCGTACCGAGGTCGATCGCCACCAGGCTGTCATCCGCGCCGACGTACAGCGCATCGCCGGCGAGCAGCGGCGACGAGACCGAGTAGGTCCCGATGTCCCGTGCCCACAGGTGGCCGGTCTGCGCGTCCAACCGCGGGACCGGGAGTCCGACCGCCCTCATCCTCAGCAGCAGCGGCCGGATTCGGTGCTCCAGCGGCAGTCCGCGCCGGGTGCCGTCGATCGCGTGGAGCCTGCCGGCGGTGGTGGTGAAGTACACCGAGGTGCCGGCCACCGCGGGCGAGGAGGCAACGTCGCGGCGGGTGCGGAACCACGTCCGGACGCGCCCGGCGCGGGCATGCACGGTATAGAAGAACTCCCCCAACGTGCCGACGTAGACCAGGCCGTTGGCCACGGCCGGCGACGAGTGGACCTGGCCGACGAGGGGCGCCGACCACTTGCGCTTGCCGGTGGCGGCGTCCAGGGCCAGGAGCCGCTTCGCCGTGGTGCCGATGTAGACTAGGCCGTCGGCCCCGGCCGGCGACGAG
>JAPPNY010000051.1 GCA_028818385.1 Spirochaetaceae bacterium
CGGGAGAGAACTCGGTGTTGGCCCACTGCAGCCACAACGGTTCCCGGGGGTGCGGCGCGAGGACCGGAAAACGCCCATCGTCGAGCTGGGAGTCGCGGATGTCGCGCACCCACTTGGTGAGGAAGCCCGCCAGGTCCAGGGTGAAGATCGCCGCCTGCGAGAAAGACTGGAAGTCCCCCAGGAAACCCATGCGCTCGTCGCGCTGCGGGCAGTCCGTGGGCACGCTCATCAGGTTTCCCCGCAGCCCCCATTCCACGCAGCGCATGACCGCGTTGACCAGGTCGCTGGAGCAGGCGAAGGTGCCGGCGTCCGGCGCCGCGGAGTGGAACACGCGGCCGACCAGCGCGCCGTCGTCCGGTGCGGCGGGCAGTCCGGTCACCTCGACGTAGCGGAATCCGTGGTAGGTGAAGTGTGGTTCCACCACGGCCTCGCCGCCGCGCCAGCGGTACTCGTCGCGCTGCGCGGCGCGCCGCAGGTTGGCCGTGTAGAGGGTGCCGTCCTCGTTGAGCGTCTCGGCGTGGCGCAGGGCGATGCGGGTGCCCGCGGGCGCGGTCGCCCGGAGGCGGCACCAGCCCACCATGTTCTGACCCATGTCGTACACGTAGACGCCGGGGGCGGGCTCGGTCATGCGCACCGGCCGCACTTCCCTGACCACGCGGATCGGCTCGTTGCACTGCGCCACGAGCCGGGTCCGCTCGGCGCCGTCCGGGTGCGCCAGGACCGCGACCGGCGACCAGCCGGCGGCGGCGAATCCGGGTCGATCCCAGCCCGGCATCTCCCTGGCGGCGTCGTACGACTCGCCGAAGTAGATGCCGGCTTGCCGGATGGGGCCGTCGCTCGTCGCCTGCCACGACGAATCGCTCACCACGGTCTGCGTGGTGCCGTCGCTCAGCTCCAGGTCCAGCCGCAGCAGCAGGCAGCAGCGGGCAGGGCGCTGCACCCAGGAAACGGCTACCGGTCCCGTCCACCAGCCGCCGCTCAACTGTGCGCCCACGGCATTGGCGCCGCGCCGGACCAGGTCCGTGACATCGAAGGTCTGGTATTGCAGGCGGGTGCCGTAGAGGGTCCACTCCGGTGCCAGCAGGCGGTCGCCGACACGGTCGCCGTTGATCCTCAGCTCGAACAGGCCCAACCCGGTGACCGACACGGAGGCATGCTCGACCGTCGCGCCGACGGCAAACTCCTTGCGCACCATCGTGGCCGGCTGGTCCCACGGCTCGGCCGCATTGCTCTCCGGCGGCACCGCGTCGGCCGTCAGGTGGGCCCGCGACCAACCGCCCATCTCCACGGAGTCGGCCGCCGTCACCGCGGCCCGCCGCGCCACGTTCCGTGAACCGGAAAAAACTTCGATCCGGGCCAGGGAAAAGCCGAAATTGGCCCTGCCCCGGCCGGGCAGCCGGGTAACGGTGAGACGCACGTGACGCGCACGCACCGGCGTGAAGTGAAAGCCTTGTGCCTCCCGTTCGGGGTTCGGCAGGTCGGCATCGCTCCTGTCGACCACGGTCACCGCGTCGGAGAAGTCCGCCCGACGCGCCGCCTCGACGATGAACCGCACCGGGAACAGGTACCCCGGCCACTCCGGTTCCCAGACGCTGGTATAGCTTGTTGCGCCGGCCGGCGCGACCCGTGGCGCAGCCGGATGGAGTCGCACCGCGTCGATGTCGGCTTCGGCACCAAGGTCCAGCGTCACCGACTTCGCGATGTCCGGCGAAGGGGAAAGACTGGTCAGGAACCCGTGGCGGGGAGCGGATGGTGCGGGTCGCAGCGGGTCGTCGAAGGCGATCCACCGCGCGTCCCAGTCGGCCGCATCCAGCAGCCCCATGCTCCAGGTTGCCGGCTTGCTCCACGGCGACGGCCTCCCGTGCCGGTCCCACACGCGGACCTTCCAGTAACCGCGGGCGCGACTGGCGAGCGGCCTGCCGGCATACGCCACATGCAGCGTGGCATCCGAGCCCACCTTGCCGCTGTCCCACAGATCCCCGTCATCCGCGGCCAGTCGGTCCGCCGACGACGCCACCAGCACCCGGTAGGCGGTCTGTACCTGTGCGCGCTCCCCGGATTGCACGATCCAGCTCAGCCGCGGCCTGACCGCGTCGATGCCCAACGGGTTTACCAGGTACTCGCAGCGCATCTTATCTTGTTTCATCCGACACGCCTCCTTCCGGCCTGCCGTGGCCGTTCGGCTCCTACCCGGTCTCGACGCTGATGGCGAACATTCCCTGGATCGACTCCTGGTCCTGGAGTCTCCAGCGTATCCGGTGCAACAGCCGCGGCCGCTCGAATCGTCTTTCCCAGAGGTCGATGCGCAGGATCTCGTAGGAGGGGTGCAGGACCGCCTCGATGGCGCCCCGGGTGAACGGAGCGCGGGGATCGGATCGCCACCACCTGCAGATGACGTTTCCCCTGAGGATGTGCTCGCCGTGCCTGAGC
>JAPPNY010000114.1 GCA_028818385.1 Spirochaetaceae bacterium
GGTGCGGGCCGGTCGGGCCGCCCTGCGCCGCGCCTGTCGGGCGGCCGGCATCCGCGAGCCGCGCTCGCTGTGGGTGGCATCCGGCGCCGGCGGGCGGTTGCGGCCGGCGGTGGCGCTGCGCGAGTACCTGCCGGAGCGGCAGCGCGAGGTGGTGGTCGACCTGTCACAGGCCGGGCCGGCTCACGAGCTGGATGCGGAGTTCCGGCCGCTGCTGACCGGAGCGATCACCGGCGAGGGAGACGGCGACCTTCCGATCGGGGGCTTCACCCCGTATCGGCGCAGCCCGATCTGGGGGTTGAACCGCGCTTTCTGGGAGCATGCCGGCCGTTACATGGCGGCCGGCGGAGGCGACTACCGCGATGCCGTGGGCGGGTCTCCCGATCTGATCCGGCCGCTGGTGCGCGAGCGGGCCGAGCGCTTCTGTTCGTCGCTGCGGCAGGTGCGTGACGGCCGGGAGTCGGGCGCGCGCCCGGAACTGGCGTATCTGAGCATCGGCGCCTCCGGGGCGGAGGGGCCGTGCCTGTTCGTGGAGGAGCTGAGCCGCGCCGCGGCGTCCCGGCGGGTCGGGCTGGACGAGCTGTGCTACCTGGTGGCGGACCTGTCGCCGGAGGTGCTGGGCGCGGTCCGTGCGGCGCTCGGGGACAGACATGGCGCGCTTCGGATCGGCTATCTGCAACTCGATCTGCGTTCGCCGGCGCCGGCACTCGCCTCGTGGCGGGGCCGGATACTGCACGCCCACGTCGGCAACCTGTTCGACAACCTGCCGGCCGACCATGTCGAGTGGCGTGGCGGTCGCCGCTACCTGGTGGAGGGGTTGCTCCATCTCCCGGCAGCCGAGGCCCGTGCTCTCGCCGGTCGGTACGGTATCGGCGGCGGGCTGCTGCGCGAGGTGCTCCACGGCCCTTCCGCCTCCCTGCCCGAGCGCCTGCATGCCATCGTGGGAGAGGAACATGCCTGTCGTCTCTGGCAGGACCTCTACCGCGGATTGCGCATGGGCGAGCGGCTGGTCCCGCCTCCGACGGATGCCGTGCCCGACAGCCTGCTCCAGTGCCCGCCCGACGGCCGGATGGCGCTGTCCGGGGACGCGATCGACAGCGCACTGACCCTGCTGGGACTGTTGCACGAGCGCGGCATGCTGGAGATCGTCGACATCATGGTGGCCGACGCGCGGCAGTATGCCGGCCGTTTTCGGACGACCGTGAAGTACGAGGGCTCGGCGGTCGAGTGGTTCAACGCCGCCCTGTTCGAAGCGCGTGTGCGCGCAGAGATGCCGGGCTGCGCGGTCGGCTACCGGCCGCTGGCGAAGTTCGGGAAGCCGCGGATGACCTGCATGGAGGTCCGTCGCGGAAGGATAGGGGGCGTCCCGACTGGCGCCGCGCCTGGTTGACAGAACATGAGCGCCGGTTGCACATTTGCTCCGTCGGCGCGCTGCTGAGCGCATCGGCTAATTCTTTCTGTCTCCTTCGTCTAGCGGTTAGGACACCGGGTTTTCATCCCGGCAACAGGGGTTCGACTCCCCTAGGAGATAAGTTGCAACGGCCCGAGTGCGGACAGCGGGGCGAAGCGGCCCACGACGATGCGATCGCCGCCCGGTTGGGACGTGTTCGTGGGCTGGTGATTCACTTGGTCGGTGTCGCCGGGCAAGGCATGGCGGCGCTTGCCGAAGTGCTGCAGGCGCGTGGCGCCGTCGTCACCGGTTCCGACGTCGACGAACCGTTCTTCACCACCCCGGTCCTGGAGCGGATCGGCGTACCGGTGCTCCCGTTCGACCCCGGCAACGTGCGCGGTGCCGACCTCGTCGTCTACTCGGCAGCCTACGACCCCGACCGCCACCCGGAGCTGCGCGCGGCTCGGGACGCCGGTCTGCCGCTCGCCAACTATCCGCAGGCGCTGGGCGCGCTTTCCGCTCAATGCGAAGCCGTCGCGGTGTGCGGCACGCACGGCAAGACCACGATCACGGCGATGCTGGGGACCCTGCTGAACGGCCTGGAGCTGCCGGCGACGGTGCTGGTGGGTAGCCCGGTTGCAAGCTTCGGCGACCGCAGCACGCTCAACCGGGGCACCGAGCTCCTGGCGGCCGAGACCTGTGAGTACCGGCGCCACTTCCTTCACTACCACCCCGACCGCATCGTGCTCTCCGGCGTCGAGTGGGAGCACGTGGACTACTTCGCCGACTACCACGACACGGTGGCGGCGTTCGTGGAGTTGTGCCGGCGGCTTCCGCCCGGCGGTGAGCTGGTCTACGACGCCGACGACGCCGGCGCGGCCACGGTCGCGGCGGCCGTCGCCGGTGAGCGCGCGGACGTGGTGCGCACCCCGGTGGGACGCACGGCTCCGGGCGCCTTCCGGATGGACGGCGTCACCCTGGCCGCGGGCCGGACCGTGTTCAGGCTCGCCGCGGTACCTGGAGAGCTCACGCTGCGCGTGCCGGGCGCCCACTCCGCCAAGGACGCTGCCCTGGCCGTCGCGGCGGCGACCTCCCTGCACCGCCGTCACCGCGGCGGCTCGCCCGAGCCGGCTTCCGTGGCGCGCGCGTTGTCCCGGTTCTCCGGGACGCGTCGGCGCAGCGAGGTGGTCGGCGAGGCAGGCGGCGTCACCTTCGTCGAGGACTACGGGCACCACCCGACCGAGATCCGCGTGACCCTGAGCGGGTTGCGCCGCTTCTTCGGGGACCGGCCGCTGGTCGTCGACTTCATGCCGCACACCTACTCCCGTACCGGCGGGTTGCTCGACGACTTCGCCACTGTTTTCGGCGACGCCGAGCGGGTCATACTCCACGACATCTATGCATCGGCCCGCGAACGCAACGATTCCGGCGTCTCCGGTGAGGACCTGTTCCTGGCGGTCAGCCGCCGCCATCCGTCCGTCGCGTACACGCCGGGCGTTGACGACGGCGATGCCGTACAACTCGCGCAGCGTTCCGTGGGTCCCGGAGATGTGTTCGTGACCATGGGAGCCGGCGACAACTGGAAGCTCGGAGCATGTCTGCGCGAACGCCTGCTGCGGGCAGACCGTACCCGATGAAGAGCATGACCGGCTTCGGGCGTGCGGAGCGGCACGTGCACGGCGTCGACGTCACCGCCGAGGCTCGCAGTTACAACAACCGGTTTCTCGACGTGAGCGTGTCGGTGCCGAAGGAGCTGAACGGCGCGGAGTCGGCGCTGCGGGCGCTGGTCTCCGGCCGGATTTCGCGCGGGCGCGTGGAGTTGCAGATCCGCATGACCGGGGCGGCAGCCCGGCCGCGGGTGAGCACCGAGGGGGCGCGCGCGGCCGCCGAGCTGCTCCGATCGATCGCGCGCGCGGCCGGCGCACCCGAGGAGATCACCGTACGGGACATTCTGGAGGCCGACCGCCGGCTTGGCCTGGGAGTGGTAGACGCAGGATCCGACGGGAGCGGACCGGACCCGGAGACTCATGCCGGCGTGCTTGATGCCGCGCAGTGCTGTCTGGAACGCCTGGACGCCGAACGCGACCGGGAGGGAGCGGAGCTGGAGGCCGATCTGTCCACATGCCTCGACCGGGTGGAGGAGGAGACGGCAGCCCTCTCCGGTTTGGCGGCGGAGTGGCAGGAACGGTTGGAGCGGGACGTGCAGGCGCGCATGGAACGGCTGCTGTCCGCCGATGACGTCGCCGACCGGGTAGTGCCTGCGGTCGCGCTGCTGCTGGCTCGTTCCGATGTCGCCGAGGAGCTCAGCCGCCTGCGCGCGCACCTCGCCGGCATGCGCACGGGGATGGCCGCCGCCGAGGGCCCGCACGGCAAGAAGCTCGAGTTCTACTGCCAGGAGTTGCTCCGCGAGACCAACACGATCGGCGCGAAGGCGTCAGCGGCGGAGGTCGACGGGCACGTTCTGACGGTCAAGGAGAATGTCGAGCGCATGCGCGAGCAGTTACGCAATGTCGAATGAGCGGAGCGAATCACACTCGGAGAGTGAGCGCGGTGGTGACCTGGTGATCACGATCTCGGGCAAGTCGGGCTGCGGCAACTCGACCGTCTCCCGCATGGTCGCGGAGCGCCTGGGCCTGCGTCACATAAACTTCACCCTGCGCGACCTGGCACGCGAGCGCGGTGTGAGCTTCGAGCAACTGTGGGAACGCGCCAATTACGACCAGTCGGTCGATCACGACCTTGACCGCAGGCTCATGGAGCTCGCCGCCGACGGGGGATGCGTGCTCGGCACGCGGCTGGCGATCTGGTTGATCGAGGACCGGGACCTGTCGGTCTACCTAGAGGCGACCCAGCAGACGCGGGCGGCGCGCATCGCATCTCGGGAAGTCATGTCCTATGGGGCCGCGCTCACCGCCACCGGTCAGCGCGATCGCCGCGATCGCAACCGCTATCTGCGACTGTACGACATCGACATCGATGACGCGTCGCAGGCCGACCTGGTCGTGGACACCGAGGAGCTCGACGAACACGCCGTGGTGGGCAAGATCATCGAGGCGCTGCGCGCCCGCAGCCTGCTCGACTGATCCGATGTGCCGGCGCGCCGGTGATTTGCCGGCGGCGCGCTCGATGGCGTACGCTATGCGGCGATGATTCTGCCTCTTGACCTGTTGATAGCCGACGACTCGAACCGCTACGAGCTGTGCTCGGCGTCCATGCGCCGGGCCAACCAGCTCAGCCTTGCCGCCGACGAGGACGTGGAGGAGAACGGCGGCAAGGTGGTGTCCACCGCCGTCAAGCAGATCCTCACCAAGAAGGTCCGCTACGAGATAGAGCGCACAAACCTGTAGTCGACGCGCAGCCTTCCCGGCCACCTGGCCTCCCGGGCCACTGAGCCTCCTGCGACATGCGCCGGCCGGTGCCGGTGATCTTCGGTCCGACCGCCGTGGGCAAGTCGGCAGCGATCGCTGTGGTGGCGGAGGAGCATGACGAGGTCGTCAGCGCCGATGCCCTGCAGGTGTACCGCCATCTTGACATCGGCACCGCAAAACCGACGCCCGCCGAGCGCGAACGGTTCCGCCACCATCTGATCGACATCGCCGAGCCTGACGAGCAGTTCGACGCCGGCCGCTTCGTCCGCTGCGCGGACGCCGCGCTGGCCGACATCGCCGCCCGCGGACGCCGCGCGATCGTCGCCGGCGGGTGCGCGTATTACCTGCGCACCCTGGTGTGCGGACTGCCGGAGTCGCCGCGTGGTGACCCGGATATCCGCGCGCGGCTGACCCTGAGGCTGCACGGGGAAGGGAAAGAGACGCTGCGCCGCGAGCTGCAGGACGAAGACCCGGAGTCCGCTCGCCGCATTCATGCCAATGACACGTACCGGATCGTGCGGGCGCTCGAGGTCCTGGCCGCCACGGGCCGGCCGCTCTCGTCGTTCCGGGTGCCCGATCGACCGGCCGATCCCGGTCGCTTCCGCCTGATCGGGCTCCAGCGCCCGCGCGATGAGCTGGTCGTCCGTATCGACGCGCGGGTGGAGGCGATGCGCGCCGCTGGATTCGCGGAGGAAGTCCGCGAGTTGCTGGCACGCGGCTACGCCCGCACGTGCCCGGGCCTGCGAGGCATCGGCTACCGGGAGCTCGCCGCGGCCGGCGGAACGGCCACGGCGGAAGTGTGGGATGCGATCAGACGCAGCACGCGACGCTACGCGAAGCGCCAGATGACCTTCTTTCGGTCGCTTCCCGGCGTGAACTGGATCGATGCCGATGACCGGGAGGCACTGCGTTCCTTGATCGGCCATCCCTGAGCGGAGAGTGGCCGGCGTCGTTCTGTTGACAGCGGTTGACGTTCTGCCGATACTCCGCAACATCCCATCGACACCCCCCAACAGGAGCGCTGATGCCTTGCGGTCGTAAACGCAAGCGGCACAAGATCGCTACGCATAAACGAAAGAAGAAACTGCGGAAGAATCGCCACAAGAAGGGATAGGACTCTGTCGGGTTGGCGCGTCAGCGGCCTGTCCGACGGAAGCCCTGTTTCGAGTGTGGAGATGAGCCTGCCGCGTGTGCCCGACCGTCACCGCGCGGCCGACCGCGACCGTGCGGCCGAACCTGTCGATGGGGTGTCGGCCGCGGTCGCCGATTCGGGGCCGTTCCATGCAGATCCTGTGGAGTAGAATCGCCAGGCCGGGAAAGGGCGAACGTGTTCTGGATCTGCGCCGCAAGGCGGTGATGGGCGTGATCAATCGCACGCCCGATTCGTTCTTTCCGGCCAGCCGGCATGCTTCCGCCGGAGAGGCGTGCCGGCACGCGCAGGCGATGGCCGCTCGTGGCGCCGCCATCATCGACGTCGGCGGCGAGTCCACCCGGCCGGGATCCGATCCCGTCTCTGCGGACGACGAATGCCGGCGGGTGCTGCCGGTCATCGAGCGCCTCCGTGCCACCTGTGACGTCGCCATCTCGATCGACACGCAGAAGCCGATCGTTGCCGAGCGCGCCCTCGATGCCGGCGCCGATCTCATCAACGACGTGTCCGCACTGACCGACCCGGACATGCGGTCGCTGGCGGCCGAGCGGGACGTGCCCGTGGTGCTCATGCACATGCGCGGCACGCCCCGCACCATGCAGCATGCTCCCCACTACGACGCGGTCATCGAGGAGGTCACGGCCGAGCTGCAGGCCGCGATCGACCGTGCGCTTGCGGCAGGCGTCCGCGAAGACCGAATCATCGTCGATCCCGGCATCGGCTTCGGCAAACGGGTCCAGGACAACCTGGCGATCCTGCGTGGCGTCGGCGCGTTTCGCCGGTTGGGCCGGCCCGTGCTGATCGGGCTCTCTCACAAGTCCTTTCTCGGAAAGGTTCTGGAGGACCGGCCGGTGGATGGTCGGCATACGGCGTCGATCGTCGGCGGCTGTCTTGCCCTCGCCGGGGGGGCCGATATCATTCGCGTGCATGACGTGGCTGCCGCCGTCGATACCGTCAGAGTGCTGGAAGCCGTGATCGGCGGGACCCTGCGGTGATCCTGGGCCTGGGAATCGACGTGGTCCATCCGCGGCGCCTGCGTCGCTGGCAGGAGTGGCCCGGCCTGTTCGAGCGCTTCTACCATCCCGATGAGCTGGCAGAGTGCCGGAAGAGGGCGGATGGCGGACTGCTGTCGCTGGCGGCGCGGTTCGCGGCCAAGGAAGCGTTCGGCAAGGCGCTGGGATCCGGCCTGCGCGGCATGGCGCTGCGCGACATCATCGTGACCAACGAGCCCGGCGGCCGGCCCGTGCTGCGCGTGATCGGCACGGCGCGCAGGGCCCTCGCGGCGGCGGGCGGGACGGACGTGATGGTGTCGCTGTCGCACGAAGACGAAGCGGCCATCGCGGTCGTGATCATCCAGGGCAACCCACCGCACGCCGGCGATTGACCGGCCGCATCGCTTGACGCGCACCATTCGAGCAACGGTCGCCTACGACGGCACCGACTTTGCCGGTTGGCAGATCCAGGACAGGCAGCGGACGGTGCAGGGCGTTTTCGAACAGGCCCTCGCGCGCATGCACGGCGGCCGCGTGCCCGTCCGGGCCGCCGGCCGGACCGATGCCGGCGTTCACGCGCTCGGCCAGGTCGTGAGCTTCCGCACCGGGATCGAAAGCCTGACACCGGAGGTCCTGCCGCGCGCGCTCAATTCCTACCTTCCCGACGACGTGCGGGTGGTCGACGCGCGGGAAGAGGAGGACGGCTTCGACGCCCGGCGCTCCGCGCGGTTGCGCGTGTATCGCTACCAGTTGCTGCCGGGCCGGCAGCTTCCTCACCTGCGGCGTTACACGCTGTGGGTGCGCCGGCCGCTGCGGCTGGAGGCGCTCAACCGGATGGCGTCGGCGGTGGTCGGCGAGCATGACTTCACGACCTTCGCCGCCGCCGGCGCGTCCGGATCGTCGCTGCGGCGCGTCGTGCAGGCGTCCTTCTTTGCCGATGGACCTCTGATCGTGTTCCGCATTGCCGCCCAGTCCTATCTCTGGAAGATGGTGCGCAGCCTGGTGGGGACGATGCTGGCGCTGGAAGCCGAGTGCAGGGAAGACGACGCGGCGCCGCGGGCGCGCGTGGCGGAGCTGCTCGCCGCGCCGCGGCGGGAGCGGGTCGGGCAGACCGCGCCGGCCTGGGGGCTGTTCCTCGAACGGGTGTATTACGCCGGCGACCCGCCGCTGGCCGGCGCGCTGCCGTATGATCGTGGACGGGGTCCCGCCGATGAGTGACGTGACTGCCGAGTACTGGAGGCTGCTGCGGCTGACCGAGGACTACTTCGACGGTCAGACGCGCAGCGAGCGGGAGTACGCGGTCCCCGTGCTCCGATCCCGCACACCGGCGGAGGAATCGGCTCGGGAGCCCGGCGGCGATACCGCGCCCGCGGATCCTCCGGGGACGCAGCCGGGATCGACCGTGGAGGCGCTGGCTGCCATCGGCGACGAGGTGTCCGGGTGCAGGCGTTGCAGGCTGTCTGAGGGCCGTACCACCACCGTCCCGGGCGAGGGCGTGCCAAACCCGGAGGTGATGGTGATCGGCGAGGGGCCCGGCGCGGCCGAGGACCGTAGCGGCCGGCCGTTCGTGGGGCCGGCCGGCCGGTACCTGGACCGGTGGCTGGCCGCGATCGAGCTCGACCGCCGCAGGAACTGCTTCATCGCGAACGTGGTCAAGTGCCGGCCTCCCGGCAACCGCGATCCAAACCCGGACGAGGTCGCCGCCTGCATGCCGTACCTGGCGCGCCAGATCGACGTGCTGCGTCCGCGGGCGCTGCTCGCCGTGGGCCGGGTGGCCGCCAACCACCTGCTGGGCGTGACCCGCACCCTGGCCGAGCATCGGTCCGGGCGGTACGAGCACCGCGGCCTCCCTCTGTTCGTGACCTACCATCCCAGCGCCGTGCTGCGCGATTCGTCGCTCCGGGCGCCGGTTTGGGAGGACTTGAAGAGGCTGCGCGCCCATCTCGACCAAACGTAGATGCGGGGAGCCTGACCGTGTCCAGGTTCGTGGATCTGGCCTTCAACCTCCCGATCGACAGGAGGTTCACCTACCGGCTGCCCGAGGGCGGCGACGGCGCGCCGGTCGGCGCCCGAGCCACCGCGCCGTTCGGTGGCCGTACCCTGACCGGATTCGTAGTGGCCGCGCGGGACCGGCCGCCGGCCGGAGTGGCAGTTCGCCCGCTTTCGCGGATCGTCGACGGGGAGCCGCTGGTCGATCGCCGCATGCTGTCGCTGGCGCGCTGGCTTGCGGACACCTACCTGTGCTCCCTCGGCGAGGCGCTGGCCGCGATCGTCCCCGGCGGGCGGCGCGAGTCGCTGCTGCAGGACGCCGTGCAGCCGGCGGTCGCCCACTCGCATCGGCTGACGCCCGCGCAGCGCGCAGCGCTCGAGGGAATCCTGGGGCAGGCGACCGGCACCTCCTACCTGTTCGGGGTGACCGGCTCCGGCAAGACGGCGGTGTTCCTGGAGGCGACGCGCAGCACCCTGTCCGAAGGCCGTTCGGTCATCTACCTGGTTCCCGAGATCGGCCTGACCCACCAGGTGGTCGCTGCCTTCACCGGCGCCTTCGGGGACCTGGTCGCGGTGATCCACTCCGGTCTGACGCCGTCGCAGCGCCTCAGGGAGTGGCGGCGGCTGCAGCACGGCCGCGCCCGCATCGCCGTCGGGGCGCGCAGCGCGGTGTTCGCTCCGGTGCGCGAGCTCGGCCTGATCGTCATCGACGAGGAGCATGACGGCTCCTACAAGGCCTCCGCCAGTCCGCGCTATCACGCGCGCCAGGTAGCGGCGCAGCGCTGCCGCGTGGAGGGGGGGCGCCTGGTGATGGGGAGCGCCACCCCCTCGGCGGAGGCGTTCCTGCGCATGCAGTCCGGTGCGATCGGGCGCTACGACCTCGCGCGGCGGGTGGGCGGCGGCGCGCCCCCTCGTATCCACCTCGTGCAGCGCATGCCGAACCGCGGCGTCCTGGGCCCGGAGCTCACCGACGCGTTGCGCCGCGTGCACGCCGAGGGCCGGCAGAGCATCCTGTTCCTGAACCGGCGAGGGTTCTCCCACTTCTTCCATTGCCGTTCCTGCGACTACGCGATGACCTGCGAGCGCTGCTCGGTCACGCTGACCCTGCACCGGCCGTCGGGAGCGCTGGTCTGCCACTACTGCGGCTACCGGACCAGGCCGCTGCGCTCGTGCCCGGAATGCCGTTCGCTGGACGTCCGCTACGCCGGATTCGGGACGCAACGGGTGGAGGTCGAGCTGCGGCGGGTCCTGCCCGATGCGCGGATCGAGCGTGCGGATGCGGACTCGGTTCGCGGCCGTGGCAGGTTCGCGGAGCTGCTCGAAGGGCTTCGCGACGGCTCCATCGACGTGCTGGTGGGCACCCAGATGGTCGCCAAGGGGCTGGACCTGCCCGGAGTCAAGCTGGTGGGCGTGGTCGATGCGGACACGTCGCTGCGACTGCCCGACTTTCGCGCCGCGGAACGCACCTTCGCGCTGCTGGTGCAGGTGGCCGGCCGCGCCGGCCGGGCCGCCGCCGACGGGGAGGTGTACATCCAGAGCGCCCATCCGGAGGCGGCGCCGATCGCCCATGCGGCCGCCGGCCGCGTCGCGGAGTTCATGGCCGGCGAGCTCGCCGCGCGCCGCGATCAGCGCTTTCCGCCGTTCGTGCGCCTGGTCCGCCTGGTCGTGCGGGGCCGGGACGAAGAGAGGGTCGCCGAAGCGATCGATCGGCTGGCGGAGGCGCTGGCTGCGGAGCCTGCGATGACGGCCGCCGGCGTGGACGTGCTGGGGCCGGCGCCTTGCCCGATCGCCAAGGTGGCGCGCAACCACCGCCACCACCTGCTGGTGCGCGCGCCGGCGATGCGCCCCATCCTGGCCACGGTGCGGCGCCTCGTGGGCGGGCTGCGCCTGGAGCCGGGAGTGCACCTGGAGCTCGATCCGGACCCCGTGGCCGTGCTGTAGAATTGCGGAGGATGCTGGAGTTGGTCACGTACCCTGACCCCCGCCTGAACGTGCGGTCGGAGCCGACCGACCCGGACGAGGTACGCGATCTGGTCCGGGCGATGTTCGAGACGATGTACGCCGAGGAGGGGATCGGACTTGCGGCGGTGCAGGTCGGCCGGCCGCTGCGCGTGTTCATCACCAAAGTCCGGGACGACCGCGAGCGCGTCTACATCAATCCGGAGATCGTCGAGACCTCGATCGAAGAGGACACCGCGGAGGAAGGCTGCCTGAGCATCCCCGACAAACGCGCCGACGTCACCCGTCCGGTCCGGGTGGGCGTGCAGGCGACCAGTCTCAAGGGCCGCACCTTCCGCCTGAACGCCCAGGGCTTGCTGGCGCGCGCGATCCAGCATGAGCTGGACCACCTGAACGGCCGGCTGTTCATCGACCACCTGGAAGAACGGGAGCGCGCGGCGCTGCTCGCCGACTATCGCGGGTCGCCGCGCCAGTGAGCGAGCGCATGCCGAGGTACATCGAGATCACCTTGCGCAAGCGCGGGTTCGCGTGTGTCGCCGCGCTGCTCGACGAGCAGGCGCCGCACACCTGCCGCGCCGTGTGGGACGCGCTCCCGCAGGAGGGGGACGTGTACCACGCCAAGTACGCAAGCAACGAGATCTACGCCCTGGTGCCGGCGTTTCCCGCCGAGCCGCCGGGCGTCGAGAACGGCACCATCGTGCCTGCCAGGGGCGACGTGGGCTACTTCCACCTGCCGGCCGGGACACGCCTGCCGGCCGACGCGCAGCGCAGCTTGGGCGGGCGGGCGGTCGTGGATCTGGCGCTGTTCTACGACCGCAACAACATCCTGCTGTCGCCGAGCGAGGGGTACCTGACGTGCAACGTCTTCGCTACCGTCGTGCGCAACCTGGAGCAGCTCACCGTCGCCGGCAACGACGTCTGGCGGGCCGGCGCCATCGGTGAACGGCTCTCCTTCCGCCGTCTCGAAGGGGCTGCGCTGGAGCGCTGGGGACTGGCGTGAAACGCCTCACCATCGGTGGCGTCTGGCCCGACGACGCCTGGGTCGACCGCGACAAGCAGGCGATGTGTGCCGACTTCGCCCGCTACCTGCCGGCGGACGCCGACCTGGTAACAGCATCGCATCCGGTCTTGCCGGGTCCCAATACCGTGGTCCTCGGCCGCGCGATCGCGGACGGCGGCACCGTGGAGGAGGCGGCGCGGCGCGTGTTGCGCTACCGGCCCGACGGCATCGCCTATTACTGCACGACCATCAGCTTCGTGCGCGGCCCCGGGGGAGACCGGCGCCTTGCCGATGCCATCTTCTCCGCAACCGGTCTGCCGGCAACCACGACCAGCACCGCGATGATCGCCGCGTTGCAGGCCCTCGACGTGCGGCGGATCTCCGTGGCGAGCCCCTACCTGCCGGATGTCGAGGCGATGTTCGTGAGCTTCATCGAGGACCACGGTGTCGCCGTGGTGGCCAGCGAGTCGATGCACCTGCCGGACGATCACTCGATCGTGCCGCCGCAGGCGATGGCGGAGATGGCCGTGGCCGCCGACCGGCCGGACGCCCAGGCCATCTTCATCGGCTGCAGCGGCCAGCGGCTGGCGGGGCGCCTGGCGCGCATTGAGCAGGAGGTCGGCAAGCCGGTGCTGAGCGCCAACCAGGTGACCGGCTGGCACATGCTGCGGATCCTCGGCCGCACGGATCGGATCCCCCGGCTCGGCGCACTGGCGGATGTCCGCCTGGCGCACGCGGCGGAGCCTCTTGCCGCAACCTAGCGGCGTGATCATGCGTGTGCTGTTCGCCGGCACGCCCCGGTTTGCGGTGCCGTCGCTGGTGGCGGTGGCCGAACGGTTCGAGGTCTGCGGGGTGCTGACGGCTCCGAACCGTCCGGCCGGGCGTGGCCGCCGTCTTACCCCGGGGCCGGTCCGGCACGAGGCCGATCGCCTGGGCTTGCCGGTGATCGCTCCCGAGCGGCTCGATGACGCCGCCACGCAGGAGCTGGCCCACCTGCGCGCCGACGTCCTGGCGGTGGCCGCGTACGGCATGATCTTCACTCAGCGGTTTCTCGACCGGTTCCCGCGCGGTGCCGTGAACGTGCATCCGTCGCTGCTGCCCCGGTTTCGCGGCGCCGCGCCGATTCCCGCGACTATCCTCTCCGGTGACCGGGAGACCGGCGTTACCATACAGCGAGTGGTACGGCGCCTTGACTCCGGGCCGATCATGGCCGCGCGAATCCATCCCCTGGACGGCGCCGAAACCACCGGAGAGCTGACGGAGGCGTTGGCGGAGACGGGCGCCGATCTCCTGGTCGAAGTGCTGGCCGGCCTTGAACGGGGAACGGTTGCGGAGCAGGCACAGGTCGAGGAGCAGGCCACCTATTGCGCGAAGGTGGCAGCCGCCGACGCCCGGATCGACTGGAACGCCCACGACGCAGCCGTCGTCGAACGCATGGTTCGCGCGTACGATCCCTGGCCGCGCGCCCACTGCCGGCTGGGCAAGCGGCGCCTCAATCTGCTGGCAGCAGCCCTGGGCGCCGATCTGCCACCGGGCGTGCCGGGGCAGATCGCTCGCGTGGATGGCCATCAGGGGATCCTGGTGCATACGGCGCGAGGCACGCTGGGCGTCACCGAGCTGCAGCTCGAAGGCCGGCGCGCGATGGACTGGAGGTCGTTCGCCAACGGCTTCGGCGGCCTTGCGGGAGTACGGCTCACGTGAGCGAGACCCCGCGCGGCACCACCGTCGTGACGTTCCCGCTGGCGCTGCTGACCGCGGCCGTCCTGATCGCGACGGCCGCCGTCACGTTCTTCGCCATGGTCCGCGGGGAGGAGGAGACCCAGGTGCCGGCGATAGTCGGCGAGGACCTGCTGGCGGCGATGGAGCAGCTCCAGGAAAAGGGATTGGTCGCCCGCGTGGAGGGGCGCTTCACGTCGGAGGTGCCGATCTGGCACGTGGTGGCGCAGACCCCGGAGGCCGGCTCCCTGGTCAAGGCCGGCCGGCCGGTCACGGTGGTGGTCAGCCGCGGCCGGGCCGTCCCGGAGGTCGGCGACTACCTCGGCAGAGACATCGACCAGGTGCGCCTGGAGCTGCAGACGCTGTCGGCCACCGGCGAGTCGCCGATCAGGATCCGCGAGGACGGCCCGCGCATCACCGATCCCCGGCCGGCCGGTACCATCCTCGGACAGAGCCCGGACCCGGGCGCGGAGGTCGCCGAGGGCCTGACGATCCTGGTGACCGTGAGCCGCGGCCCCCAGGGCGACCTGGTTGAGGTTCCCTACTTCATCGGTACCACCTACGTCGCCGCCCTTGCCGCGCTGGCCGAACGCAACCACGCCTTCGTGTTCACGGTCCGTGCCGGCGGCACCGAGACGTTGCCGGGGACGGTGGTCTTCCAGTCCCCGGACGGCGGCGCCGAGGTCCCGCACAGCACCGTCCTGCAGGTGGGCATCACCCGCCCCGCGCCGGAGAGCGACGACCTGGTGTTCGGCATGTACGAGTACGAGGTGGAGCAGTACCCGATCCTGGTGGACCTGACGCTGACCGCGGAGATCCCCGACCAGCCGGACCCGGTCGTGCTGCTGGAGACGCGCTCCCAGGGCGGCCCGCTCGCAGTCCCGTTCGTCACCCACCGGGACGCGGCACTGGTGCTGACCGTCCTGGACCGGCAGGTCGATCGCCGGCCGGCCGAGCGCTTCGCCATCGACTGACCTGCCACGCCCGTGGTAGCCTGTGTGGCTACAACGCGAGCGTCGTATAATGGTTATTACCCGAGCTTCCCAAGCTCGTGACGGGGGTTCGATTCCCCTCGCTCGCTGACCTCGCGTACTGGACAGCTACCGTGGATACCTGCGGCGCAACGCCTGCACGGCAACGCGATATGCGCCGAGGTAGAGCGCTGCCTGCACCCCGAGGGCGGGCAGTGCCCACGCGCGGGTGTGCGGGGCTGCGCTGACGAAGACCAGGCTGGCGGCCATCGCTCCCCACAGGAGGGCGCCGACGGCCGGGTTCGCGTAGCGGGCGGCTGTGGTACTGCGCAGGCCGCGGCGCAGGTTGCGGTAGATCAGGTGGTGCAGGTGGGCCTTGTCGGCGCGGCCGGGCCCATCGCCTTTGCGGAGGGTCTTCCTGAGGATCGAGTACAGCGTTTCCGACACCGGGTAGCCCAGCACCACGAGGACGATCCATGGGGACACCTCGGGATTGCGCTGCGGCAGCATGACGCCGACGGCGGCGAGGAGGAAGCCGACCAGGTAGGCGCCGCCGTCGCCCATGATGACCGGGCCGCGCGGGAAGTTGACCAGCAGGAAGCCGGCAACGGCGGCGCCGACGAGCAGGGCGAGTGCCGCCAGCTCGTCGTCACCCGCTTGCAGGGCGACCACGCCGAACGCGGCCAGCATGATGAGGACGCCGCCGGCCGACAGGCCGTTGAAGCCGTCGATGATGTTGACCGAGTGGGCGATGCCGGCCATTGCGAACGCCGTGAACGGGATCGCGATCCAGGGGTACGCCAGGGCATTATGGTCGACGAAACCGATCTCCACGCGGGCGACCACGTGGCCGGTGACCAGGCTGAACAGAAGGCCCGCGAGCAGTGTCGCGGACATGCGCATGGTGCCGGAGACCTTCTTGGTGAAGTCCTCGGCGAGACCGGCCCCGAAGGCCAGCAGGCCGCAGACGCCCAGGATCGCCAGCTCGCCCCGGATCGGCGGCGGCGCGGCGAGCGTGGCCGCCCAGTAGCCGGCGAACACGGCGACGCCGCCGATTCGCGGCACCACGGTGCGCTGGACCTTCTGGGGGCCGCTCAGGCTGTCCAGGCTGAGCCGGCCGTGCCAGCGTCGGGTCACGACGATCAGTATGCTGGCGGCGAGGGAGACGCCGGCGCCGATCAGGGCCGGAAGCGCTACCTGGTCGATTGGCGTTGTCCTGAAGGTGGGTTGCCGGCGGCCGGCATGCGCCCTTCAGACAAGGGCGACGGCCTTCGCCAAGCCGGCGGTCCAGCCGCCGTCGGCGTTGTACGCGGCTCCGGTGACGAAGCCCGACTCGTCTCCGGCCAGGAACAGCGCCACCTGGGCGATGTCCTCGGGGACGCCGATACGGCCCAGCGGCGCGATCTGCTCTCCGAACCGCCGGCTCTCCGGCCGTTCGTTGAGAAACGGCGCCGACATCGGCGTGTCGATCCACCCCGGGCAGATGCAGTTGACGCGCACGCCCTCGGGGCCGTGATCGAGCGCCATGGCGCGGGTGAGCTGCATCGCGGCTCCCTTGGTTGCGCAGTACCCGGCGATGTCGGATTCGGCGTAGAAGCTGTTCGCGGAGGCGGTGATGATGAACGAGCCGCCGCCGGAGCGGATCATGGCGGGAATGCCGAACTTGCCGAGCAGGAACGCGCCCTTCACGTTCACGGCGAACATGCGGTCCCAGTCCTCCTCCGGAAGATCGACGACGGAGCCGTCCCGGAGAATCGCCGCGTTGCTGAACACGACGTGCAGGGCGCCATGCTCGCCCAGCGTCCGCTCGACGACCGCCTCCACCTGGTCGGCGGCGCCCACGTCCGCGGCGATCGGAACGATGCGGCCGTCCCCGGCGCTCGCGGTCTCATCGAGGCCGGCCGAGTCGATGTCGATCGCCACCACGACTGCCCCTTCGGCGGCGAACAACCGCGCAGAGGCACGGCCGATGCCGCTGGCGGCACCGCTCACGATCGCCACCTTGTCCCTCAGTCGCATCCCGGTCGCCTCCCTTCAGAACTCGTTGGCCGGCGTGATCGACGGGTCCCACCGTTCTGCGGTCAGCAGGCCGATCGCCGCGGCCAGCGCCGCCGGGGATCCGATGCGCCGCAGCGCCTCCACCGCGTAGGTCGCGACCTGACCGCAGCGGTCGTCGAGCGCGTGGATCAGGTCGTCCTCCGCGGCGGACGCGGCAGGACCCAGGCGGGCGAGCGCCGTCGCGGCGTTCACGCGCACCTGGTCGCGCACGCACCAGGTTCTCATCTCTTCCTCTTCCCAGGCGGGCCTCTTCAGCCGGAACAGCGCTCCCAGCGGCGCTGCCGCTTCAGATGCGCCGATGGCTCCCAGCGCATCCGCAACCGTCCGCACCACGAGATGGGACGGGTCGTCCAGCGCGCCGATCAGCGCCGGGACAGCCGCCAGCGCCTCCCGGTCCATCTCGCCCAGCGCGAAGGCGGCGTTCATCCGAGCCCATCCGTCCCCGCCTTCCAGCAGGTCCAGCAGGGGAGGGACCGCGGCGGTGCCGATTGCGGACAGGGCATAGGCGGCGTCGTCGAGCCGCAGCGCGCTCTCGATCGAGCCGTGACGGCGATGCTGCTCGGCCATCCGTGTCCGCATCATCGAAGCGGCGTCGCCACGGCCGCGCAGTGACTCGATCAGCGCGGAGACCGCCGGCCCGCCGATCGCTCCCAGTGCGTAGACGGCGGCCACCCGCACCGGGTCGGGACGGCGATTCAGGCAGCTCATCAGGGCCGAGACCGCCGGCGCCGCATCCCCTCCCAGGGTCGCCAGCGTTTCGGCTGCAGCCACCCGGTCCGCGTCCGGGCGGTCGTGCTCCAACGCGGACAGCAGCGCGCTCACGCCGACGCGAGGCTGACGGTGGGGCAATGCGCCGCTGCGAAGGCTCGCGTAGCGGTCTCCGGCGCCGCGAAGCCAGTCCCAGAGATGCGACCAGGCGAGCGACATCCGGTCGCCACCGTAGCGCTCCGGGTCGCTCCACAGGTGATCGGGTCCCGCCCGGCCGTCTGGCTGCGGCAGCGACGCGCGCTGATAGATGAACTTGACCATGAACCGCCTCTGGCCGCTCAGGTTGATGCCGGCCGCGTGGCCGACGTCGAAGTGGGTGATGGAAACCGTACCGGCCGGCCCGGAAACCGCCAGCGGCCGCCCGCGCTCGGCTTCGTTGAGGGTGGTGTTCAGGTGTGTCCCCGGTATCACGTGGGTGGGGCCCAGGGAATCGGGCGTGTCCTGCGGGTAGTACATGACCCGCGCATAGCGGATGTGGTGGTGACGCGGCCGCGCGAGCGGGGTGTAGGAGTCCTGGTGGCAGTTGGCCGCGAGTTTTGCGGCGCGATCCAGTCCGGGATCCTCCGGCGGCTCCTCCACGTGACAGAAACGATGTGGGTGCTCCAGGTAGTCCGGTCCCAGCAGGGTCCGGAGGGCGCCGTGCACTTCCGGGGACTTCAGCACGTGCCTCATCTCCGGCACCAGCGGGAGGATGTTGTTGCCGGGGTTGCCCGCCCGGTCGGGGATCGACTTGTCGAGCCGCCGCCGGATGGACTCGTGCAGCTCGCGCGGCAGCGACGGCTGCAGGATCAGGTAGCCGTCGGCGATGAACTGCCGAACCTGCTCGTCGCTCAGGGGAGTCGTGGTGCCGGTGTGCCCGTTGTCCATGGTGGCTCTACTCTACTCCGGTTGATACCGCGGCTCCGGTTGATACTGCGGCCACGGCCGCCCGCGCGCCTTCATGCAGCAGGGCCAGCTCGTCGACGAGCTCGAAGAACCGGCAGCCCCTGCCGACCCAATCGGCGGCTGCGTCAGGCCTGGATGGCGTGGTGCCGAACGCAACGCCGTGTTGCAGGCACAGGTCGAGCACGGTGCCGAGCGCCGCTTTCATGTCCGGGTGATCGTACTCGCCAGGATGCCCCAGAGAGATCGCCGTGTCGTAGGGGCCCACGTACACCATGTCCAGGTGCGGCGTCGCGACGATCTCGGCTGCGCGCTCCAGGCCGGCCATCGTCTCGATGTGGGCGATCACGGCGGTCGCCTCGTTGCTGCGCCGCAGCCAGTCGGCGTCGTCCTGCGGGTACGTGTAGTCGGCGCCGCCGTAGCCGGGTGCCCCGGCGCGGCTGCCGAGCGGCGGGTACTTGACCAGATCGACCAGCTCGGCCACCTGCTCGGCCGATTCGGTGCGCGGGAGCTGGATGCCCACCACCCCCGCGTCCAGCAGGCGCGCCGCTTCGGATCGGTTCAGCTCGCCGACCTTGGAGATGACCGGAATGCCGTTGTCGCGGGCAGAGAGCACGAAGTCGGGAAGCTCGCTGCCCTCGAACATGCCGTGCTCCTTCTCGACGAAGATGAAGTCGAAGCCGGCGTTGCGGAAGATCTTGACCAGCGACGGCCGCAGGTACTCGACCGCCATCGCGCCGAGCAGCGGCGGCCCGCCGCGCACGCGCCGCCTGAAGCCGCGTCCGAGCGCCGTCGGGTCATGCTGCGCGCCGTGGTCGTTCTCTGTGGTCCTGGCCATCGTCATCCTCCTCTGTCGCGCGTCGGTGTCAGTGCGATCGTGTGGATCTCGTACGGCTCCTGCGTGTAATCGTGCTCGATGCGTGGCATGCCGTGGAACGCTCGGGGGAGTGGATGCTACGCTGCATCCTCCGCGGTGACCATCAGGTCACGCGGCATCGTTACCATATATGAACGCCCGAACCCCATCCGGCTCGATTGCCGAACGATCCTTGATTGCCGAACGATCCCTGATCGCCGAGCACTTCCGCGCCGCCTCAGAGGTGATGCCCGGCGGGGTCAACTCCTCCACCCGGGTCAACAAGGCGCTCGGCACGCCCATGTACGTCGCGCGTGCCGAGGGCAGCCGCATCACCGACATCGATGGCCGCACCTTCATCGACCTGTGTTGCGGCCACGGCGCGGCACTGCTCGGCCACGGCCATCCTGCGATCGCGGACGCCCTGGCGACCGCGGCCCGGATCGGCTTCCCTTCCGTCTACGAAACGACCCACCACGAGGAGCTGGCGCGGCTCGTGTGCCGGTCGGTTCCGTCGGCGGACCGGGTGCGGTTCTGCTCCTCCGGATCGGAGGCGACGCTGCACCTCATCCGCGCCTGCCGTGCGCACACCGGCCGCGACAGGATCATCCGAATCGAGGGCCATTTCCACGGCTACCACGAGCTGATCTACATCGGCGGCCATCCGCCGGCCGACCGGCTGGCGCGCAATCGCATGCAGCCGTACCTGGAGTCCCCGGGCATCCCGCGCGAGTTCGCGCGCCTGATCGTCCCTATCCCGCACAACGACGTGGACGCCCTGGAGCAGGCGGTCGATCGCCACGGCAAGGAGACGGCCGCGCTCATGCTGGAGCCCGTGAACTGGAACTGGGGGGCGATCCGGCCCGAGCCCGCCTACCTGAAGCGCATGCGGGAGCTCACTGCCGAGGCCGGCATCGTGCTGTTCTTCGACGAGATCCAGTCGGCGTTCAAGACGCGCCACCTGACCGCACAGGCCGAGTACGGCGTCACCCCCGACGTCACCACCATCGGCAAGTCGCTGGGCGGCGGGCTGCCGGTGTCCGCGTTCTCGGGCAGTGCGCGGATCATGGACCTCTTCCAGCCGGTCGGCCCGGTGCAGCACTCCGGCACCTTCAACGCCCATCCGGTGCCGATCCTGGCCGCGCTGGCGTTCGTGCGGGAGACCGGCAAGCCGTATTTCTACGACACGCTGGAGGCGCTGGAGGACCATTTCGATCGCGGCCTGAAGCGCATCATCGCCGACCATGGGCTGAACATGATCGCGCCCGTGTCCGGCGGGCGGTTCACCGTCATCTTCGGGCGCACCACGCCGCCGTCCCGGTACGAGGACTGCCTCTGCCACGACAAGCGGGTGATGCTGCGGTTCATCAAGGGGTGCTACGACCGCGGCGTCTACCTGCACGACTACGGCGGCGGCCCGATCCACCACGGCTTCTCCGTGCAGCACACCACGGAGGACCTGGACGAGGCGCTGAACGTGATGGAGGACACCTTGGCGGAGATGAAGCGCGGCGGAGCGGTCCCGACGGTCTGATAAGCGGTATGACGGTCACGATCCCCTGGAACGCCTGGTTCGAAGACGGCGAGCTGGAGCTGTCGTTCCCGGACGCATGGCACGTGGACGTGCTGCGCATGCGTGCGACGCCGGCGCCGCCGGCGACGATAGCGGAGAGGATCGCCGCGCCCCTCGGCAGCGAGCCGCTCCGCATCCTGGCGCGCGGCAAGCGTCGGGTGGGCATCGCCGTGGACGACATCGCACGCCCCACGCCCGTCCACGAATTCCTGCCGCAGGTGGTGAACGAGCTTCTGGCCGCCGGCGTTCCGGACGACGGCATCCAGGTGTTCGTGGCGTCCGGCGCGCACCGCACGCCCGTGCGCGGCGACGTGGTCCGCAAGATCGGCGCGCCGCTCGCCGAGCGGCTGAAGGTCGTCTACCACAACCCGTACGACAACCTCGCCGACCTGGGCCGGACCAGCAACGGCGTGCCGATCGCGATCAACCGCAGCTACCTGGACTGCGACTTCCGCATCAGCATCGGCGGCATCACCCCGCACGACTTCGCGGGCTTCGGCGGCGGCTACAAGACGGTGACGGTGGGGCTGAGCGGCATCCGCGCGCTGCACGAGACCCACATCGAGCGGATCGCCGAGTTCGACGCCGGCGTCGCCCGCATCGAGGGCAACCGCTTCCAGGAGTACGTGCAGGAGATCGGGGCGAAGGTGGGGATCGACTTCGCGATCAATGCGGTGATGACCGCGCGGCGCGGGATCGCCGACCTCTACGCCGGCGACCCGGATGCCGTGTTTCGCAGAGCGTGCGCGTCGGCGCGCGAGCGGTACGCCACGCCGAACGCGGGCGGCTACGACGTGGCCGTGCTGAACGCCTACCCCAAGGACATCGACTGGGTGCAGTCGCTGATGGCCCTGAACGTCTCCTTCTTCGGCAACGAGACGCTGGTGGCGGACGGCGGCACGGTGGTGGTGACCACGCCGGCGGTCGACGGCGGGGCGCTCCACTACCTGGGCGGCGAGGGAATGGAGGGCTACGCCGTGGCGGGTGCGGACGCGATGCGGGGCCGGCGGCTGATCGTCTGCTCGCCCGGGCTGAACCGGCACGACGTCGCCACGTACTTTCCGCCGGGCGCATCCTCGCATGCGACCTGGGACGACACCCTGGCCGAGTTGAAGACTCACCACGGCGGGGACTGCCGGGCGTGCGTGGTGGAGTGCGCGTCGATGCAGCTGCTCGCCCCCTGAGCGACCGCGCCGCCAGCGCCGGCATGGTCACGTGGTGTCGCAGCGATCGCGTTCGGGGACGCCGGGCCGGTAGCGGCCTGTGACCCATCGGCGCCGGTCCGGCAACTCGGCCGGCAGCATGACGATCGCCATGAAGCTTGCAGCCGCATGTCCCTGCGATGATCGGTAGTTTCGGCGGAGAGGTGAGCTATGGAAGGTTGAGCGGCACCGAGACATCGGATTCGTCGTCGTGATATGCGCGGTAGGTGCGTGCCATTGAACCCTGCCGCGTCGCGTTCAAATGGAAGACCGCGGTGCCGTCGGTGGCCACTTCGGTAACCGTTGCTACCTCTGCGTCCGACACCTGCCGACCAGCCGAGCCCCCCCATGCGATCAGCCAATTGCCGTTATCGAGCAGCGTCACGCCGCCGAGGGCGTGCGAATAGCCGTGTCCAGCCGGACGGCGATATTCACGCACGAACGTAGCCCTGGTGCCGGACGATATGTCGTATTCAACGACCCGCGACACGACGCTCTTCGCCTTGCGTTCGCCGAGGCAATGAACCCCGTTGTCGAACAGGAGGACGTGCTCATCATCGGTCAGAGTAGCGTGATGCTGTCCGCAGAATTCGCCGAGTGGATCGCCGACGATGTCCAGGTATTCGGTATCGGAACTGCGCGGCGTATCGCTGCCGCCGAGCTTCCACTCCACTGCCCACGTGCCGGATGATCGGTCGATTCTCACCACCTGCGCGCAGCCGAGAAACGACGCGATGATGTCGCCGTCGACGAGCTGCAACGAGTTGAGATGCGCATACTGGCCGGTGAGTCTGAGCACCTCGCAGTCGGGTACGATCTTCAGGTGGTCCCACGAGTTCCACTGATGCCGCTCGGTACCCGCGTCGGTCCCGGCAAACGCGACCTCCGAAATCACCGAGTCTTCCGCCTGCGCCGGCTCGAGATCATCCCCCCATATGGTGTAGTCGCGTGTGGCGGGGACGTAGGAGATGAACAGATAGCTGTCCGTTCCAAGTACGAAATCATGGTTGTCCATCAACAGCGAGCCGAGGGGCGCGACGGCACGTATCCTCTGGAAGGCGGAGTCGAGGAGGATGGCACTCCGCCACGAGAGGACCGAGTACCGCACCCGCTTGCCGTCGATCTGCGGACCGTTGGAGTGAGGCCGGAACACCCTCCCGCCTAGCGGGTATTGGTATCGAGTCACACCGTTGTAGTCGACGACCGCGTAATGAAAGGGCAGCGTGACGAACAACAATCCGCCCGTCGCGTCGGCCGTCTTGGCAAGCACACGGAAGGTGTAGAAATCTCCCGGCAGGCAGTGCACGATATAGCGCACCGTGCCGTCGGTGTCGGTGAGCTCGACGACCACGTCGTGGTTCTCATTCACGGTGAGCTCGGCGTTCAGGGCTCCGGTGGAGACGACGTTGTTTTTCTGATCGGCCCTCAGCAGGGTGAGGCTGGCGCCGCTGCGCGCGGCCGTTGCGGTTACCTGCAGTGTCGGGGAGTCGGCGCAGGTCAAAGCATAGTGGAAGATGTCGCTCGCGAACTCGGGAAACATCGTACCGCCGCCTGCGACCTGCAGGGATGCCAGCTCCAACGCTGACGGGCGATCAGTGCTCGGGACTTCGTTGTCCGGCATCTCATCGTCGTCCTCGATGGTGCCGGTGGCTGTGCTCGCGGACGGGACCAGGGTCGCATGCACGGCGTTGCTCAAGCTCACCGTGAACGCCTCCCGCTCCTCCTCGTCCAGGGTGTCGTCGGCAATCTCCACTGTCACCATACGCGCCGTGCTGCCGGCGGGGAATCTCAGTGTGCCGCGTGCGGCGGTGTAGTCCCCCTCCCCGGCGGTGGCCGTGCCGTCCGCGGTGGCGTAGCGCACGGTGACCGCGCGTCCGCTGGCGGTGTCGAGCCTCACCGCGAAGCGCATCAGGCCATCGCCTTCACCCTCGGTGAGGCTGCCGTGCTCGATGCTCAACACCGGCAACGGGTCGTCGTCCTCGATGGTGCCGGTGGCTGTGCTCGTGGACGGGACCAGGGTCGCATGCACGGCGTTGCTCAAGCTCACCGTGAACGCCTCCCGCTCCTCCTCGTCCAGGGTGTCGTCGGCAATCTCCACTGTCACCATACGCGCCGTGCTGCCGGCGGGGAATCTCAGTGTGCCGCGTGCGGCGGTGTAGTCCCCCTCCCCGGCGGTGGCCGTGCCGTCCGCGGTGGCGTAGCGCACGGTGACCGCGCGTCCGCTGGCGGTGTCGAGCCTCACCGCGAAGCGCATCAGGCCATCGCCTTCACCCTCGGTGAGGCTGCCGTGCTCGATGCTCAACACCGGCAACGGGTCGTCATCCTCGATCGTCCCGGACGCCGTCAGGGTGTCCTCGCCGAGCGCCAACGCGACGGTCGCGTTGCTCAGCGTCACCGTCAGCCGCTCGTCGGGCTCGTCGACAACGTCGTCGAAGAGGGCGACCTCGATGGTCTGTGCGGCGGTCGATCCGGCCGGGAAGCGCAGCTCGCCGGTCGCCCGCTCATAGTCCTGTCCGGCGGTGGCGCCGTCGTCGGTGGTAGCGTAGTCCACGGTGACCGGGTGGTCGCCGGCCAAGCTCAGGGTCACCTCGAAGCGCAGCACAGCCTCGTCCTCGACCGCGCGCGCACTCGCCAGCGCCAGGGTCGACACGTCGTCGTCCACGATGGTGACCGGTAGCGCCTCGCCGGTGCCGCCGTAGCCGTCGCCGCTCACGACGTGGGCCACGCGTACCGCTCCTTCGTCCTCGGCGGCGGTGACCGTAACCGCCTGCGGCAACTCCCAGTCAGCGGCCGTGAACGACAGCTCGTCCGGCGCCACCGACAGCCTCGCCGAGTCGGGCCGCGGACTGACTCTCACCCTCCCGGTGGGCTGTGCGCGGAGCCGCACCGTGTAGCTGGCGGAGCCCCCTTCGGACACGTTCAGAGCGGCCGGCTCGACGATGAGGCCGCGCGTATCGTCGTCGACAATGGTGGCGGTGACCACCGCCAGCCTTGAGCCATGTCGATCGCTGAGGTGGAGCGTGAAGGTCTCGTCGTCCTCGGCGATCCGGTCCGCGATGATGGTCACCTCGATCGGTTGCGTCTCGGTCGATCCGGCGGCGAAGCGCACGGTGCCGCGCGAACGCTGGTAGTCCGCGCCGGCGGTGGCGCTGCCGTCCTCGGTGGCGTAGGAGATGGTCGTTGCGGTGTTGGCGGCTGAACGGGTCACGTTGAAGCGCACTACCCCGTCCGCCTCGCCCGCGCTTACGTCGGCCGCCGTCAGGCCGGGCAGTTCGTCGCCGGCCGGCGGTGGCGCATCGGACGGGGGGGCCGGCGGTGGCGCATCGGACGAGGGGGGCGGCGGTGGCGGCATCTCGCAGGCAGTCAGCAGCGCGATCAGCCCACACGCCGCCCATCGCACGAGCATTACCACCTGTCCCGAGCCCGTGTGCGGGCTTGACGTGCGCCCCCGGTGAGCAACAGGCACGCCTTCGCTCACGGAATGTTGAGCGGTACGACGAGATCGGCTTCCGCTTCGCGGGAGACGCGGCCGGTGCCGTACCGCTCGCCGTCCCTGGTCATGCTCACCCGGAATACCTCGTTGCCCGCGGGATCCACCTCGCTCACCGCGATCATGGGGCCGCTGTTGCCCCAGGTGATCAGCCAGTTGCCGTTCGGCAAGGCGGTCACGCCGCCGCCGGAAGCGGCAAGTCCGTCCGCCTCGGGCAACCGGTACTCGCGCACGAAGCGCGCCTCGGTGCCCGACGAGATGTCGTACTCCACGATGCGGGTCACCGGCGGGAGGTCCTTGCGGGCTCCGAGGCAGTGGTTGCCGTTGTCGAACATCAGCAGCGTCCCGGCCGGCGTCGCGGTCACGGCGTGCTGGCCGCAGAACTCGCCCAGCGGGTCCCCGCTCACCGGCAGGTAGCGGGTCGGACCGGTCGTCGGGGCCGGGCGGTCGGCGCGCATCGGCAGGCTGCCGCCGATCTGCCACACCACGGCGCCGGTGGCGCGCTCGATGCGCAGCGCCTGTGCGCAGCCCCGCAACCCCACCACGATGTCGCCGTCCAGCTCGTGCAAAGAGTTGAGGTGCGCGTAGTCGTTTGGGAAGCGGTGAACCGTGCAATCGTTGATCTTGACGTGGTCCCACGAGTTCCAGAGAAACACCTCGGCCCCCTCCGGGGTCACCTCCTGTACGATCGAGTCGTCGGCGGGCTCCATGGTCGAGCACCGGCGGGGCGCGCCGTCTTCGCCAGGGCACGTCAAACCGCCGAGATCGCGCTCAGCCGGGTAGTAGGACATCAGCAGGTAGTTGCCGTTCTCGGCGATCAGGAAGTCGTGTCCGCCGGTGTGTTCGGGCAGCAACGGGGCGACCAGCCTCGCGGTGTCGATGCGGTTGAGGGCGGCGTCCAGGATCACGATCGCCTCGTTGCCGTCGGCGCCTCGCTCGGCGAAGGAGTAGCGGCCGTCGAAGTACCGCCGGAATTGGCGCGCGCGCACGTTGGGCCTCATCACCCAGCGCGCCACGCCGTTGTTGTCTACGATGGCCAGGAACGACTTGTCCGAGCGGCGCACGCTAGGCGTCATCAGCAGCAGACCGTCCGACACCGCCGCGGTGCGTGTCTCGATGTCGATGTCCGGAAAGTCGGGCGGGATACAGTGCAGGTAGTAGGTGGCGGTGCCGTGCCGGTCAGTGACCTCGATCGCCAGATCGTGGTCGTGGTTCACGGTGACCGGCGCCGTCACCGATCCGATCGCCGTGCGTCCGTCGTGGGTAAGCGTCCGCTGAACCCCACCTTACGAGGGCTGAAGTAGCAAGCGATCGTCC
>JAPPNY010000112.1:0-18562 GCA_028818385.1 Spirochaetaceae bacterium
CTCGGCAGAACGCCAGCCGTGGTTCGAGTGCTCCTGCTGCCCCACCAACGTGGCCAGGTTCATCAGCACCGTGGGCTCCTACATCTTCGCCACGAGCGAAGAGTGCGTGTACGTGAATCTCTACGTCTCTTCCGAAGCGACCGTCGCGGTTGCCGGGGCGAAGCTGCAGCTCAGCCTCGCCACGGACTACCCCTGGAACGGGGATGTTTCGCTCACGGTCTGGACGGAGACGCCCGTTCGGGCCACCGTCCGGCTCAGGCTGCCCGGATGGGCACGAGGGCGGCCGGTCTCCTCGGACCTCTACCGGTACCGGTACCGGGACGCCAGCGCCGATCGTCTCGAGGTCGCCGTCAACGGTGATGCGGTCACTCCGTCGGTCACCGATGCAGGCTACCTGGAGATCACCCGGGAGTGGCGCTCCGGCGACCAAGTAACGCTCGGGCTGCCCATGCCGGTCAGATTCGTGGAGGCCGACGATCGAGTGGAGGCCGACCGTGGCAAGGTCGCGCTCGAGCGCGGTCCGCTGGTCTACTGCCTCGAACAGGCCGACAACGGCGGCGACGTGCGGCAGCAGACCCTGACCGCGCCCGCGGAGTGGCAACCCGAGCCGCGGCCCGACCTGCTCGGCGGCATCACGGTCCTGACGAACGGCGAGCTGACCGCGGTGCCTTATTTCGCCTGGGGGCATCGCGGCGCCGGGAGCATGGCCGTGTGGCTGCCGGAGGCGGCGAGTCGATGACGATCGCGCGGTTCGATCCGACGCGAGCCTCGGGCGACGAACTGCGGCGATCCTACGTCGAGAGCGGGTACGTGCTGGTCCGTGACCTGGTGGACGAGGTCGACCGCGCCGAGATCACCCGTGAGCTGCGGAGGATCAATCGGGGCGACTATTCGCACTCGCCAATAGAGGGGGTGATCTGGCGCGACCCAATCGAGCCCGTCGACTGGCCCGAGGACGACGAACGGCTCATGGGCCGCCACATGTACCTCGGGCAGCCGCACGTCTACAGCGCGGTCGTCCGCGACGCCATGACCCATGCCGGCATCTGCCGCGTCCTGGACCACGTCGTCGGCGCCTGCGTGCCGTTCTGGGATGGCGCCTACAAGTGCATGCAGAGCATGTTCGTGGTAAAGCCTCCCGGCGGCGCCGGCAGCCCGTGGCACCAGGACGAGCACCCCATCCCGACGCGCGACCGCTCGCTCACCGGAGTATGGATCGCGCTCGCCGACGCGACGGTGGCGAATGGATGCCTGCGGATCCTGCCGGACAGCCACAAGTCGGGGGTCATCTACGAGCGCTACGCCCACGACCTGCCGGACGTCGACAGCAATCCGGTCGCGCGCGGCTTCGACGACACCGGAGCCATCCCGGTCGAGATGGCCGCCGGCAGCGTCCTGTTCTTCAGCGGCTACCTGCTGCACAGCTCGCGCAAGAACCGGAGCGACCGGTACCGCCCCGCCCTCACCTTCCACTACTGCAGCGCGTCGACGTGGCTGACCTGGGGCGGCGAGAGGAACTTTCGCGGCGTCGTGCAGGTACGCGGCGAGGACCCCTATGCCGACCTGGGATACACCACGCCGCAGCCCTGGGTGAAGGAGCGCTAGCTGAGCTGATCGAGGACGGTCACACGGCGATCGGTCGCGTCTTCGGCGCGGTGCTGAAACAGGGTTCGGACGGCCGGAGGAAAGGCTGCGTAGGCATCGCGCGGGACGATCGAGCGGTTGCGGCCGCCGTACTCGGCGCTCAGCCACCACGGAGCGTAGCGCACGACCATGGCGACGCGGTCCTCGCGCGATGGGTTGTGCGCGTTCGAATGCCAGATCCGCGAATCGATGACGACCACGTCGCCGGCATCGCCGGCCATTTGCACTTCTCCCGGAAGGGTGCCGAACTCGTCGATCCCGTCGGACGGGCCGCGCGGGTTCTTCGGATTGCGATGGGTGCCGGGCACGACCCACGTCCCGCCCGAGTCGGGGCCGTACGGCGACAGCATCCACACCGTCGTCAGCGCCATGGTGAGGTCGGGGAATGGCTGCCGGATGGAGCCGCCCCGCTCGTTGTCCTTGAGATCGTGAGGCCAGTCGGAGTGCCACGAACGATACGCCGCGTTGTCATCGGCGGCAGGGCGGAACTTGAACTCGATCTGAGCGATACGGACTCGGGGGTGGAGCGCGGCCCGCGCGATGGCCAGGATCCGCTCGTCCGCCAGATGGGCGGCAAACTCCGGTACGTACGCCGCGACGTTCTTTCCCGGACCGCCGTCCGCCATACGCTGGAACGTCAGGTTGCCGCCGGTCGCAGCATACTCGCGCTGAGCAGCCTGCCGGCCCCGGACGACCTGCTCGCGCAGCGCTGCGATCCGATTGGGCGGGATGACGTTCCGCACGACGCAGTATCCGGCCGCGGCGAGCTGGGTCAGTTCCCGCTGAACCTCAGCCACGGGCCGACTCCCGTGTGACCGTTCCGCCATCAGGGACCGCGGTCAAGACGCTGGAAAACAGGTTCGCACCTCCGCGTGAAGGCTATAGTACGATCATTACGCTTCCCACCGGAGGAGTCAAACGGAGCCCCATGAGGCATGGACGACAAGCGCGCGATGCTCCGACATTGCCTCGCTACGCTCGCCTACCGGACGCAGAAGGCGCTCAGGGGTGCGCCTGATTCATTTGGCTCGTACGAGGCCGGCAACCAGGTGCGAACCCCGAGAGATCTCGTTCGGCACATGACGAGCGTCCTTGGGTACGCGCGTACGTTCTTCGAGGGAGGCGGGTATCGAGCGGACCCACTGCCGGACCTGGCCGCCGAGATCACCCGTTTCCACGCGATGCTCGAGGACTTGGCGCGGCACCTCACGGGGGATACCGAGTTGAAGGGCACGACCGAAGAACGTCTTCTGCAGGGTCCGTTCGCCGACGCGATGGCCCATGCCGGGCAGCTCGCCATGCTTCGTCGTCTGTCTGGCTCTCCGGTGCCTCCCGAGAACTTCATCGAGGCCACCGTCGATCCGGCCAACCTTGGTCCCCAACAACCCGAGCCCGTGAGTCCGGACGTAGTCTGGCCGGAGGCTCCAAGCCCGTAGTCGAGCGCCGTTGGCAAACGGTAGCGCGTCCCGTCGCACTACCTCAGGTCCGACTCATTTTCGCACCGGAACATCTGGATTCCCCATGGCTCGAAGCGGTGCCGGCGGTAGAAGCGGAGGACATCTTCGGTGTTCCGGGTGGCGGAGAAGACGTGGAACGCGCGCACGCCTTGCCCGCGTGCCTTCTGCAACACGGCTTCGACGAGAGCGGTCCCGACTCCACGGCCACGGGCCTGCGGCCGCACATACAGCTCTTCGATGTGCAGAACCCTTTGTGCCGTCGGCATCACGGCGTAGCCGGGATTGTCGACGATCCTGGCGCAGACGAACCCCACGATGCGGCGCAAGTCGCGCGCCACGAAGAATGACTCCGCGAGTAAGCCTCGCAGGTACGCCTCGTCGCCCGCGTAATGGCCGATCGTGATGCCCTCTCTTTCCCACGCGGCCATCAGCCCGTGGACTTCGGCCACGTCGCGTTCGGTGGCCGGACTCACGGAGACCGGAGCGCGGCTATCGGCTCTGTCCGACATGGCGGCCCGCTCCGTCGGGCAGGGGCAGGTGGGCATGGCGCGAGAACAGGTCCGCAAGCCGGGCCGTGACCGGGGCTTCCGGCGGGCAGGTCCGCCGGCTGTGCAGGTCGACGTGCAGCAGCAGGTGCTCGCCGGTGGCGGCGAGCCGGCCGGCGCCGTCTTCCAGGCGGTGGAAGAGGTGCAGCTTCCGGCCGTCGCCCCCAAGTAGCTGCGTGGTGACGCGAATGCGGTCGCCGGCCCGAAGCTCGCCCAGGTGGCGCAGGTGGCTCTCCACAGTGAAGTAGCTCCTGCCCGTGGCGACGTAGTCGGCGTCGGCGCCGATCAGCTCCATGGTGCGGTCGCTGGCCTGCGCGAATACCTCCAGGTAGTGCGTCTCGTTCACATGGCTGTTGTAGTCGGTCCAGCTCGCGGGGACTTGCCGCGAGACCGTCACGGGCAGGGAGTCCTCGCCCGACTCCGGGTGCGGCAGACCGTGTTCGTGGGCGGCGACGGTTCGGCCGGCGGCGTCGTCGTTCCTCTTCAGGGCGCGCAGGATGGCGACCAGGTTGTCGTCGCGGAGGCGCTCCAGCTCGCACACATCGTGCGCGCCGGACTGGCGGTCCGACTGCTCGGCTATGCGCTCGACCAGTTCGCCGGTCAGCTCCGGCACGTCCGTCAGCCTGCTCCAGTTCCACTGCAGGGCCGGGCCGAACTGGGCGATGAAGTGTTTCATCCCCGCGTCGCCACCGGCGATCCGGTAGGTTTCGAACAGGCCCATCTGCGCCCAGCGCAGGCCGAAGCCGTAGCGGATCGCGTCGTCGATCTCCGCCGTGGTGGCGACGCCGTCCCGCACCAGCCACAGCGATTCGCGCCACGCCGCCTCCAACAGCCGGTCGGCGACGTGGCCGTCGATCTCCGCGCGGATCAGGAGCGGCTGCATGCCGATTGCTCGCAGCAGCTCAACGGCGCGATCGCGGATCGACGGGTCGGTGGCGGGGGAGGGCACCACCTCGACCAGCGGCAGCAGGTACACCGGATTGAACGGGTGGCAGACCAGGATCGGGTCGGGGCGCGGTGAGCCCTGCTGCAGGTCGGACGGCTTGAACCCCGACGTCGAGGAGGCGAGCACGGCGTGCTCCGGCGCGTGCCGCTGGATCTCGGCCAGAACGTCCCGCTTGAGCTCCAGTCGCTCGGGCACGCTCTCCTGGATCCAGCCGGCGCCGGCGGCCGCGGCGGCGATCGAGTCGCAGCAGGCCAGCGCGCCCTCCGCCGGCAGGACGCGGTCGTACAGGGCGGGCAGGCTGCGCCGGGCGTTGTCCAGCACCCGGTTCAGCCGGAGCCTCGCCTCCGGGCCGGGATCGAACACCGCCACGTCCCAGCCGTTGAGCAGGAAGCGCGCCGCCCAGCCGGAGCCGATCACGCCGCCGCCGACAATGGCGGCTCTCATCGCGGGGCCCGTTTCGTCAGCTTCAGCCGCTCGCGCACGCGGTCCGGTCCGATCACGGTCGCGCCCATCGCTTCGATGATCGCCGCGGCCTGCTCCACGAGCTGCGCGTTGGTCGCGGGTACCCCGCGCCTGAGAAAGAGCCCGAGCCCGTGAGTCCGGACGCAGCTTGGCCGGATGCCCCAAGCCCGTAGATGGGCGGACTCCCGGAAAAGAGCCTCCGGGAGTCCGTTCGCCAGGATGGTCAGTGTTCGGCCGGCTCTAAGGCTCGATCGTCCACTCGTGGAACCGCAGGTCGAACGGATGGCTGTAGCGATACAACCACGTCACCGGCATCTTCAAGCGCTCGCTGTGGAGGATGTATTCCTTGGTCGCATACAGCGGAATCGTCGGCATGTCGTCCATGATGATCGCCTGAATCTCGTCTGCGAGCCGCTTGCGCACAGCGGTATCAAGGGACGCCTCCATCTCCGCCAGCATGCGGTCGATCGTCGGATTCGAGTAGTCCGTCGGGCTGTTGCCCGCCCCGGTCGCGTACTGATGCAGGACGCCGGTGTCGATCGAGTTGCGCGCGCCGTAGGCCAACTGCCACGGCTGCGTCTTGTCGTGCAACACCGTGCCGACGTCGCGCTCCACCAGCCGCGGACTCACCTTGACGCCGACCTCGGCCAGATAGCTCTGGATGAGTGCCATGAAGTCCGAGGTTTGCGGGTCGGTGTAGTAGTAGATGAGGGTCAGCTCGGTGTCGGGGTCCCAGCCGGCGTCGCCGAGAAGCTGTCGGGACCGGTCGGGGTCGTACGGTACCTGAGGCAGATCCCGGTTCGACCAGAAGGTGGGCGGCACCACCGTATGCCACACGTTTGCATATCCGTCGAAGAATTCCGCCGCGATCGCGTCACGATCGATCGCGTAGGCGATCGCCTTACGGAGCCGCAGGTCCCCCATCGTTTCGTCTTCCATGTTCGACCACAGCTCGCGCTTGTAGACGCCGTTCTCCAGGGCGTAGCCGGTCATGCCGGGCGTCTGCAGGAGCTGGTCGATCTGCGCAGGATCCCGCCCCCACATGAAGTCCAGCTTGCCGTCTTCGGCAGCGATGATCGGGTCCCGTTCCCAGATGATCACCTTGTCGATCCGGGGCCGGCCAAGAAAGTAGTCGTCGTAGGCCAGCAGTTCGGCGAAGTCGCCGGGAACGCTCCGTGAGAACTTGAACGGGCCGGTGGCGATGGGATGCTGCCAATACTCGCTCTGGAAGATCAGCGTGCGGTTCTCGCGCAGATCTTCGCTGAGCAGATGCTCCGGCATGATCGGCTGTGCGGCGATGGCGGTGAGGAACGTATAGGAGGGCTCGGTGAGGGTGAACCGAACGGTGAAGTCGTCGACGATCTCGATGCCGGTGATGCTGTCGGCGGCCCCTTCGCGATAGTCCACGGCGCCTTCGAGCTTTGCGAGCTGTGCCACGGTCCGGCCGGCCGCCTTGCCGGTGCCGAGTCCGAGGTGCACGCTGGTCACCAGGTCGTCGGCGTGCATCTGCTCGCCATCGTGAAAGAACACGTCCTGGCGCAGGTGGAACGTGTACACGAGGTTGTCGTCGGATGCCTCCCACCGTTCGGCGATGTGCGGTCGCAGCTCGCTGTAGGTCGGATCGAACAGCAGGAGCGTGTCGAACGGCAGCGACTCCTCGAGGCTGTTGGTGACGGCCATTCCGAAGTTGCCGCCCCGTGCCCAGCCGGTCAGACCGCGTTCCTGACCGTGCGACACCAGGTTGAGGACCGTCTCTGGAGCTTCGGTGGCCGAGTCCGTCTGGCCTTCTCCGAACGCGGCTGCGCTCAGCGCCACCGCGAGCAGGGCGACGAGCGTCTTCGTCACGATTCTGGGAACCATGTTCGCACCTCCAAGTGCAGGGTAGCCGGAAATCATTTCCTTCCCGACCGGCGGAGTCAAGCGGAACGTCATCGCTGTGCTCCGACATGACGGCCCGCTCCCTCGGGTCGGCGCAGCCCGGCGCCGATCACGCCGCCGCCGATGATGGCGGCCCTCATCGCGGGGCTCGTTTCGTCAGCTTCAGCCGCTCGCGCACGCGCTCCGGTCCGGCCACGGTCGCGCCCATCGCCTCGATGATCGTCACGGCCTGCTCCACGAGCTGCGCGTTGGTCGCCAGTACCCCTCGCCTGAGAACGAGATTGTCCTCCAGGCCGACGCGCACGTGGCCGCCGGCCAGCACCGTCGCCGCGACGTAGGGCATCTGGTTGCGGCCCAGGGCGAACGCCGAGAACACCCAGTCCTGCGGCACGTTGGCGACCATCGCCAGGAACGTGGACAGGTCGTCCGGCGCCCCCCAGGGGATGCCCATGCAGAGCTGCACCAGAACCGGGTGCGGCACGATGCCCTCGTCGACCAGCGCCTTGGCGAACCACAGGTGGCCGGTGTCGAAGGCTTCGATCTCGACCCTCACGCCCAGCTCCGTCATCGCGGTCGCCATCGCGCGCAGCATCGCGGGCGTGTTGGTCATCACGTAGGCGGCCTCGGCGAAGTTCATGGTGCCGCAGTCCAGGGTGCAGATCTCCGGCAGGCACTCCCGGACGTGCGCCAAGCGCTCGGCGGCGCCGGCCATGTCGGTGCCTTCGCGCGGCGGCAGCGGCCGGTCGGGCGATCCCAGGACCAGGTCGCCGCCCATGCCGGTGGTCAGGTTGAGAACCACGTCGACGTCGGCAGCTCGGATGCGGTCGGTGACCTCGCGGTAGTACTCGGCCTTGCGGCTGGGGGCGCCGGTGTCGGGGTCGCGCACGTGGCAGTGAACGATCGCCGCCCCGGCGCGGGCGGCGTCGATGGCGCTGGCGGCGATCTGACGGGGACTGCGCGGGACGTGCGGGCTGCGGTCCTGGGTGGCGCCGGCGCCCGTCAGCGCCGCCGTGATGAAGACCTCCCGTGCCATGGCGAGGGGCATGCGTCCTCTCCTTGGTCCGCGCTCCGCTCAGGAGGCGGCGCGCTCGACCAGCCGCTGCCGCTCCGCCCGCGCCAGCATGCGCAGGCGCGACTCCAGCTCCTCGCGCTCGCCGTAGCAGCCGCGCAGCCAGCGGCGGCCGGAGCCGGTGTCGAAAGCGGTGCGGCCGTGCAGCATGCGCCGGTTGTCGAAGGCGGCCAGGTCGCCGGGCCGCAGGCGCAGCCGGCGCTGGTTGCCGGGGTCGTTCGCCAGGCTCTGGAAGCGCCGGAAGGCGGCGTAGAACGCCTTGATCGTCGCGGTGTCGCCGGACATGGGGTTGCGCAGCCACCACGTGTAGCGGACCGTGGAGAGCTCGCCCGTGGCGTCCAGCTCCAACACCGGTGCGTGGAAGCGATGATCGGAGTCCTGGTTGCGGGTCCCGAACGGCACGGCCACGGAGGCCAGCACCTCGAAGGATTCGGCGGATTCCGCCTTGAGCTGCTCGGCCACCGCGTAGGCGTCCACGAAGATGCTGTCGCCGCCCTCGCAGGAGTTGTGCATGCAGAACAGGAACTGCAGCCCGGGCATGTGCTCGCGGGTGCACAGGTCGTTGTGCGCGGGCAGGGCGACGTCCGTGAAGGCGTTGCTGTCGGCATCCGGGCGGCTCTCCACCTCCCAGATCGCGCCGAAGTTCGAGTTGCGCAGGCAGCCGATGCGGGCCGGAATGTCCGGTACGATCTCAGGATCCTGAGGGAGGTTCTCGATGAGCCCTACGCCGTCGACGTGGATGGCGGTCAGCCAGGCGCCGAGCGCTTTGTCGTCCCCGGAGCGGACCGCCGCACCGTCGACGACGGTGACTTCCCGGTGCGGCGCTTCGCCGTCCGCCCAGAGGCTCCGGGGCGGCAACGAGTCGACGTCCCGCGCTTCCGGGCGGTGCGCCCACAGCCAGCCGGGATCGTAGACGCTGTCCAGACCCTCCGGGTGCCACGTCACGCGCAGCCGCCCGTCGGGCAGGACCCGAACGTCCGCGGCGCGGAGGTCCTCCGGCAGGTCGACGAGCATGATCACCTGCTCGCGCGTCACCGGATGGATGGTGCCCAGGTCCGGGCTGAACTCCCGCAGCCACACGCCGGGCAGGAGGCTGGTGCTGCCGTCGTCCCAATGAACCTCCACGTCGCCGTCGGCGATGCGAACGCCGATAAGGGTGTTCGTGACCGGATAGAAGTCGAAGTCAGGAGTCGAGAGCGTGTGGCTCATGGCAATCTCCAACCAGCGTTGCGCCTTTGTATCGGTACGGCTGCCGGCTTGGCAAGCGAGGCACCTGCGTTGCGCGAGATTCACCTCATCATCACGACCGTCTTCAACGTCCGTGCTCGTAATGGTGACACGCCGCGTGGTGGCCGGGAGCCACGTGTCGCCACTGCGGCTCCTCCTCCACACATCGCTGCGCGTCGGCTTGCACCCGGCCGCTCAGGATCGCCTGCCTGAGAGGACAGCGCGGATGGAATCGACACCCCCGTGGCGGATTGGCGGGATCCGGCACCTCGCCGGTGAGGATGGTCTTCGCTCCACGCCGCGCGGGATCCGCGACCGGAATCGCCGCAATCAGGGCGCGCGTATAGGGGTGCACGGTCCGGCTCAGCGCGTCGGCTGGAAACCGTTCCACGATCCTGCCGAGATACATCACGGCAACCACATCGCTCATGTACTCCACCACCTTGAGGTCGTGGGCGATGAAGACCATCGTCAGGCCGCGTTCCCGCTGGATCTCCCTGAGAAGGTTGAGAACCTGGGTCTGCACCGACACGTCCAGCGCCGAGACCGGTTCGTCGCAGAGCAGAAAGATCGGATCGACGGTCAGGCTCCGGGCCAGTGCGATCCGCTGCCGCTGTCCGCCGCTGAACTGATGGGGGTAGCGGGTCATGTACTCGGGTCGGAGATTGACCGCCTGCAGAAGCTCGGCGATGCGTTCCTGACGCCGGTGTCTGACCTTCATCCCGAATACCCGGAGCGGCTCGTCCAGCGTCTGCGATACGGTCTTGGTGGGGTTGAGGGAGCTGTACGGATTCTGGAACACGATCTGCGCCTGGCTGCGGAATCGGCGCATCTGTGCGCGGCTCAGCTCATCGATGCCGCGCATGCGCCCATCGAGTCGGTAGAGGATCCGGCCCGACGTCGTTTCGACGAGGCGCAGCAGGCTGCGGCCAAGCGTGGTCTTGCCGCAGCCGCTCTCGCCGACCAGCCCCAGGGTCTCGCCGCGCGCCACGGTCAGGTCGACGCCATCGACCGCCCGCACATGCCCCGCCACCCTGCGGAAGATGCCTTTCCTGATGGGGAAGTACGTGCTCAGCGCCTCGACCCTGAACAGGATATCGCGCTTCATCCGGGAGTCCGTGGTCAATAGTCCGATCCGTCGAAGCGATAGCACTTGACGAAGTGATCCGGCTCCACCTCGATGAGCGGCGGCTCGTTCCCTTCGGCTTTCTGCTTCCTGAGCGGACAGCGGGAGTAGAACTTGCATCCCGGATTCAGCGTCGTCGGGTCCGGTATGCTGCCCTCGATCGGCTGCAGCTCCTTGCCGCGCGAGCCTAGCTCGATGATCGACTCCAGCAGCTTGACGGTATAGGGATGCTGCGGGCGTGCGAAGATCGCCGACACGTCGCCGTGCTCGATGATGTCGCCCAGGTACATCACGGCTACCGCATCCACGGTCTGCGCGATCACGCCCATGTCGTGCGTTATCAGGATCAGGCCCATCCCGTGTTGCTTCTGCAACCCGGTAATCAACTGCAGGATCTGCGCTTCCACGGTGACGTCCAGCGCCGTGGTCGGCTCATCGGCGATGAGCAGCCGCGGCCGTGCCGCGAGCGCGATGGCGATGAGTGCGCGTTGCCGCATGCCCCCCGAGAGCTCGTGGGGAAACTGCCTGATCCGCCGCTGCGGCGCGCTCATCCCGACCTCCGCCAGGAGCTCGGTCGCCCGGTCCTTCACGTCCGAGCGCGTCAACGCGGTGTTGTTGCGCAGGTTCTCGGCGATCTGATAGCCGATGGTGTGAACGGGATTCAGGGCGCTCAACGAATCCTGGAAGATCAGGGCGATCTCCCGTCCTCGCAGGCGGCGCATCCGCACGCCGAACGGCTCCAGGCCTGCGATGTCGACGACCTCGCCGTCAGCCGTCGCGTAGTGGATGGCTCCGCTGACGATTCGTGCGGTCCGGGCCGGCAGCAGCCGCATGATGGAGTACGCGGTCATGCTCTTGCCCGAGCCGGTCTCGCCGACGATCCCGAGCGAGCGGCCACTGCGGACCGAGAAGGAAACGCCGTCCACCGCCTTGACCGTGCCGCGCCGGGTGTGCAGATGCGTCTTGAGATCGCGAACCGTCAGCAACTCGGAGTGCTGGTGCGCACTCCGGTCCGGAATGGCCGCCACCTGCCGCCTCACTCTTCGAGTGAGGTTCGCTCCGCTCACTCTGCGGTCCGGGGGTCGGTCACGTCACGCAGCCAGTCGCCGATGAAGTTCACGCACAGCGTCGCCGCCGCGATCGTGATGCCGGGCGCCATCCACAGCCAGACGTAGCTGCGCAGGATGCGGATGTCCTGAGCGGAGCTCAGCAGGTTGCCAAGAGACGGCGTCGGCGCCTGGATCCCCAGGCCGATGAAGCTCAGCCCGGCCTCCTCGATGATTCCCGTGGCCACTTCGAGGGTGAACCAGACCGTGATCGGCCCCAGCATGTTCGGCAGCATGTGCTTGAAGATGATCGAGGCATTGCCGACGTCGAGGGCGCGCAGCGCCTCTACGAACTCTTCCTCGCGGAGGGAGTAGAACTGTGCCCGGACCAGGCGATACAGCGTCGCCCACTTGGTGATCGCGAAGATGACGATGATGTTCTCCAGGCTGGGGCCGACGACCGCCACCATGACCAGCAGGATGACGTGGGCCGGGAACGCCATGAATATCTCCGACACGCGCAAACAGATCTGATCGAACGCACCGCCGTAGTAGCCTGATACCGTGCCCAGCAGCAGGCCGGCCACGCCGGCCAGCGCCGCGCCGCTGATCGCCACGAACAGTGAGATACGGGTCCCCAGCAGCAGGCGCGCCAGCACGTCGCGTCCCAGGTTGTCGGTCCCCAGCACGTGCGATGCCGAAGGGCCATCGAGGCGCTCGCTCAGATTCACCGTCTCGGGTCGGTGCGGCAGCAGGGCGGGCCCCAGCAGGGATGCGCAGACGATCAGCAGGAAGACGATGATGCTGGTCGCCGTAATCCAGTTGAGGCTCTGTGCGTACTTGCTCTCTCGGATTCGGTCGAGGAGCGAAGGACGCGGTGGCATGCCGGAAGCGGCAGCCGCCGTCACGTTCCGGCGCCGGGGACCGGCCATCAGCGCAGCCGAACGCGCGGATCGATGATCGCCAGCAGCACGTCGGCCAGCAGGCTGGAGAACAGCAGCACCGTGCCGATCAGGAGCGCCACGGTCACCACGACCGGGAAATCCTGGGCGCGCGCGGCATTGATCAGCATGGTGCCCATCCCCGGCCAGGAGAACACCTGCTCGACGATCACCGATCCGCCGACCAGCACGGGCAGTCTCAGAATGATGATGGTAGCCACCGGTATCAGCGCCGTGCGCAGGCCGTGGACGACGGTGACGCGGCGGACGGTGAGACCCTTGCTCTTCGCCAGCGCCATGTAGTCGCGGTTCAGCGCGTCGAGCATCGCGCCGCGGGTGTAGCGGAGAAACTCGGATCCGGAACGAAACGCGAGCACCCCCGCCGGCAGCAGGGCGTGCTGCAGGGCGACCAGGACTCCGGGCTCGGTGCCCACGCCGCCGATGGGAAGCAGTTTCAACCGCAGAGACAACAGCAGGATACCCAGCATGCCGGTGAAGAATGCCGGCGTGGAGATCCCCAGCAGACCCACGAAGGTGAGCGCATTGTCGATGACGGAGTACTGGTAGAGCGAGCTGACCACCCCCAGCACGACCCCGAACGTGACCGCCAGCACGATCGAGAAAGCCATGAGCGACAGCGTGCGCGGCACCCGGGCGGCAAGCAGGTCCCTGACCGCCTTGCCGTCGAGCATGCTGTAGCCCAGGTTCCCTGCCAGCAGCTCCCTGACCCAGCTCACGTATCTGATCGGGAGCGGCCTGTTGAGGCCGAGCTCCTCCCGGATACGTTCTACCTGATCCGAAGGGAATTCCGGATTGATCAGGAAGCTGGCAGCGTCGCCCGGTCCCGCCTCCAGTCCCAGGAACAGCAGCATGCTGAGCAGGATCAGCGTCGGGATGAAGATCAGGAATCGTCTGGTGATGTAGCCTAGCACGGACAGGCTCGGGTCACCGTGCGGCGACCGCTGGCGGACGCGTGTCCGAGGGCGGGCCGCCGACGTCGACGACCAGGTCGCCGTCTTCGACGGTGACGGGATAGGTCGTCAGCTTGCGGCCGGGATCGATCAGGTTGCGGCCAGTCGTGATGTCGTACTCCCAGCCGTGCCACGGACAGCGCAGCACGCGGCCGTCGAGGCCCCTGCGGTACTGGCCCGGCTCGGACGGCAGGTAGGTGGCGCCGACCTCGCCCAGGCACACCGGCGCCTGGTTGTGCAGGCAGGAGTTGCGCAGCGCATGAAAGCGCCCCTCGACGTTGAAGATGCCGATGCTGCGCCCGGCGACCGTCACCACGCGCCGCCCGCCGGGCGGGATGGCGTCCGCCGGGCCGACCACGTGGCGCGCCATCACAGGCCGAACAGCCGCTCGGCGTTGCGCTGGAAGATGTTGGGCTGGTAGTCGGCCGGCAGGGCGTTCAGCACGTGCACGGCGTCGTAGTCCCAATGCGGGTAGTCGCTGGAGTAGAGTAGGCAGTTGCGGCCGTCGATCATCTCCAGGATCTGCACGAGCAGTTCCGGCTGGGGCGGCTCCTCCAGCGGCTGCGTCGTGAAGTAACAGTGCTCGCGGATCACCTCGCTGGGCGGACGCTTGACCCACGGCACCTCGCGGCGCAGCGCCCGCCACTCCTTGTCCAGGCGCCACGTCACGTGCGGCAGCCAGGCCACGCCGCCCTCGATGAACAGCCACCGCAGGCGCGGGAACTTCTCGAACACCCCCTCCGCGATGAGGCTGATGAGTTGCGTGATGTAGATGCGCGGCAGGCCCGAGTGGTACTCGAAGAAGGTGCGCGGCGTGCCCACCGGGCTCACGGCGGGCGCCAGCCCGGTGCCGGCCGCGGCGACGTGGATGCCGATCGGCAGGTCGTGACGGACCGCCGCCTCGTAGATCGGGTGGAAGAACTTCTGCCCGTACGGCGCGGTCGAGGTGCCGCCGATGATCGCCATCACCATGTCGTCGCGCTCGCCGAGGCGGTCGATCTCGGCCGCGGCGGCCTCCGGGTCGTTGGAGTTCACGGCGATGGAGCCCCGGAACTGCGGATGCGGGGTGAGCCAGTGCTCGACGGTCCAGTCGTTGAAGGCGGACATCACGGCGTTGGCGTACTCGGGGTTGGGATGGACATTCCAGCCGTAGATGTTGCCGGTCAGGATTGCGAGGTCGATGTGGTTCTCGACGATGAGCTGCCGGATGGTGAACTCCGGGTCGGATGCCGGCGTACCGCCGTCCGGAGTCACGCTGTCGAGGCGGTTGCGGCCCGCGCCAAGCCCCAGGCCGCCCACGATCGAGTTGGCCTCCAGGATCTTCGAGCGCCACGGCTCCTGCAGGTAGGGCTGCAGCGCCTGCCAGTCCGGCAGCGAGTGGTGGACATCGCTGTCGATGACCCGGTAGGGACGCCTCCGGTTGGTACTGGTGGCCCGCGGCGATCCGTTGGGCGCCGTCATGCGGCTACTCTATCCCCTTTCAATCGGCTCTGTGCGGCGCGCGCTCGGGAAGATCGAGATCCACTCCATGCGCCGGGCCGAACAGGCTGACAGCCACGTCGCCGATGCGTTCCGGAGTCGAGATTACCTGTCTGATGATCGTTCTGGTCTCTTCGTTCATGGATCGCTCATTGCGCGCCGCGCGAAGTCGCAAGCGGCGCGTCGTTTCTTCGTCCAGCCGTCTGACACTCAGGCTCCCCATCTCCTCCTCTGCGCTTCCGTCGCGATGCTATCGCGTGCACGCAACGCACTCAATCGATTGCATGACGAGCTCAGCGAGCTGCGGCGTCGTTCGTTCCAGGCTCATCCTTGGGTGGCGAGGCCACGCGACGTATACTCGATGCAGCCGTTGAGGCTGGGTCGATGTTGCAGGGGTTGTTCTGGTTCACCGCGATCTTCGGCGTCGGTGTGACGCTGATCGATCTGCTGGGCCTGCTCGGCTCAGGCGGCCAGGCGGACGGTGGCGGCGACGGTTCCGCAGCGGACGACGGAGCCGGCGAGGAGGGGGGAGGCGAGGACTCGGGCGGCGCTCCGGTCCTGTCGTTCCTGCGCTATGTGCGCACGGCCATCTACTTCTGCCTGGGCTTCGGACCGTTCGGACTGGCGTCGACCGCGTTCGGCTCGGGGCCGGTCGGCAGCCTGATCTGGGCGCTCGCGGGAGGCAGCGCCGTAGCCGTGCTGGCGCGGCTGTTCTTCCGCCTGCAGCGCACGGACCTCGATTCCAGCATCAAGGAAGAGGAACTGCTGTTCGAGCAGGCCACCGTGATCGCCCCGATCGCCGACGGCGGCATGGGCAAGGTGCGCATCAGCCTGGGCCAGTCGGTGGCGGAGCGCTACGCGCTGGCCGAGAATCCCGAGGAGCGCTTCGCCGTCGACGCGCGCGTACAGGTGGCGCAGGTCACCGACCGGTGCGTGTACGTGCGTGCACTGGATGCTCAGCGAGAGCTTCCGTGACGACGGGATCGAAGCGCTGGCGCCGATCGCACCGTAGATAAGGCTGGAGGAGCCATGGAAGGGTTTGTAGGCGGCGCGATCGCCGCGGTGGCCGTGTTCTTCGTGATCGTCGGGGGGCTGCGGTCCCTCATCAAGGTCTGTCCCCCCAACCAGGTGCTGGTGGTGACCGGCACCAAGACGCAGGTCGGCGGCAAGAGCTACGGCTTCCGGCTGCAGCGCGGCGGGTGGACGTTCGTGATTCCGTTCTTTCAGAGCGCACAGGGGCTGGAGCTGTCGACGATCCCGATCGACGTGCGCGTGGAGGGGGTGAACGCCGCCAACGGCATCACCGTCGGCGCCGACGCCACCGCCTGCGTGTGCGTCGATCACGAGGACGACGGGCTCCTGTACTCGGCCGTCGAGCGGCTGATGGGCAAGTCGAGGGGAGAGATCCAGGAGCAGATCCAGCAGACCATGGTCGGCAACTTCCGCGGCGCGCTCAACAAGACCACGCCTCTGCAGGCGATCGGCATGCTGGAGAGCGTCGACGAGGAGGATCGGGTCGGCGAGGGCGGTGTCCGCGCCGAAGCCGGCGCCGACAGCGCGGACGCGGAAGGCGAGCGCGCCCAGTTCCGGGCGGAGCTGCTGCGCGACAGCAACCAGGACCTGGCCACCTTCGGCATGCGCGTGGTGTCGGTGTCGCTGCAGAAGATCTGGGACACCTCCAACTACATCGCCAACCTGGCCAACAAGACGCTGTCCCGCAAGCGCCAGGAGGTGGAGATCGAGGAGGCGCGCCTGAAGGCGCAGGCCGAGCGCGCGGAGTCGGACGCGAAGCGACGAGAGACCGTGGCCGAGAACACCGCCAACGAGAAGATCATCGCCGCCCAGCAGGAGCTGGAGGTGCTCCGGCGCACCGCGGAGGCGGAGGTGGAGCAGTCTCGCCTGGAGGCCGACAGCGCGGTCGAGCGCGCCGAGAGCGAAGGCGAGCGTTCCGTGCAGGAGATCGCGGTGGAGCTGCGCAAGCTCAAGAACGTCTCCGACGTGACGCTGGAGGCGGACACGAAGCGGCAGGCCGCGGAGATCCTGGCCAGCGGCCAGAACCAGGCCGTGCAGATCGTCGAGTCGACCCAGAACGACCTGCTGGACCAGAAGGCCACGATGGTCGCCGAGGCCGACGTGGGCAGGATCGCGCTGTTCGTCCAGCAGCAGCTTCCGGGGCTGTTTGCCGCCTACGAACGCTACGCGCGGGAGATGGCGATCGACAACGTCGTGATCATGGATGACGAGCGGGGCATGAACGGGCTGCTGAACCGCGGCCCGGAGGCCTTCGTCGACTTCCTGCACAAGTTCGAGGAGGGATTCGGCATCAGCGTCAAGGAGCTGATGACCCAGGCCGGCGCCGACGGCGCCACGGCGGACACGCCGGAGGAGCGCTCATGAGCGTCTTCGTCATCGTATTCATTCTTCTGGTCGTCATCACGCTCATCATCCAGCTTGTCACCAAGATGAAGATCGTCGGCGCCGACGAGCTGGCGATCGTCGCCGGCAAGGGCAAGGCGTTCTCGTGGCTGCGCGGCGGGCGCGTGTTCGTGTTCCCGCTCATCCACCGCTTCTTCCGGATGGACATGCGGCCCCGCACCACCAGCGTGCGCGTGGAGTCGGCGATCGCGGCCGGCATCGTGCCGCTCACCGTGGTCGCCACCGTGAGCTTTGCGGTGGCCTCATCCGGCGACGGGCTGCGCAACGCGATCCGGCGGATCCTGCTGATGACCCGCGACTGGAGCGAGCTCACCGGCATCGCCACCGGCATCATCGAGGGGCATCTGCGCGACTCGATCGCGACCATGACGCCCGAGGAGGTGATGCAGGACAAGGACCGGCTGGTGCAGAACATGATCCGCGTCTGCAAGAGTGACCTGGAGGGCATCGGCCTGGAGATCACGGCGATGAACATCGCCGACGTGGACGACCATCGCCTGGACGGCGTGCGCGAGCCGGAGCTCTACATCGCCCTGTTGAAGCGGATCCAGTCCGCGAACGCCGAATCGCAATCACGCGCTGCGCAGGCGCAGGCGCACGCGGCGGCCAAGGAGGAGTCCGAGACGCGGCGCGCGGAGGTAGCGGTGCGCGATGCCCAGAACGCCAAGGAGAGCCTGCTGGCGGAGACGCGCGTGAACGTGGCGCAGGAGACGCAGCGCAGCGCGATCGGCGTGCGCCGGGCCGAGCGGGACGCGCAGGCCAAGGTGGCCGGCATCAAGGCACAGATCGGCGCCGAGCAGCAGCGGATCGCGATGCTCAAGGAGCGCTACCGGGCGGAGATCCTGATCCCAGCGGAGGCGGAGCAGGAGCGCATGACGCTGCAGGCGAAGGCGGAAGCGGCCGAGCGGCGCGGCCGCGCGCAGGGCGAGATCGACCAGCTCAACCGCACGATCGAGATCCTCCGCAAGGGCGGTCAGGCCGGCCTGGCGGCCTACATCATCGAGAACTTCGAGAAGTTCATCGAGCCGTTCTCGCAGACGCTGTCGCTGTTCCCGGCCAAGCACGCCACGGTCATCTCCGGGGCCGGCGGGACGCACGCGCCGATCTCCGGCGTGCATCCGCACCCGGTGGAGGAGCAGAAGGCGCGGCTGACGCTGCAGGCGCTGGGCGCGATCTCGACGGCCGAAGGGGCTGCGACCGAGCCGCGGAAGGGATAGCACCACGGGGCGGGGGGGGGGGGGGCCGCCGCCCCCCCCCGGGGGGGTGGGGGGGTGGGGGGGGGCGGCGCGGCCGGCGGGCGCGGCCGGGGGGGGGGGGGGGGGGGGGGGGGGACCC
>JAPPNY010000112.1:18572-26596 GCA_028818385.1 Spirochaetaceae bacterium
TCTCGCCGGCCTATGGGGCGGCTACCGAGCCGCGTATGGGATAGCACCAGGGGGCGCGCGGGGTTCGCCGCGCGCCCTCAGTCGATGATCTTGTTCAGCGGATACTCGACGATGCCGCTGGCTCCCGCTTCCTTGAGGCGGGGGATGATGTCGCGCACCACCGACTCGTCGATGATGGTGTCGACGGCGACCCAGCCGCCGTCCGCCAGCGGGGAGACGGTCGGCTTCAGCAGCGCCGGCAGCGCCTCCAGGATCGCGTCCAGGCTCTTCTGCGGGACGTTCATCATCAGCCCGACCTTGCCCTCGGCGGCCATGGCGCCGCGCAGCATGAGGGTGATGTTCTCGATCTTCTTGCGCTTCCAGGGGTCCTGCCAGGACTCCCGGTTGGCGATCAGGCGCGGGGTGCTGGTCAGGATGGTGTCGACGATGCGGAGGTTGTTGGCGCGCAGCGAACTGCCCGTCTCGGTGACCTCCACGATCGCGTCGGCGAGCTGCGGGGGCTTGACCTCGGTCGCGCCCCACGAGAACTCGATGTGCGCCTCCACGCCGTGGCCCTTCAGGTAGTCGGTGGTGAGGTTCACCGCCTCGGTCGCGATGTGCTTGCCCTGCAGGTCCTTGGGGCCGCGGATGGGCGAGTCCTCGGGAACGGCCAGGACCCAGCGCGTCGGCCGGCGGCTCACCTTCGAATAGACCAGCTCGGCGATCTCGACCACCTGGGCGCGGTTCTCGACGATCCAGTCGTGGCCGGTCAGGCCGGCGTCCATCACGCCATCCTGCACGTAGCGGGCCATCTCCTGCGCGCGGATCAGGATGCACTGGATCTCCGGGTCGTCGATCTCGGGGTAGTAGGAGCGCGAGCGGAAGGTGATCCGGTAACCGGCCTGGCGGAACAGGCCCGCGGTCGCCTCCTGCAGGCTGCCGGCCGGGATGCCGAGCTTGAGGATGTTCCGGTCCACGGAGCCGCTAGGTCTTGCCGGCGTACACGTCGGCCGGATCGAACACGCGCTCCGCGACCACCTGCAGATCGTCGTCCGCCACCCGGCGGAAGAAGCAGCTCCGGTAGCCCTCGTGGCAGGCCGCGCCGCCGATCTGGCGGACCTTGACCAGCACCGCGTCGGCGTCGCAGTCGACGTAGATCCCGTGCACTTCCTGCACGTTGCCGGACTCCTCGCCCTTGCGCCAGAGGCGGTTGCGGCTGCGCGAGAAGTAACACACGCGGCCGGTGCGGAGCGTCTCCTCGAACGCCTCCCGGTTCATGTGGGCCATCATGAGCACCTCGCCGGTCTCATGGTCCTGTGCGATCACGGGCACGAGGCCGCCGACCTTCTCGAAGTCGACCACGCGGCCGGCGGCGGAACCCTCCCCGTTTCCCGTATCAGGTTTCATGGCGGCACTCTACCACGCAGCCGGGGCTGCTGGTTCAACGCACGGCCGGCGCGGCATACTCGCAACGTCCAAGGAGGCCCCATGCTCACCGACAAGCAATACCAGCACTACCGGACCTTCGGGTTCATCGTCCTGCGCGACTTCTTCACGCCAACGGAGGTGGAGACCCTGCGCGCCGAGTACGAGGCGGAGCTCGACCGCGTCTACGCGCACGCGCCGTTCACCGGCGAGGAGCGTTACTGGACCACGATGCTGCACCCGCGCACGCCGCTGTACTCGAGTCTCCTGGAGGACGAGCGCTTCTGCAGCGTGGCCGAGCAGCTCTTCGGCGACGACGTGATCGGCATCGCCACCGACGCCAACCGCTACGTCGGCGACACGCGCTGGCATCCCGACCACCGGGCCGATCCCGAGGAGGACTGCTACGGCGTGAAGTTCGCGTTCTACCTCGATCCCGTCGGCGCCGACACGGGCGCCCTGCGGGTGATCCCCGGATCGCACAACCGCGTCTTCCACTACCAGATCCGCGACTCACTGGAGTCGCTGGAGCTGGGGGTGGCCGGCGTGCCGGCCTACGTGTGCGCATCCAACCCCGGCGACGTGGTCGCCTTCGACATGCGCTGCTGGCACGCCAGCCACGGCGGGGCCGCCGGGCGGCGCATGTCCACGTGCGTCTACTACAACAATCCGCGCGGGGCGGTGGAGGAAGCGGCTACCCGCAAGCGCGCCGACAAGGCGCGGCAGACCCCGATCCAGTACGGGCGCGAAGGGCAGCCGATGTACCCGGCGGAGTGGCTGGCCAACCCCGGCGGCAGCGCGAAGCGGCAGCGCTGGCTGAACCGCATGGCGGAGCTCGGCTACTTCGAGCTGCCCGCGGCGGGGAGCGCGTCATGAAGCGGTACCGCGTCGGCATCATCGGCCTGGGCCGCATGGGCAGCACCATCGACGACGAGGGCCACAGCAGGCAGCCGTATTCGATCGCCGCCTCCTGCCGCGCCAGCGACCGCCTGGAGGTGGCGACCGCCGCCGACCTGCGGCCCGAGCGGCGTGAGGCGTTCCGCGAGCGCTGGGGGGTCGAGGCGGTGTACGAGGACTACCGGCAGATGGTTGCCGAGCAGCGACCCGACCTGGTGGCGGTCTGCACCACCGCTTCGGGCCTGCAGAAGCCGGCCAACGAGGCGCCGGATGCCAGCTTCCGCGGCGACTCGCACGCGGAGCTCAGCATCGCGCTGGCGGAGCTCGGGGTGCCGATGCTGTACATGGAGAAGGCGATGGCCAGCTCGCCGCGCATGGCCGACGCCGCGCGCGACGCCTGCATGGCCGCGGGCACGCTGTTCAACACCGGTGTGCTGCGCCGCTTCGACAACCGCTACGACGCCGTGCGGCAGGCGATCGCCGACGGCACGATCGGCACGCCGCAGGCGGCCGTCCAGTACGCCCGCAGCAACCTCATGCACGGCCACGTGCACTCCATCGACACCCTGTCGTTCCTGCTCGGCGATCCGCCGTTCGAGGCGATCCGCGGCGAGCTGCTGCCCCGCGAGGCGGGCGGTGCGCCCCGGACGGTCGAGGGAGACCACATCCCGAGCGACCCGGACGCAACCTTTCAGCTCCGCTTCGCCGGCGGCGTGGAAGCGTGGTCGGTGCCGGCAGGCAACTGGGAGTTCGAGGTGCTGGGCAGCGAAGGGGTGATCCGCTCGGAGAACAACGGCGCCGGCATCACGCTGCGCACGGCAGCCGGTCCCGGCCGCCGACCGGACCTGGTGCCGGCTCCGATCGAGGTGCCCGAGGCGCGAAGCCCGGTGGTCGCATGCCTTGAGGACCTGGTCGACGCGTACGAGTCAGGCCGGACGACGCGCAGCCCGGTCGACCTGAGCGCCCGCATCGTCGACGCCTGCGTGGCGGTTGCCGAGAGCCACCGCCGCGGCGGCGCCTGGGTCGACCTGCCGCTGGACGCGCGCGACCTGTACATCTTCCACGTGTAGAGCGGCAGCGGTCAGCGCCGGGCCGCGGCGGTCAGCTCGGCGAAGCGGAAGCAGCCGGTGACATGGTCGTTGACCACGCCCACCGCCTGCAGGTGGGAGTACACGATGGTGGGACCGACGAAGCGGAAGCCGCGCGACTTGAGGTCGCGGCTCACCAGCCGGGACAGCTCGGTTTCTGCGGGCAGCTCGCCCTGCTCGCGCCAGCCGCCCACCATCGTCCGGCCGTCGACGAAGCGCCACAGGTAGGCGCAGAAGCTCCCGAACTGCTCCTGAACGGCTAGGAAGGCGCGCGCGTTGTCGATCGAGGCGGCGACCTTGAGTCGGTTGCGCACGATCTCCGGGTTGCCGAGCAGCGCTGCGCGCTCGGCGTCGCCGTAACGGGCCACGCGGGCAGGATCGAACCCCTGGTAGGCGCGCCGGTAGCCGTCCCGCTTGTGCAGGATGGTGCGCCAGCTCAACCCCGCCTGCGCCCCCTCCAGGACCAGGAACTCGAACTGCGCCCGGTCGTCGTCCCGGATCGGCGTGCCCCACTCGGTGTCGTGGTACGCCTGCATCAGCTCGTCGCCCGCGCACCAGTCGCACCGGCGGCGCTCGCTCATGGCGCGACGATACCACGGCCGTTGACAAGGTCCGGGGCACCGGCGATTCTCGTGAACTGCCATGCCGGCACCGGCACCGACCGCCAACGGCGAAGCGCACGCACCTGCCTACGCGCCGCTCGACGAAGTGCGCCGGACGCTCCGCGTCCGATGGTACCGCAGCCCGATCGACCCGGCCGTGCTGCGCAAGCTCATGCAGCGCAGCGACCTGAAGGGACTGGCGCAGGTCCTGGGCTCGCTCGGCCTGGTCGCGGCCAGCGGCGTGCTGACCTGGGTCCTGTTCGAGCGGCAGCTCTGGGCCGGCTTCGCGGTGGCGCTGTTCCTGCACGGCACCATGGCCGGCCTGTACGGCTCCGCCAACCACGAGCTGACCCACGGCACGGTGTTCCGCAGCAAGTGGCTCGGCCGCCTGTTCCTGCGGGTGTTCGCCCTGCTCAACTGGTTCAACCACTACGACTACGCGCTCAGCCACACCTACCACCACCGCTACACCCTGCACCCGATGGGCGACCGGGAGGAGGTGTTGCCGCACGCGCCCGCGTTCCGGGTGCTGTACGTGCTGCAACTCCTGACCGTAAACTTCACCGGCGGGCCCCACACCGGCGGGATGGTGCCCCTGCTGCGCATGACCGTCCGGACGGCGCTCGGCAGACCCCTGGCCCGCTACGCCGCCACGAACACCAGGAAGGACAAGCTGGAGTGGATGGCGGCCATCTACGCCGGCCACCCGGAGGAGCGGCGCAAGTCCGTCCGCTGGGCGCGCGGGGTGCTGACGTTCCACGGCGCGGTGCTGGCGGTCGCGATCGTTTTCGGGCTGTGGCTGCTGCCGGTGGTGATCAGCCTGGCGCCGTTCATCGCCAACTGGTGGCGCTACCTCACTCACCTGCCCATGCACTGCGGGCTGCGGACCAACGTCCCGGACTTCCGCAAGTGCACGCGCTCCATCAAGCTCGATCCGGTGAGCAGCCTGCTGTACTCGCACATGAACTGGCACCTGGAGCACCACATGTACGCCGGCGTGCCGTGCTACAACCTGCGCAAGCTCAACAAGGCGATCGCCGCCGACCTGCCGGAGCGCAAGTCGCTGCTGGGCGCGTGGCGGGAGATGCGCGCCATCTGGCGCCGGCAGTTGACCGATCCCGACTACCAGTACGACGTGCCGCTTCCGCCGACCGCGAACCGTCTCGACGAGTCCGTGCCCGCGCGCGGCGGGCCCGCCCGGGCAAAGGGCAAGGGCGAGGAGCTGGGCGCATCGATCGGCGACCTGGCGCCGGCGGTTATCGCCGACTGACTCCGGGCGGGCCGGGGCTCAGAGGATCAAGCCCAGGGCGTACAGGTGGAACGGATACCAGGCGAGCGTGATCGCGACGACGCTGTAGTGCGCGCGCCCGAGCCCCGTCCATCACTTCTGGCGCGATGATCGCCACGCCAGGTGCAGGACGTACACTCGGCGCCGTCGCGTCCGAACGGGAACCGGCGCGGCGAATCAGGGCTGCCACCGCCCAGACGATCAGCGCCGAAAGATGAAGCGCCAGGATCAGCAGCACTCCCAGGAGCGGGGCCGTGCGCGGCACGACGTGGATAACCATGGGGTCGGCCGTGTCCATGGGGTCGGGCAAAAAAAACACCCGGTGCCACCTGCCGGGAAGCACGGCGACAAGTCGGTACTCGACGCGTCCTGAGACGCACCGGGCGGATCGTTTCCCCGTGGGGCTCCTGCTGAGCCTGCGCCACCCAGGCGAGCGGGAGCAGGGCCGCCCCCGCCAGCACCGCCGCGCTCACGAGCTTGTGGCGATAGCTCATGCCGAAAGTTGGCGATCGCGGGCGTGACCGACAGTGTGAGGCCCAGCCCGCCGGACTCAAAGAGGAAGATCACATGCACTGCGGGGACTTGATCTGCCCCATTTCCTGGGGCGCCCCGGACGGAAGACGGATCATGTTGACAAAGCGGGACCGCCGGGTAACATGGTCGGGCGTCTATTGCGCTTACGGGTTCTCATTGGACCGACACCGGTCACGGCGTGCACGGAGGTGACACGAACCTTGAGCAAGAAGCCGATCGAAACGGAAGCCGATTCGACGTTGCGCATATTGACGATCGGAGCGCATCCGGCCGATGTGTTTGACCAATGCGCGGGAACCCTGGCGCATCATGCCGCGCGCGGCGACTATATCGCCTGCCTGTCGTTGACGCACGGGGCGCGTGTACACGATGCAGTGATCAGCGACGCGATGCAACGCGCCGACTCGATTCCCGAGGGGCCGGAGCTCCTCGAGCTCATTTCGGAACGGACAGACGTCAAGGCCGAGGAAATTCGGGCCGCGGGAAAGATAATCGGGTTTGAGGACATCTACTTCATGGGCCTCGATGACGATGTCCTGACGGTAACCAAGGAGGCGGTGTACGAGGTCTCGCGCATCATGCGGCAGATCGGACCGGATGTTATCCTGACACACTGGCCGCAGGAGAAGGATGGCATGGCGAATCCGCACGCGGTTACGGGCCAGATTGTCCTGCATGCGCTGCGCTTTGCGAACGCGGTCGATCCGGGTGATCGCAATCCTCCCGTTCGCGTTGCGCAGGTGTTCTTCTTCGGCGCCGGTGCGACCAGCATTCCCAAGACCGTTTTTGACGCGAACCGCGGGTGCTATAACGACGTGTTCGTGGACATTACCGATGTGATCGAACAGAAGCTTGCAGCTTTGGAGTGCCTGGTCAGCCAGGGCTACGCCGGCAAGTACGCTCGCAAGCGCCTGGAAGTCACGGACGGAGCCTTCGGGGTCGGCGGCGGGTCCGCTTACGCGGAAGGGTTTATCAGGTCCGGGGCGGAAACGCACTACCTATTGCCCCTGCCGGAACGTTCGCTCGAAACGGCCAGGTTGTCGGACCACGAAAAGATGGATCGGTATTCCTGGCGATTGCCGTTGGAGTAGTCATGCAGAGGAGCAAGGGTGAACGGCGCGGCGATTTCAGTGTTGAGGCCCTCTCGGATTTCCCGGACGACGCCATGACTGCGGAAGGCCACATCTCTGCCGAGCAGGTTGGTTCCATGATGGCCACCCTGGCCGGATGTGGGGTCAGGCGCGTGAGCTGGTGCTACTACGGCGACGGTCGTGGGGGGCACATGGTGCGCGACACCAGCGTGAAGAGCGAAAAGCTGTGCAGGACCTATAACCTGCTGGGTAATCCTTTGGGCGTTGCAGCGGAGGCCGCTCATGAAGAAGGCCTGCAGTTGCATGCCTGTTTCAAACCCTATGAGACCGGTGCCGCGCATCTGTGCCCTGAGGGATCTGTCGAGGCGGCCATGGTGGGCAGGCTGAGCCACCGGGGAGGGCGCTTGTCCTGGCTCGATCGCTTCGTGGTGGATAACCCGCATCTCCGCATCAAGCGTCGCAGCGACGATCTGCGCCCGGACATCAGGACGGTGCCGATCCGTGGGCTCAAGCTCGTCAAGAAGGACGATTCCCCCACCCGGGTCGGCAAGCGACATCTGCAGATCTGGACGAGCACCCTGAACAATCGCTACCGGCGGCTGGATATCGACTTCGATGTCACCGAGAACGTGGAGCCTGCGAAAAGGGATGTCTACGACGTCAGCGACGAGCTGCTGACCAGGAAGGGCGATCCGGTACGGACGTTGACCCTTTCCGGATTCGAGTTGGACGATCCCTTTATCCTGGTCACGACCGACTTCAGGGACGGGCCTCCCGATTTCGAGAACACTTCCATTGAGATGCTGGTGGCGCTGGACGTCGATGGACGGGAAGTTCCGGGCGTGTTTGCCAATGGTAGGGGCATCTGGGCGCCGGAGATGGTGGACTTTCGTGACTGGGGGCTGGTCTTCGATCATGGCTGGGGTAGCGAAAAGAAATACTTGGACGTCGACAATCAGGATGGCCAAAGCGGCCTGGTCGCCTACACGCGCGGTCGCAACGAATACCTGCCCGGCGCACTGTGCGAGACCGAGCCGCGGGTGCGCGACTTCTGGCTTTCATGCGTGAACCCGGCTTATTCGCGTAGGAGTGGAGAAAAAGTAGGCGCGTCCGCCGATTT
>JAPPNY010000249.1 GCA_028818385.1 Spirochaetaceae bacterium
TCGACCGGTTGCCGAAATCTGTCGAACGAACCTACCCTACGCCTGAACAGTTACATCCCTCGAAAGAAGCTGTTCGGAAATCCGGAGCGGACCGCGGTCACGTTGAGCCACGACGGCACGCGGGTCGCCTGGCTGGCGCCCGTGGACGGCGTCCTCAACGTCTGGGTGGCTCCCGTGGATGCGATTGGAGACGCGAATCCGGTCACCCGCGACCGGGGCAGAGGCATCAGGCACTACTTCTGGAGCTACCGGCCGGGATACCTCCTCTACGGTCAGGACCGGGACGGCGACGAGAACTGGCACGGCTACGCCGTCGAGACCGATACCGGACAGACGCGGGACCTCACTCCCTACGATGGCGTTCAGGCAATCCCTCACGGCTTTTCGGACCGGTTTCCGCAGGAGGTGCTGATCGCGATCAATCGGCGGGATCCGCAGTATCACGATCTCTATCGCGTCGACATCGTGACGGGAGAGTCGGAGCTCATCGTCGAGAATGACCTCGGAGCCTCAGGCTTCGTGACCGACCACGCCTTCGAACCTCGGCTCGCCACCGTGATCCCACCGGATGGGGGCGTGCAGATCCTGTCTCGATCCGGGTCCGGGGAGTGGGAGCCGTTCATGGCGATCGGCCCGGAGGACGACGTGACCACCGGTCCGCTCCATTTCGATGCCACCGGCAGATTCGTGTATCTGCGCGACAGCCGCGACCGGGATACGGCGGCGCTGGTCGCCCTGGACACGGAGACCGGCACAGTGGAGGAGTTGGCGTCGGACACAAGGGCGGACGTCTCCCAGACGATCAGCCATCCGGTAACCCACCGGCCGCAGGCGGTCGCGTTCGAGCATGAGCGCGTCGCGTGGACGGTGCTGGACGAATCGGTCGCGGCCGACTTCGAGCGGCTCGCGGACGGCGACCGGGGCGAGTTCCATCGGATCTCCCGATCGCTCGACGATCGGACGTGGATCGTCGCCTACGACCGTGCCGACGGCCCCGAGGCGTACTATCGGTACGACCGGGAGTCGGGCGGCGTGGAGTACCTGTTCTCCAACCGCCCGGAGCTCGAAGACACGGCCCTGGCACCCATGCACCCCACGGTCGTCCGGTCGCGGGATCAGCTCGACATCGTGTCCTACTACAGCCTTCCCGTGGGCTCGACGAAGGACGGCGCGGACCGTCCGACCGAGCCGCTGCCGACCGTCCTCTGGGTCCACGGCGGCCCGTGGGCGCGGGACAGTTGGGGCTACGATCCCGTGCACCAGCTCATGACCAACCGCGGCTACGCCACGATCAGCGTGAACTACCGCGGCTCCATGGGCTTCGGCAAGGCGTTCGTGAACGCCGCCAACGGCGAGTGGGCGGGCAGGATGCATGACGACCTGATCGACGTGGTCGAGTGGGCGGTGGAGCAGGGGATCGCCGACCGGGACCGCATCGCGATCATGGGCGGCAGCTACGGCGGGTACGCGACCCTGGTGGGACTCACCTTCACGCCGGAGGTGTTCGCCTGCGGGGTCGACCTGGTCGGGCCGTCCAATCTGAACACCCTGATCGACTCCGTTCCACCGTATTGGAAGCCGATGCTGGGAATGCTGCGCACCAGGGTCGGCGACAATTCCACCCCGGAGGGTCGGCGGTTCCTGGCCGAACGCTCGCCCCTGTCGCGGGTCGACCGGATCGTCCGGCCGCTGCTGATCGGGCAGGGAGCCAACGATCCTCGGGTCAAGCAGGCCGAGTCCGACCAGATCGTGGCGGCGATGACCGAGCGCGGCATACCGGTTACCTACCTGCTGTACCCGGACGAGGGCCACGGCTTCGCGCGGCCGGAGAACAACCTGTCCTTCATGGCCGTGGCCGAGGCGTTCCTGGCGCGCTGCCTGGGCGGCCGCCACGAGCCGATCGGCGACGACTTCGAAGGCTCGTCGATCCAGGTGAAGGCGGGCGCGGACGAGGTTCCGGGACTGCCGAGCGAAGAGTGAGCGCAGCGAAACTCACTCTGAGATCGATCGAGCCGCTGGCCGAGGTCGAGATCGGTCCGGCCATCGCCGCCATGCCGAAGGCGGACATCCATCTGCACGCCGAATCGGGGCCACGTCTGGATCAGGTGCTCGCGGAGCGGTCCGGGCGGCGGGTGACCGACTGGCGGGCGCACATTCGCGAGCTGATGCGCAACCTGCCGCCGGGCATGCCGCGGCTGGAGACGTGGGGACCGGACCTGCCGTTTCCCCGCGCCAGGGTTGACGAGCTGGATCGCCACCCGGAGAACTTCAAGGCTCGGGTCAGCCGCATTCTCTTCGAGGCCGCCACGGACGGGGCGGTCCTGGTGGAGGTCCTGTTCGGAGCATCGACCATCCTGCGCGAGGACTTCCTGGATCTCTTCGGCGAGGCGGTGGAAGAGGTGCGGGAACGCTTCCCGAACCTGCATGCGGTACCCCTGGTCGCCGCCAAGACGACCGAAGAGTGGGCGGCAACCCTGCTGCCGCGCTGCATCGCGGGCGCCCGGCATGGCCTGGCCGGGATCAACATCCTGCCGCTGACGTACGATCGGCCTGCGGACTGGTCAGTGGTGCATGGCTGGGCGCAACGTGCGCGGGATGCCGGACTGGGCATCACCGCACACGCGGGCGAGTTCGGGGCGCTGCACCTGGCCGAGGCGATTGAAGTCCCGGGCCTGACGCGAGTCGGCCATGCCGTGGGCGCCGGCTTCGCCCCGCGCCTGCTCGACCGAATCGCCGAACGGGGCGTCACCATCGAATGTCCACTTTCGTGCAACGTGGTGCTTGGAGCGGTGGAGAGCTATGTGGCTCACCCGATTCGCCGGTTCATGGAGCGGGGGATCCCGGTGACCGTCTGCACCGACGACCCGGTGAAGGCCGCCACCACGATCGGGCGCGAGTACGCGATCGCGTCGGAACTGGGTTTCTCCGGAGCGGAGCTGCTGGCCTGCACGCAAGCGGCCGTGGCGGCGTCGTTTTGCGATGATGAAACGCGCGGCCGGTTGCTGCGCCTCGTGTCGGAGTCCGCTACGATCGAGCCATGATGAATGTTCAAGAGGCCAAGGACCTGTTCCGCGGCCCCATGGTGTCGGTGGCGACGCCCTTCACCGCTCGGTTCGACCTGGATCTCGATGCACTGCGCGACAACATCGCGTTCATGCTCGACCGCGGTATGGCGACCGGGAAGGGCGTGTTGCTCGTCGCCGCCGCCGGCGGCGAGTTTCCGATGCTCTCCATGGAGGAGCGCAAGGAGGTGATCCGCACCAGCGTCGAGGCGGCGGCAGGCCGGATCCCGGTCGCCGCCAGCGTCCAGTTCGACGGCACGCGGGAGATCATCGAGCTGGCGCACTACGCCCACCGGGTCGGCGCCAGTCTCGGACAGCTCTCGGCCCCCTCGTACTATCCGCCGCCGGCGCAGGACATCTTCGACCTGTTCGAAGCGGTCAGCGAGGAGACCGAGCTGCCGATCATGATCTACAACAACTGGTGGACGACGCCCAACATGAACGTCGGCACGGTTGATCGCCTAGCGCGGCTGCCCGGCGTCGTCGCGCTCAAGTGGTCATCGTCGTCCATGGGCGAGTACACCGCCGGGCTGCACCGGTTCGCCGACCGCCTGGCGATCATCGACAACCTGGGCATGGCGGTGTGGGCGCACCTGCTGGGTGCCGTGGGCTTCATCACCCACCAGAGCAATTTCTGGCCCGAGTACCCGCTGTCGCTCTGGGAGCTCCTGGAGCGCAAGGACTACGACGCGGCGGTCGCCCGGCTCGCCGGCTTCAGTTGGCCGTGGGACGAGTGGACGCACAAGGTGTGCCAGGAGACCGAAGGAGAGGGGCCGTTCATCAAGGCGGCCATGGAGGAGGTCGGATTGGCCGCCGGCCCGCCGCGTCCCCCGGCACGCCCGGTGAGCGCACAACTACGGAAAGAGCTCCGAAGCCTGTTCACAGACTCCGGAGTCCCTCGGGGCAAAGTGAGCATGTCCTAGAAAGAATACTAGGCCGTGGCCGGCTCCTTGACGCCGGCGGTGACCGGCTCGAACTGGCGCGCCACGACCCAGTCCGGGCGCGGGTTCTCCACGCCGGCCGGCACGTTGTCGATCGCCGCGAGCGCATAGATCAGGCTGTATCGCTTCGTCGGTGACAAGTTGTGGTTCGAGCCGTGCACGGTCCGGCAGTCGAAGAAGCAGACGTCGCCCGCGTCGCCCTCGATCGGGATGATCATCGCCTCGTCCGTGATGTGCTCGCGCAGCGCCGCAGGCGTGATGCACCACTGCTTGTAGCTGGTGGTGACCTCGTCGCTGTAGTGGTCCAGCACGCCCCAGCGGTGCGAGCCCCGGATCAGCATGACGCACCCGTTCGCGCTCGTGTTCGGGCCGAGCATCACCAGCGCGGAGGCCATGCGGTCGTCGACGCCGTCGTAGCGCCAGTAGCCGTAGTCCTGGTGCCAGAGCCACACGGTGCCCTCGAACGACTCTTTGTAGTTCAGCTTGCTGTGGAAGACGTAGGCGTCGTCACCGAAGATCTGCTTGACCGGCCCGGCGACCGGCTCCGACCGGCAGAGGTCGCGGAACGCCCCGATGCTGCGGTGCGCGCAGAACACCGAGCGCACCGGTCCGCTCTTCTCCCGCACCACGTGCACCTCCGCCGGGTTGTCGGCGTCTTCGGCCATCACCGCGTCCGCCGCGGCGCGCAGCTCATCGATCCGATCCGGCGGGATCACGCCGCGTTGCAGCAGAAACCCGTCCTCTCGGTAGGTGGCGAGTTGTCGTTCCGTCCACATCTTCAGGCCTCCAGGGGTTTGAGGTCCGCCAGCATCGTCGGGATGAGCTCGGCGACGGTGGGGTGAATATGCACCGCCCGCTGGATCACGGTATACGGTGCCTTGGCGTACATCACGTCCAGGATCGAGTGGATGACCTCGTCGCCGCCGACGCCGAGGATGGCGGCGCCCAGGATCCGCTCGGTCCGGGCGTCTACCAGCACCTTCATGAAGCCCTGCGTCTCGCCCTTCTCGACGGCGCGGCCGACGCGGGTCATCGCCCGCGTGGCGATCAGCGCCGGGCGGCCCGATTCCCGGACCTGCTGCTCGGTCATGCCGACGCGGCCGAGCGGCGGGTCGACGTAGAGGGCGTAGCAGTCGATGCGGTCGGCGACGCTGCGCGGGTCGCCGTGCAGGAGGTTGGCGGCGACGATCTCGTAGTCGTTGTAGGCGGTGTGCGTGAAGGCGCCGCGGCCGTTGCACTCGCCCAGCGCCCACACGCCGGGGACGGCGGTCTGCAGCCGGTCGTCCACGGGGATGAGCCCCCGCCGGTCGACCTCGATACCGGCGGCGTCCAGGCCCAGGTCGTCGGTGTTGGGGCGCCGTCCCACCGCCAGCAGCAGGTGCGACCCGACCACGTCGGGCTCCCCCGATGCGCAGTCCAGGCTGGCCGTGACCGCGTCGCCGTCCCTCCCCACGTCCATGCACTGTGCGTTCAGGCGGACGTTCACGCCCTCGGCTTCCAGGATCCCGGTCACCGCCGCGGAGATGTCCGGCGACTCCCGCTTGATCAGGCGGTCGCCGGTGTCGATGAGCGTGACCTCGCTGCCGAAGCGGCGGTACATCTGCGCGAACTCCAGCCCGATGTAGCCGCCGCCGACGATGATCAGGTGCTCGGGCAGGACCTCCAGCTCCAGGACGGTCGAGTTGGTCAGGTAGTCGACCCGGTCGAGCCCGGCGAACGGCGGCACGAACGCGCGCGCTCCCACGTTGATGAAGATCCGCTCCGCTTTCAGCAGGTCGTCGCCCACGCGGACCCGGTGAGCGGCCTCGAAGCGGGCGTGCCCGTGGTAGACCGTGCAGTTGGCCAGCGAGCGGAGCCAGCGCTCGACGCCGACCTCGGACTTGCGCGCGATCGCGTCCTTGCGCGCCTTCACGCGCTTCATGTCCACGCCGACCGTACCGTCGATCACGACGCCGAAGTCGGCGGCCCGGCGCGCCACGTGCGCGGCGCGGGCGCTGGCCACCAGCGCCTTGGTGGGGATGCAGCCCACGTTGACGCAGGTGCCGCCGAAGCGGTGGCGCTCGACGATGGCGGTGCTCATGCCGGCGCCGGCGAGCGCCGCGGCCAGGCTGGGGCCGGCCTGGCCGGTGCCGATGACGATGGCGTCGTACGTGCGGGCCATGGACGGCTCAGATCCAGCCGTGGCGGGTGGAGACCGGCACGCCGGCGCGCTGCGTCTCCCAGGCGGGCCCGGCGGACAGCATGACCTCACGCCCGGTCAGCGCGGACTCCTCTGCGGCGAACAGGATCTCCATGATGTGGCGCGTCCACTGGCCATGCGCGGGCGGCTCGATGTTCAGCCGGATCGCCTCCACGAATGCCCGCCACTGCTCGGTCATGCCTGCCGGGGGCGTCTCGAACGGCACGTCCGTCCATTGGTTGTCCTTGCCGATCTGCACCGACCCGCTTGCGAAGCGCAGCGATCCCTGCGTGCCGTACATGATGCAGTCGTGCGTGGGCGCGCCGTCGGCGTACGCCACGGCGATGGCGATGCCGGCCGCGCCGTTCTTGTAGCGGATGAAGACCGTGGACGTGTCGTCGGCTGCCTGGTAGTGGGCGCGGGTGCCGATCGCCGCGGACACCGACAGCGCCTGCGAGGCCATCACCCAGGTCAGCCGGTCGACGACGTGCACGCCGTTGGTCATCCACATGCCGCCGCCGTGGAAGCGGCTGCGGTACTGCGGCCGGCGCGTGGCGTGGTTCCAGTTCTTGCACATGTAGCTGACCGCGGTGACCACCGGCCCGATCTCGCCCGAGTCCAGGATCTCCTTGGCCTTCATCGCCGGCCCGCCGAAGTGCTGGGTCAGGCCGACCATCAGCTTCACGCCGGCCTCCTCGGCCGCCTCGACCATCTCGTCGCACTGCTGCAGGTTGAGCGCCATCGGCTTCTCCACCATCACGTGCTTGCCGGCGCGGCAGGCATCCACGGTGAGCCGGTGGTGGAGCTGGTGCCCGAGGGTGATGGCGACCGCCTCGACCTCGTCGTCAGCCAGCAATTCGGTATGCGAGGCGTAGCCCCTGGCGACGCCGTACTCCTTCATGACCCTCTCGCGCGGCTCCTCCAGCAGATCGGCGCACGCCACCACCTCGACGTCGTCGAGCGTCGCGATCGCCTGCAGGTGCGAGCTGGAGATGCCTCCCAAGCCGACGATCCCTACTTTCAACATCTGGTCCTCCTGCCTGCGGCCGTGTCGTCCGGGTAACGGCCGGCGCTTCAGTGTGCCACAATGGCGGCGCCATGGTGGGGGCGTCATGGTGGGGAAGGTGCGATGCGACTGATCCTGGAACAGATACGGACCGGCGGCGACCGGAACTTCGCCTATCTGGTCGGCGACCGCGAGGCCGGGGTGGCGGCGGTCGTCGACCCGTCGTTCGATCCGGCTGCGGTGGTCGAGCGGGCGGCCGCGCAGGGCCTGTCGGTGGCCTACGTCGTCAACACGCACGGTCACGGCGATCACACCAACGGCAACGACGAGGCGCGCAGGCTCACCGGCGCACCGCTCGTGGCCTTCGGCTCGAACGCCGACCAGCGCCTGGACGACGGCGGCGTGCTGGAGGTCGGCGCGCTGCGTCTGCGCGCGCTCCACACCCCCGGCCACGCCGACGACCACCTCGTGCTGTTCGAACCGGACGAGCGCTTCGCCCTGACCGGCGACCTGCTGTTCGTGGGCAAGGTCGGCGGCACTTCCGGGCGCGAGGCGGCCCGCACGGAGTGGGACAGCCTGCACCGGCTGCTGGATGCCGCCGGCGACGACGTGATGGTCTGGCCGGGGCACGACTACGGCTGCCGGCCGGCGTCCACGATCGGCATGGAGCGGCGCACCAACCCGTTCCTGGGCTGCGAGGACTTCGAGGCGTTCTTCGATCTCAAGGAGCGCTGGCCGTCGTTCAAGGCCGAGCACGGCCTGCGCTGACGAGGACCGTGGGCGTGGTACCGTAGACGGATGAAGTACTCGTACGATCACGTCCATCTCCAGACCAACGACCTGGACGCCACGGTCGCCTGGTTCGAACGCATGTTCGACGCGCGCCGGCTGTGGATCGGGGAGTTCAAGGGCACCAAGATTACCCACCTGGGGTTCCACGACACCTTCGTCAACGTCTTCCATCGTGCACCGACCAATCCGGACACGACCCCGGAGGACGCCGTGATCCATCACTTCGCGATGCGTCCCGACGACTATGACGCCGCGATCGCCGATCTCAAGCGCCGCGGCGCCCGCTTCCACACCGAGCCGGCCGCCGTCGGACCGCACCTTCGCGTCGCCTTCATCGAAGGACCGGACAACCTGCGAGTGGAGATCATCGAGGGCGACCTGCCCGAGGGGACCGGCCTGGAGTAAGGCCCTGATTTGTCCTTTACAAAAGGATAAATATCACTCATATTGTCACTCACGAAGTGACAATCTCCAGAGAGATCCTCCGGGCGAAGCTTGACGAGTCGCTCGCGGAACCGTCCCGGCCTGTAACGCGGCGGGACGTCCGGCTGCCGGGGATCGCCGGCAAGGCGTTCGCGGTCATCGGCGTACGCCGCAGCGGCAAGACCTCGTTTCTTCACCAATGCCGCACCGCACGCCTGCGCGCGGGCGCGCGTCCCGAGTCACAACTGCTGCTCCTGCTGGAGGACGAGCGGCTGGCCGGGCTCACCGTCGCAGACCTGGGCTGGCTGCTGGAGGAGCACGCCCGGCGGTTTCCGGAGCTGCAGGGCGAAGGCGGCGTCACCCTGTACCTGGATGAGGTTCAGAACGTGCCGGGATGGGAGCGGCTGGTTCGCCGGTTGATCGACATCCGCGGCATGGAAGTGTTCGTGACCGGCTCCTCGGCCAGGCTGCTGAGCCGGGAGGTGGCGACCAGCCTGCGCGGGCGCGGCATGGAAGTGCTCGTGCACCCGTTCAGCTTTCGCGAGGCGCTGCGCCACACCGGCGAGGTGCCGCCGCCGGAGACGATCGACCGGCGCCTGCGGCGCTACCTCGCCGAAGGCGGCTTTCCCGAAGCGCAGGGTGTCGAGCCGCAGGATCGCGCCGCGCTGCTGACCGGCTACGTCGACGTGGTGGTGCTCCGCGACGTCATCGACCGCCACCGGGTGACCAACCCGTTGGCCCTGCGCTGGATGCAGCGGCAGTTGCTGGCCAATCCGGGCGGCCGGTTCTCGGTCCAGAAGCAGTACGACACGCTGCGCTCGCAAGGGGTGCGAGTCGGCAAGGACACCCTGCACGCCTACCTGGGCTACCTGGAGGACGCCTTCCTGGTGCGCACCGTCTCCCTGCACTCGCCTTCCGAGCGGCGGCGCATGGTCCATGCGCGCAAGGCGTATCCCGTGGACCCGGGCCTGATCGAGCTGTTCGCGACGAGCGGCCGCAGCCACGACGGACGCGCCCTCGAGACCGCCGTCCTGCTGGAGCTGGAGCGGCGCGGCTGGGAGGTGTCGTACGTGCGGACGACGGAAGGGTGGGAGGTCGATTTCTTCGCGTACCGCGCGGGGGAGCGGCCCCAATTGGTGCAGGTGTCCCTGGAGACGGCCGAGGACGCGACTTGGGAACGGGAGGTCCGAGCGCTCCGGTCGGCCGGTGAGGCGTACCCGGATGCCCGTCTCCTGCTCGTCACGCTCGACTCGTCACCGCCGCGTCGACCGCTGCCGGAGCGCATCACCTGGGTCCCGGCTGCGCGCTGGCTCCTGGATCGTTGATTCCGTTCCGGAACCGGCGGTACTGTGGCGCGAGGTGAAGTGAGGATGCCACTCGATCGGACCGCCGACATGACCGCGTTTCAGGAGCAGGGGTACCTGGTCATTCCCGAGGTGCTCCGATCGGACGACGTGGACGCCGCCCAGCAGGAGATCGAGCGGCTGCACGAGTTTGCGGCAGGCGAGGAGAGCCCGCCCGGAGAGACGACGTTCCAGTTCGAGCCGCACACCGACGTGCGCTCCGAGCACGGCCGCCCCGTGCTGCGCAAGATCGAGCGCACCGACCTGGTCTCCGGCCTGTTCGCCGACATGGCCCGCAACCCGCGCATGGTGGCGGTCGTGTCGGAGCTCCTCGGCCCGGAGCTGCTGCTGTTTCGGTCGACGCTGATGCTGAAGCCGGCGCGCCACGGGTCGCAGCACGGACTACACCAGGACGTGGCCTACTGGCCGCTGGAGCCGCCGGAGCTGGTGACGGTGAGCATTGCCATCTCGGCAAGCGACGCCGAGAACGGCTGCATCCACGTGATCCCCGGCAGCCACCGCTGGCCGGTCGGCGAGTGGGGGAACATCTCCCGCCGCGACGACGCCGCGCAGACTGACCGCGAGGACGTCGACCTGTCACAGCTCCGCGACGTACCGCTGGAGGCCGGCAGCGCCGTCCTGTTCCACAGCAACATCGTCCACGGCTCCGGCCCCAACCACTCCGACCGGCCGCGTCACACCGCCCTGTATGCCTACTTCCCGCCCACGGCGCGCTACGCGCCATCCCGTCCCGATGCCCCCAGCAAGACATACCCGGTCGTAGCCGGCCTGAACGGGCTGGCCAGCGTCACCCTGGACGTGGGCGAGAGCGCGCTGAGCGTCACACAGCGCCAGTAGCGAGTCGCAACACCTACGGGCGTACGCCGCGGAAGCTACGAATCTTCAGTCGGAATCGGTGCCGGGCGGCCCAATCGTCCTTGATGTGGTCCGCCTACTCGATGCCGAGCAAGCCTTCGTCGATCATGGAGACCGTCAATTCCTGCGTTGTCAGGATGCGAAGCCTCTGATCGGTGCGCCGCGCCTGCACGATCGCTTGGCGATCGTCGCTGGCCAGCATGAGCCCCCGGTGCACGGCCACCGCGATGGCGGAGCACTCACCGGCTCCCAGGCGTCCCGACGCCGACAACGAGCCGAAGAGAGACAACTCCGCGGAACTGGTAACGCTCTCCTGCCGGAGAGCGCCGGTGTCGATTGCCGAAGCGTAGCGCCTTCGCTGGTGGGGGTATCGGTCAGCGACCTCGGCGGCGACATGATCCGTAACGACGAATCCATAGGAGTGGCGGGCAAGGAGATCCAGCCGGTCGATACGGAGGAAGTTCATCAGGACCGACGCATCCATCACGATGACTGACGGTTGGCCGTATCCCACGTAGCCGGATCACTCCCCACGAGCCACCTGGGCGAGATGGAGCAGCGTGTCGCCCTTGATGTTCAGCGCCCTGCTCAGGTCCAGAACGCGACCGCGGGAGATCTCTTCGCGGCGATATGCCTCGATTGCGAGGTGAGCGACCTCACTGCGGAGTTCGCGGTCCGGATACCGGGACCGCTCTCGTTCCCCGACATCGCTGAACATCAGGTCCCGAAGGTACTCACGCCCGAAGCCTTCCTGCTCAAGGAGCTTGTGCGAGTCCGGATGGGAGAGGTGCCGAAGGCTCTTCACTCGGTAGACGGCTGCCTGGTAGCTCACGCCGAAGTGGTGAGCGAGCATGGCGATGTCCTTGTAGGTGATGCGCTGCGAGCGGGCGGGTGAGCGCAACTCCGCGTCGGTGTGGCCGCCGCTGGCGACGTCGAAGATCGTCTGCTCCTGGCGACTAGGGAGCCCTTTGTCCAGGCCTCGCAGCGCATCGAACATGCCGTTCCCTGGCATCAAGAAGGCCGCGGCGAACGCGTTCGCGCGCGTCTCCACCATCTCGGACGAGTTGTCGGTGCTGGAAACCGCGATGCTCCGGTCTCGGTCCAGCAGGGCATGGGCGTACTCATGGCCGTAGGAGAAGCGCTTACGGCCCCTCGGATGGGATGAATTCACAAGAATCGCCAGGCCGATGGTCGGGTGCCTCAGAAAGAGCCCAGACATCTTGTCGGGAAGCGGGACTCCTGATGCCCAGATGCCCTGGGCCGCGATCAGTTCGGAGATGTCAGGAATCGGGGTCTGGCCGATTCCAAGCCGGCGGCGCTCCTGTTCCGCGGTCCGCTCGCCTTGCGCCACGGCTTCTCCGGCGTTGCGCGGCCCCCGAACCTCATAGCTCGGCGGCCCCGAGCGAGGCTCGGCGCCCAGCAGGTGCTCTATCCTGACGCCTTCACGGCACAGGTTCACGCAGCGAGCCACCTGTTCGTCGGTGTCCGGAGCCCGCTCAAGTCCGGGTACCGCGCGTTGCAGGGCGACCAGCAGGTCCTCATCCTCCTCGCGCGTGCCCTCGTGCAGGAAGTCTCCGACGGGCCGGAGGTAGAGCTCCGCGAGCTTGGTCAGTTCCAAAGTCGAGACGGAGCGCCTGCCGGCCTCCAGCCCGGTCACGGCGGTTCGCGGCAGCCTCAGCTCGTCGGCCACCACCTGTTGACTGAGGCCTCTGGCCGTGCGCGCGGAACGCAACCTCCTCCCAAGCTCACGCGCCTCCACCATCGGTCTGATTAAACCGTGTAGCGTCGAACTACTATTGTCAATCTGTGACATCATTGGGATGATATTCGGACATCTTCATTGCGCGTCGCGCCCAGCAACTCGGCCGCGGCGTCACGGTAGCGTTGTCGAGCGAGTCGTAGCGCCGCATCGGTGTCGCCGGACGGGTTACGCAGCGGCTCCAGGGCAGTGATTGCGGCGCCGCGGAAGGTGCGTTTCACAGCGTCGTCGATCAACAGGCAGTCCTCGCGCAGGCGTGCGGGATCGACGACCGGGCCGTCCACGAACACCAGGTCGGAGCGTTCGAACGGCGCCTCCTCCATCGAGTGCACGATGGTGACCAGGTCTGCGACGCCGGCGTCTGCGAACGTCCGCTCGGCGATCCGGCGGTGATGGGCGTCGTGCTCGACGGTGAACAGACGTGAGTGCGGAAACGCCTCGGCGATCAGCACCGTTGAGTAGCCGATGCCGGTGCCGGTCTCCAGGATGACCTCGGGCGGGCTCGGGAGCTGTTCGGCCAGGATCGCCCAGAGCGGGGCGCGGGACGGCGGACTGGGGTATGCCTCGCAGCCGGGGCCGTGCTGCAGGCGGTGGGCGTGGGTCTGCAGGTACAGGTCCCAGTGCAGGTCGATCTCCGCGCCGAACGCCGCCTCCACCAGCGGGTCGATCCACGGGAGGTAGGAGTCCGCGTTCCACCAGTCCGAGCGCATCGTGATCATCGGCACACCAGCATGCCGTGGCCGTCGCTCAGGGTGACGCGCACCGTGGCGTAGCCGTCGCGGTACTCGTGGTCCAGCCGCTCGCCGTGCGGGGCGAGCTCGACGCGCCGGGGCGGGCGGTCCGTGCGGATGGAGATCGGCTGGTCCACCAGTGGCAGGGCGTCCTCGACGATGTCCAGGTCGCCGCGTCGTTCGCAGGCGAAGCTCAGCAGGTGCGCGATGGTGGCCGCGCCCTTCCTGACCACGGTGGTTTCCAGCACGCTCGGCGCGTCGGGCGCACGGATCAGCGGGCGAGGGAGCAGCAAGCCCAGGCAATTGCCGATCAGCCGCCGGTGTTCCGGGACGGCGTGGCGGCCGTAGGCAGCGAACACCGGCGCCGATGCGGTGAGTACCGCTCCACCTGCCTCCAGGCGGTTGAGCACGACGGCGGAGTAGCGCGAGAGCCGGCCGGGCGGGGTGTAGGAGTGCCCGGAGAAGCGGTCGTGCGACCGCTCGAAGTACGGCTCCACGACGCGCGCCAGCGACCGCGCGCCGCCGGCGGGCACCATGCGAAAGCCGGGCTCGTAGAAAGCGTGGTCGAAGTCGGCCAGCCCGTCCGCCACCGCGCGCGCCGGCCTCAGGAACGTGGTGCGGTACGGGCTCGGCCCGTGCGCCTCGATACCCTGCTCGGGCAGCAACGGCGCCCCGTCCGGGCCGAACGCCGCGGCGCCGCACAGCATCAGGGCGCCACCGGCGGCCACGTAGTCGCGTACCGCCAGGCGGAACGCCTCGTCGACGGGTGTGTTTGAGAGCACGATCACCACCGGGTAGCGCTGCAGCCGTGCCGTCGGCGGCACGACGTCGAACTGCAGCCGGAGCTGTTGCAGGACGCACGTGGCGCCGAGTCCCGCCGGCCCCGGGCGGTCGCCCAGCTCCGGGTCCACCACCACGGCGATCTCGCTCTGCAGGCGGCCGCCCGCCGCGACTTCCTGGCACCGCTCGACGTAGCGGTACGCGTCGCCGATCAGGTCATAGACGGCGGGGGCGGGGACGCCGCGGGGGTGCAGCAGGTCGCCCACGCCCAGGGTCATCCCCTGGCTCAGGATCTGGCAGCACTCGTACTTCAGCGCCGCACGCGGCTTCAGCCCGGCGTTGTCCCCCCAGCTCTTGAAGAAGCGGCCCGTGTGGCTGAGGGTCGGCAGACCCAGCGGCCGGACGAAGCGGGCCACGTACGGGAAGTAGGCGTAGCCCCAGCCGCCGGTCGGCAGCGCTTCGATCTCGATGTGGCGCAGGAAACGCTTCTCGACGTGCAGGTTGGTCTTGGGGCGGGAGTTGAACCAGATGCCCAGGTGGTCCGCGCCGCCGGCGGCCGCCTCGACCATGCCGGAAAAGCGCTTCATGTAGGCCAGCGCCACCTCGCGCGCGTAGCGGTCGCGGTCGGCTTCCGACCGCGGGTCCAGGCGGCGTTTCGCCATGCCGGCCAGCGCCCACTTGGAGATGCTTGGCTGGTCCCAGCACATGTCCAGGAAGATGCCGTCCACCGGGGCGTAGCGGCGCAGCACCTCCTCGATCAGCTCGGCCAGGTAGTCCTGGTAGGGGCTGGACATGTCCAGGACCTGCCAGCCGGCGTTGAGCGCTTCCGGCGGGCGCGGGGGAGGATCCGTCGGCAGGCGCTTCACGCGGCGGCCTTCCGTATCGACGGCCACCCACTCCGGATGCTCGTCGACCGCGTACTCGTTCACCTGTCCCGACAGGTAGATCGGCGCGCGGATGCCGCGCCGGTGCAGGGCGTCGATCTGCGCTCCGGTCAGGTCGAGGTCGTCGGGGAGGGAAGGGTGGCGGCAGGGGTGCGAGGTGAGGAAGTAGGCGTGGCCGTGATGGCAGAGACCGAACACGGTCACGCTGTCGATGCTCGCCTCGGCGAATCGCTCGGCGAAGGCGTCCGCGTCGAAGTCGCGCGCCACGTCCGGGATGTGCGGGCCGGTGTGGAAGTCCAGGTGGATGGTTCGGGACGGAAACTCCTGAATGCGGGAAGGCACGATCTATCTCCTTATGGGGTCGAGGTCAATCGCTTCTCCAGCGGCGTGCGGAAGCGAGGTGTGATCACCGTGCCGGCCAGCCATGCTCGCAATCGTTCGGCCTCGGCGGCGATCGATCCTTGTATACTTGGTAAGACCGGATCGAGGAGTTCGACGGCGATCGTGCCGTCCGCGCGCTGCGCCCAGCCGCCGACGATGCGGCCGTCGGCCCAGACGGTGGGACCGGCGTTGCCGTTGCGATCGAACAGCAGCTCCTGGTGGTCGCCCAGGTACCAGGAGCGCTCCTTCCAGCCCATGACCGTCGGGTCCAGGGCCGGCAACAGCGCCACCCAGCCGTCCGGCTGCGCCACGGGTTCCAGGTCCTCCGCAAGCACGTAGCCGGTGCCGGCCTCCAGCTCGACCTCGACCGCGCCGGCCGCCGCCAGCGCCCGGCGGGTCTGGCGCTGCGACCACCCGGTCCACCATGCGAGGTCCGTCAGGGTGCCCGGTCCGAACGCGGTCAGCCAGCGGCGTACCAGCTCCGTGCGGGCCTCCTCGGGCTCCAGGGCCGGCAGGCCTCCGTCGAGCCAGTCGGCGGTTGCCGCCCACCGGTACTGGCTGGAGATCCACGTGCCGCGCGGCCGCCCTCGGACGATGCGCGCCTCCGTTGCCAGCAGGAACAGCAGTCGCGTGGACAGACCCACCGTCCCGGCCCACGTGCGGCCCTCGCCGAAGCTGAGCCGTGCCGTGAGCTCGGGCACGGCGGCGGCGAGCTCCTTGGCGGTGGCCTGACCCCGCTCGCCGAGTGCCGAGAGCGTCCGCTGCATCACCCTCGATAACCACCGGTCGGGGTGCGGATCGATCCCCTGATCGCCGATCAGCTTGAGCAGCCGGCGCCGTTCGGCCGGCGCCAGCGCGCGCGTGCAGGCCGCGTCGATCACCGCGGCCAGCTCGCGCGGCACGACGAACATGGTGCGGCGCATCCCCAGCAGGCGCACGAGCGAGCGCCGCTCGTAGAGCGCCTCCTCCAGATCGGCGACCTCGAAGCCTTCCACGCGGCTCCAAGCGCTCAGATACACGCTGACCGGGTCGCTGGAATGCAGTCCAACCAGATCTGCCGCCGCCGTCGGGACGTCCGGCACCGGAGCGGCCAAGTGGTGGCGCGTGGCCAAGCGGGCGCGCCGCTCGGCCACGTCGATCCGTCGCCGCGGGGCGGTGGGAGCCATCGCCCCGCATGGTAGCCTGGAGGGTGCCAATGGTTTCGCACGAAGTGAGCACTTCCCGATGAAGGTGGAGTTCAGCGACCTCAAGCAGCAGTCAACTCGACTCCTCGCTGAACTGAAGGAGTCAGGACGGACGATCCTCATCACCGAACATGGCAAGCCGTCGGCCTACCTTGTTGACCTTGAGTCGTACGAAGCGATGCAGAGCAAGGTGCGGACACTGGAAGGAATTGCTCGCGGAGAGCGCGCGCTGATCGAGAACAGGACCTTCGTCGAGTCTGAAGCGAAGCAAGAGATGGCCAGATGGCTCGGCTGATCTGGGCGGAACCAGCGCTCATCGCCTGAAGGACGGACTTCGGGTGCGCCATGAGCCTCCATCGGCGCAACGCCGACGTTCAGCGACGTACGCCGCGCGGGCCGCGCTCGCTTCTGTCCTGTTGCTGCCGGCCTGTTCTACGGCTCACCAGAGCTTCACTCCGGCCGCGGACCCGTTTCCCCAGGAGTCGCGTGCCGACCGCATCGCTGCCGATCAGTTCGTCGGTGCCGGACCGCTGACCGTGGGCGCCAAGCGCACCGGTCCCTACGTCGACCGGGTGTTCCGCGACTCGTTCGGGCGCGAGGTGCTGCTGCGCGGCTACAACGTCACCTCGCGGACGCTGCTGACCCGCGGCGGCCTCACCCCGTTCGCCGACCTGGAGCAGGGGCGAACGCTCACCGACCTGCTCCGCCGGCGCACCGGGGCGAACGTCGCGCGCTTTCTCATCTCGTGGGAGGGCACGCACCCGGAGGTCGACCGGATCGACACCGACTACTTGCGGACGATCGCCCAGCAGATTCAGGTCGTGACTGAACGCGGCATCTACGTGGTCCTCGACTACCACCAGGACAACTTCTCCCGCCACCTGGTGCCGCACGGCCACGGCGACGGTGCGCCGGCCTGGGTGACGCCCGGCCTGCCGCGCCGGCCGTGCGGCCCGCCCTGCGTCGATTCCGTGCAGCATTACCTGGTCAACCGCTCCGTGCGCGCGGCGTTCCGCAACTTCTGGGACAACGCGGAGTTCCCGACCTCCGCGGGTCCCCGCCGCCTGCAGGACGAGTTCCTCTGGCAGCTCGCGCGGGTGCTGGCCTACCTGCGCGAGGCGCTGCCGGCGCCGGCGTTCGAGCGGGTGCTGGGCGTCGAGCCCATGAACGAGCCGGTCGACGGCGGGCGGCGCGGCATGAGCGCCGCGGCCTGGGACAACGAAAGGCTCTGGCCGTTCTACCGCCGCGTGCGCGGCGTGCTCGATGACGCCGGTTGGGGCGCCAAGCTGGTGTTCGCCGGACCGTCGGCGTTCTGGAACACCAACCTGGGGTTTCCGGGCGGCAACCAAGGGTTGCTCCGCACCGGCGGCGGCCACCTGTCCGAGCCTCCCGGGCCCGGCTACGCGTTCGCCCCGCACTTCTACGACATCGCGCGGCTGGGCGGACTGGTGCGCGGCCCGCCGCGGCCCGATGCGTACCTTCGGGACTTCGATCGCATCCGTACCGAGGGGCGCTTCCTGGACCTGCCGGTGTTCGTGGGCGAGTTCGGATCGCGCGTGACCGGCGGTACGGCTCCGGATCCCGCGCGCATGATCGGCGCCGCCTATGCGGGCCTGTCCGCGGCGGGCGTCCGGCGGGACGAGCGGCTGAACCTGGAAGCGCCGCCGCTGTCGGCCGCGCAGTGGGAGTGGGGGATCCACTCGTTCTCGGTGGTCGCCGGCGACGAGGCCGAGTACCGGGTGGACCCGTTCCTGGTTGAGCGCGCCTTTCCGCGCAGGATCCAGGGCGATCTCTTGAGCTTCGGCTACAACGCGCGCGCCCGCGAACGCGCCGGGAACGAGCTGCGCTGGCTGGCGCTGAAGCCCACGGAGGACGGGCCGTCGCTGCTCGCCGATCGACGCTTTATCCTGGTGCTGTGGCGCGGCCGCCGGTCGGCGGCGCCCACGGAGGTGTTCATGCCCAGGCACATGGCTGCGGACCGGCTGGTCGCGGTGAGCGAGGACCGGGTGACCGTCGGTTTCGGCGCCGAAGCCCGGACCGGCGACAGCAGCCACGCCCTCCTGCCGGACGCGCCGGACGGCGGCAGCCGCCTGCTGGTGTGGGACGATCCGGACCCGGGGGAGGACCATGACACCGTGCACTTCGTGCTCGCCGCCGATGGCGTACAGCCGCCGCACCCCGGCATGAGCTGGGAGGCGCTCCGCCGCGCGCTGGTCGCCTGGCTGCGCGACCCGGCGCATCCGGCGCGGAGCCCCCTCGTCTGGAACCGGCAGGAGCGGAGTTGACCCCATGTACGTGATGGCACTGGACCAGGGAACGACCAGCTCGCGGGCGATCCTCTTCGATCGCGGCGGGAACATCCGCTCGGTCGCGCAGCGCGAGACGACCCAGCACTTCCCGCAGCCGGGATGGGTCGAACAGGACGCGGGCGAGATCTGGGAGACACAGGCCGAGGTAGCGGTGGAGGCGCTGCGCTCAGCCGGCGTCGACGGCAGCCGGATCGCGGCGGTCGGCATCACCAACCAGCGCGAGACCACCGTCGTCTGGGACCGCCGCACGGGCGAGCCGGTCGGCAACGCCATCGTGTGGCAGGACCGGAGGACCGCGGACGCCTGCGATGAGCTGCGCCGCGCGGGCGTCGAGGAGCGCGTGCGCGCCAGGACGGGGCTGCTGCTGGATCCGTACTTCTCCGGAACCAAGATCGCCTGGATCCTCGAACACGTCTCCGGCGCCCGTGAGCGGGCGGAGGCCGGCGAGCTGGCCTTCGGCACCGTCGATTCGTGGCTGGCGTTCCGGCTCACCGGCGGGCGGCTGCACGTCACCGACGCCACCAACGCCAGCCGCACGCTGCTGTACGACATCCATGCCGGGGACTGGGACGACGAGTTGCTCGACCTGCTGGGCGTGCCGCGTGCGCTGCTGCCCGAGGTGCGGGGGTCGAGCGCCGTATACGCCGAGATCGCGGGAATCCACGATCTGGCCGGCGTGCCGCTGGCGGGCATCGCCGGCGACCAGCAGTCGGCGCTGATGGGCCAGCTCTGCACCGAGCGCGGCTCGGTCAAGACCACCTACGGCACCGGCTGCTTCGCCCTGCTGCACACCGGGACGGCGCCGCAGCCATCGGAGAGGGGGCTGCTGACCACCATCGCCTGCTCGCCCGACCGGCAGCCGCGCTACGCCCTGGAGGGCAGCGTCTTCACCGGCGGGGCGGTGGTCCGCTGGCTGCGCGACGGGCTCGGCCTGATCCGTGCCGCAGAGGAGGTCGAGGCGCTCGCCGCCTCGGTGCCTGATTCCGGCGGCGTGGTGCTGGTGCCGGCGTTCACGGGGCTGGGCGTCCCGCATTGGGACCCGCACGCGCGTGGCACGATCGTCGGCATGACCCTTGGCACGGGCGCCGGCCACCTGGCGCGCGCGGCGCTGGAGGGCATCGCCTTCCAGGTCGCCGAGCTGCTGGACGCCCTGGCCGCCGACGCGGGAGCCGCACCGGCGGAGATGCGGATCGACGGCGGGGCGGCGCGCAACGACCTGCTGATGCAGTTCCAGGCCGACGTGACCGGGCTGCCCGTGGTAAGGCCGGAAGTCACGGAGTCGACGGGGCTCGGAGCCGCGTACCTGGCCGGCCTGGCGGTCGGGTACTGGCAGGGAGTCGAGGAGCTGGCCGGGAACTGGCGCGTGGAGCGGCGCTTCGAGCCGTCGCTGCCGGAGGACCGTGTCGCCGGGTTGCGCGCGTCGTGGTCGCGGGCCGTGGAGCGCGCAGGCAACTGGGCGGCCGACTAGTACCCCATCAAACTGATGTCGACGGGTCAAGATAGGTGGCTAAACGGGCTTCAAGCGCGCTGGAACAGCGCGCACGAGGTCGAGTCACGTAGCACGCACCCCCAAACTACAGTTTGATGGGGTACTAGCAGGGGGATTGAGCATGGGCGAACGGTTGAACATCGGAGTGATCGGCGCGGCCGGGCGCGGCGGCCGCCTGCTGCGCGTGCAGGAGGGGCTGGACGTCGACGTGCGGGCGGTGTGCGACACCCGCGCGGAGCCGCTTGCGGACGTGCAGCGGGAGTTGGGCGCCGAGCGGTCGTTCACGGACTACCGCGACATGCTGGATGAGGTACGGCTCGATGCCGTGATCGTGGGCACCCCCATGCCCTTTCACGCCGAGCACTCGATCGCGGCGCTGGAGCGAGGGGTGAGCGTGGTCTCCGAGGTGCCGGCGGCCGTGTCGGTCGACGAATGCCGGCGGCTGGTGGCGGCGTGCCGGGCCAGCGCCGGCACGTACATGATGGCCGAAAACTACATCTGCATGAGGCAGAACCAGATCGTCAAGGAGATCGTCGCCGCCGGCCTGTTCGGAACCGTCTACTTCGGCGACGGCGAGTACCTGCACGAGCTGCGCGGCGCGCCGCAGTCCAACCCCACGCCGTGGCGGCGGCGCTGGCAGCAGGGAATCAACGGCATCACCTACGGCACCCACAGCCTGGGCCCGCTGCTGAGCTGGATGCCCGGCGACCGCGTCGCGCAGGTCTCCTGCGCCGGCACCGGCCATCACTACCTCGACCACGACGGCCGGCAGTACGAGGCCGAGGACTCCTCGGTGATGCTGGGCAAGATGCGCTCGGGCGGCCTGGTCAAGGTGCGGGTGGACATGCTGTCGGACCGCCCGCACGCGATGCACAACTACCAGTTGCAGGGCACCGACGGCTGCTACGAGTCGGCGCGCGCGGAAGGCGAGCGCGGCCGCATCTGGGTGCGGGCACGCTCCTCCGGCACCGAGTGGCGGGACCTGGAGGACCTGGCCGAGGAGTTCCTGCCGGCGAGCTGGCGGGTGTGGGGCGAGGCCGCTCGCGGCTCCGGGCACGGCGGCGGGGACCTGATCCAGTTGCTGGACTTCGTGAACGCGGTGCGGGACGGCACCGAGCCCGAGCTCGGCATCGACGCCGCCATGGACATGACCTTGCCCGGACTGGTCAGCCAGCAGTCTATCGAGCAGGACGGCGCGTGGCTGGATGTGCCCGACTCACGCTACTGGTAGAAGGACGGAGACGGAGATGGCTGACAACGTATTGGTAATGGCCGAAGTAGAGCCCTACCGCGTGATCGTGCCGATGATCGCGGAACGGTGCCGGGTCGTGCGCTGGCGCCCCGATGACGACGCCTGGCATGCGGAGCTTCCCCGGATCGACGGGATCTACACGTACGCGCACGTCACGGTGTCGGCCGGGCTGATGGACGCAACCCCGCGGCTCAAGGTGATCAGCAACTTCGGCGTCGGCTGCGATCACATCGACCTGGCGGCGGCAGAGGAGCGGGGCATCCCGGTGGGCAACACGCCCCACGTCCTCGACGGGGCCACCGCAGACATCACCTTCGCGCTGCTGCTGGCCGGGGCGCGCAACATCGTCAAGGGCGACCACTTCGCGCGCGGGCCGGATTTCCTGGAGTACGACCCGAGCTTCATGCTGGGCCAGGAGGTGCATCACCAGACGCTGGGGATCATCGGGCTGGGCAACATCGGCTACCAGGTCGCGCGGCGGGCGCAGGGCTTCGACATGACCGTGCTCTACCACAACCGCACCCGCAACCGAAAAGCCGAGGCGGACCTCGGCGCGCGCTACGTCGCGCTCGACGAGTTGCTCGCGCGGTCGGACTTCGTGGCGCTGAACATGCCCCTGACCGACCAGACGCGCGGCATGATCGGCGCGCGGGAGCTGGGCCTGATGAAGGAATCGGCGGTGCTGGTCAACGCCGCGCGCGGCGCGGTGATCGACCACGACGCGCTGCTCGACACGATGCGGGCCGGCAAGCTCCACTGCGCGGCCGTCGACGTGACCGAGCCCGAGCCGCTGCCCCGCGACCATCCACTCCTGGAGCTCGACAACGTCATCGTGATCCCCCACCTCGGTAGCGCCACCGAGCAGACCCGCCAGGCGATGTCCGACCTCTCGGTGAGGAACCTGCTTGCCGGGCTGGAAGGCAGGAAGTTGCCGAACCGGATCGTCTGAGGCGGTTACATCCCCCACACCGTGATCGCGCGGCCATCATCGGCGCGTTCATCGCGACGGAAGATCTTCTCCTGCCACGGCTTGCCTTCGGTTCGGTCGAAGACCACCAGATGGCCCGACCGCGCCGCGCAGCGGTCCATGTAGCCGGCCGTCTGCGCCAGTCCCTCGCGTATCGTGCGCTCCAGGCCCTTGTGCAGCACCTTGCACTCGATCACGAATCTGCACGGGGTCTTCGACTCCGCTCCGCCGGCATGCGGCCAGATGATGAGCAGGTCCGTGCGGCCTCGTCCCAGCCCGTACTCGCGCTCGATGCGACCCCCGCCGTTCACGATGCGATGCAGGAACGCCTGCAACAGAAGCTGCGGGCCGGCTTCCACGTAGTCGAAGCGCGCGACCCAGTGCTCGGAGTGCTCGCGGAAGAATGCCTGGAACGCGGCCATCAGCTTGTCGAGGTCGAGGACGCCGTCAGCGTCCACGTACCAGGCGACGTCCTGCGCCAGCTCCTCCTGCGCGATCCACGTCAACTCCCGTGGGACCACCTCCGCATACAGGGGGTTGGCGATGCGCACCGGCGGCTGCTGCGCCACCAGGCCCAGGTCACGGACGTACTCCAGGTCGCGGTCCGTGAACGCACGCCCGTCGCCGCCGCTCAGCAACGGCTCGACCACGCGCCGCACGCGCCCTTCCCGCAGCTTGTCGGCGAGCTGGTCGAGGTGGGTCACGCGGCTCAGGATGAGGTGCTCCTGTGCGTCGAGAAGGTCCTCTGCGGTGATCGCGCGCGAGCGGTCGCGGCCCGCCTCGCTGTCGAAGCACGCTCTGCGACACAGCGCGTTCACCAGCCACGGCTGGCCGCGGGTCTGCCGCCACACCGTGCCGAGCGCTTTCGGGGTGAACGGCTGCCCGGTTTCGTCGGTGTGCTGGGCGAGCAGCGCGCGCACGTCGGCCTCCGTGAAGTCACCCAGGCGGAGCGACTCGGCCTTGATGTTGAACGCGCTGCCGCCGGTGACCATCGCGTTCTCGGAGCTGGAATGGATGCGGTAGTCCCGGACGTCACGGACGCCGCACAGCACGACGCTCTGCGGAAAGCCGGATGGGCGCCGATCGTAGCCGGCCCGCAACTGGCGAAGCACGGAGATCAGCGTGTCGCCGATCAGGGTGTCGATCTCGTCGACCAGCAGCACCACGGGTCTCGACTCCGCCTCGCACCACTGTGTCAAAGCCTCCGCCAGAGCTCCGGTGCCGAAGGCCGCCATGATGTCGGACCAGACGCCGTACAGGAACGGGTCGCCCACCGAGCGCGCCCGCGAGGCGAGTGCGCCGAGAATGACGCGCATGGCGGGTTCCACGGCTTCACGCATCGCCTGGGCGGGCTCGACGTTCACGTACACGCACCGAAAGTCGCCGGCCTCGCCGCTGTTGAGCAGGTCGCGGAGCGCCAGCAGTGCGGAGGTCTTGCCGGTCTGCCGAGGGGCGTGCAGCACGAAGTAGCGCTTGTCCGGATCATCTCCAGGATCTCGTCGAGGTCGAATCGCTCCAGCGGTGGGACGTGGTAATGGTCCTCCGCGATGATGGGACCCTTCGATGTTGAACTTGCGCACCGCCGTCAGTGTGCCACGGCCACCGTCACACGGCATGCGGCCGGGCGAGCGAAGCCTACGCCAACTCGATCCGGGCGCGCAGGCCCGGCGCCCGCAGGAGTCTTTCGTCGCCGGTAACGAGCGCCGTGGACAGCGCTTCCGCGAGCGCCACCTAGACCGCGTCGTACGCTCTCACGTTGTGCCGAAGTTGCCAGACCCGGTCCAGCAAGGGCGCATGCGCGTATCGTTCGATGTCGAGATCGCGCCAGCGATCGAGCGTCCGCCCGACGCGAGCGTCTTCCAACAGTCCGTGGAGTACGTGTCTCCTCAAAACCTGGGCTATCTCGATGTCTATCAGATGGGGTGCGTGGATGACTTCGGTTTCGTCCTCGAGACGGGATGAGATCCGGTCGCCGGCCGGTGTATTCAGCAGGAGCTCCACGGCCGCTGAGGCGTCGAGCACCATCAGCGAGCTGCCCGTTCCTCACGGAGGACGTCGGCAGGCGTGGAATCCAGTATCACCGGCGGCTCGCGGCGTATGGCATCCAGCGTTTCCCGCCGACTCGGTCGTGCCAGCGACCGCTCGATCTGCCACACCAGGTACTGCGACATGGATACGCCTTCGATCGCCGCCCGCGCCTTCAGGCGTCGATGCAGTGACTCCGGAACATTGCGGATCTGGATGTGAGGCATGCCTTCAACATGAAAACATGAAAAGCTAATGTCAAGATTCACTCAGTCCATCGAATAGACCGGTCCCTCAGTCGAGGAGGACCTCCCGCCCGGTGGCGGCCGAGCGATAGATCGCGTCGAGCACGCGCTGCACGCTGAGCACCTGTTCGAGGGTGACGCAGGGCTCCTCGCGGCCCAGGATGACGTTGACGAAGTGGTGCATGCGGCTGGCGTGCGGGTAGGCGAGCTCGCCCGCGTCGGGTGACTGGATGACGTGGTAGCCGTCGGCCGACTGCCGGCAGAGCTGCTGGCCATACGTGTCGATCGCCCCTTCGGTGCCGTACAGCTCCACGTTCATGTCGTTGCTCCGGTCCAGGTGCATGGCCCAGGCCACTTCCAGCAGCACGGTGGCGCCGCCGTCGAGCTTGATGACCGCGGTGGCGAAGTCGTCCACGTCGAACTGCCCGCTCGCGCGTTCCGACATCCCCCAGTCGCCCTCGCCGAGCCCTCGGTTGCCGAACTCGGTATAGGTCGCCCCCGATACCGAGCGGGGCCGGAAGTTGTCGAGCAGGAAGAGCGCGTTGTCCAGCATGTGCACGCCGATGTCCAGCAATCCGCCGCCGCCCGAAATCTCCTTGCGGGTGAACCAGCTCCCGATCCGCGGTATCCCCGATCGGCGCCGCCAGAACGCCTTGCAGTGGTAGGCGCGGCCGATCCGGCCCGCCTCCATGAGCTGCCTGGCGCGCTGCACCTCCCGCGTGAATCGCTGGTTCATGCCCAGCATGAAGTGGGTATCCGCCGCGCGCGCGGCGGCGGCCGTCTGCTCGGCGTCCTCCATGCTCAGCGCCAGGGGCTTCTCCTGCAGCACGTGCTTGCCGGCCTGCAGCGACAGGGCCGACAACGGCGCGTGCAGGTGGTTGGGCACGGCGACGTAGACCGCGTCGACCTCGTCGATAGCGAGCAGCCGCTCCGGCTCCTCCACCACCTGCGTCACGGTGTCGTAGCGCAGCGCGAACTCCGCGGCCCGTTCCGCGTTGGGCTCGGCCACGGCGACGATCTCGGCTTCGGGGTGCTCGGCGAAATCGCTGCAGCTGGCCTGTGCGATGCTGCCCGCCCCGATGACTCCTATGCGAACCATGACGCGAGCATAGCGTTCGGGACCCGGTCGATGCCATCGGCACACGCTCACAGTCCCTTCGACCAACCCCCGTCTACCGGCAGGTTCACGCCGGTCAGATACGATCCGGCGCCGCTTGAGAGGAAGGAGACCACGCCGGCAACCTGTTCGTAGGTGGCCGCTCGCGAGAGGAGAATCTCGCTCGATTCCCAGTCGCTGTCACGGTCCAGGACGACCCACGGAAGCACCGAGTTGACGCGTACGCGCTCCGGTCCGAAGCGGCGTGCCATCAGCTTGGTAAGCGCGCTGACGGCCGCGCGCATCGACCCGCTGACGGGAAACATCAGCGTGGGTTCCAGCCCGTCAGCCGCGGAGATGTTGACGATGACCCCGCCGCCCGACGAGCGCATCAGCGGCAGGGCCTCCCGTGACGTCCTGAGCACGCTCATGAACAACAACTCGAAGCCGCCGAGCCACGCGTCGTCCGGCAGTGTCTCCAGGTCACCCTTGGCGGCGTCACCGGCGTTGTTCACCAGGACGTCGAGTCGCCCCCAGCGCTCCTGCACCGCCTTCACGAACCGCGAAATGTCATGAGCCCGGGTTATTCGCGCTCCAGCCCGAAAGTTGGCTGAATTGAGGATTCGAG
>JAPPNY010000109.1 GCA_028818385.1 Spirochaetaceae bacterium
TGGCCTCTATCCTCTCAGTAATCCGGCTATCTCGGTGGTTTTGCAAAAGGCTCCATTGTCAGGACCGGCGCCGAACCCTACCTGCGCGGCTATGGCCTGTGGGGGATCATTCAAAGGCGCGGATACTCCGGCCGCCGAGGCCGCCCGGCTCGTGGGCTGGTGACCGCGCAGGGGGAGATGCTGCCGCGTTATGACAATCGGGTGGAGCTCAACGGAGATCGCAGCGTCGGTGGTCGACGCCTCCAACCGCTGCTGGGGAATGCCCAACGTGCTGGTCACCGACGGCGCATGTTGTCCCACCAGCGGCTGGCAGGGGCCGACGCTGACGATCATGGCGCTCACCGCACGCGCGTGCTCGTTGGCGGTGGCCGACCTGCGCCGCGGCGACCTCTGAGAGGGGCACGGCAGCAGGCGTGAGCGGCTCCGACGCCATCGTGGTAGGCTCCGGCGCCGCCGGCGGCTGGGCGGCCAAGGAACTGACGGAGGCCGGCCTGCAGGTGCTGCTCCTGGAGGCCGGGCCGCGGCCACGCCCGCCGGCGCCGGCGGGGCGCGCCTGGGCGACGAGGCTGTGGCGTCACGCGCGCGGCACACAGCCGGTGCAGGAGCAACATCCCGTCTACTGGGACAAGGATCCGGACCTGTTCGTCCGGGACGCCGCGGAGCCGTACGAGACGCCGGCCGGCCGGCCGTTCGCGTGGATCCGCGGGCGCCAGCTCGGCGGGCGCACGCTGCTCTGGGGCGGCGTGACGCTGCGACTGTCCGACTGCGAGCTGCAGGCGGCCAAGGGCGACGGTCATGGCCCGGCCTGGCCGCTGCGCTACGCCGACCTGGCGCCGTACTACGACCGGGTCGAGCGCTTCCTGCGCATCCACGGCTCCGAAGAGGGGTTGCCGCACCTGCCCGACGGCCGGTTCGCCGGCGCCCGGCCGCTGACCGGAGCGGAGCGCCGGGTGGCCGACGGGGTCGCGGCGGCCTGGCCCGAGCGGCGCATGATCCCGTCGCGCGGCCTGGCCGTCTTCCAGCAGGGACGGGCCGATACCGGGCTGACCAGCGTCGGCTCCACCATCGCCGCGGCGCGCGCGACCGGCCGGCTGCGCATCCGCACCGGAGCGGCGGTCAGCCACCTGCTGCCGGGCCCCCACGGGGCCGGCGGGGTCGCGTTCGTGGATGCCGAGACAAGCAGGGCGGGCGAGGCGCGGGCCGGCCTGATCGTGCTCTGCGCGTCCACGATCGAGACGGTGAGGATCCTGCTGAGCACGCGGGAGGAGCATCCCGAGCTGCCGGTGGACGAGTCGGCGTCGCTGGGCCGTTACCTGATGGACCACGTGCTCACCGGCACGATCGTCGAGGTGGACGGCGTCCCGTACGAGGAGCCGGCCCCGCGCACCGGCGCCGACTCGTTCCTGATCCCCCGCTTCCAGAACCTCGGCGCGGGGGCGCCGTCGGCCCGGACCGAGCCGTTCCTGCGCGGCTACGGCCTGTGGGGCGGGATCCAGCGGCGCGGATTCGCCGGCCCGCGCGGGGGTGCGGCGCGCGGTTTCGTCGTCGCGCACGGGGAGATGCTGCCGCGGGCCGAGAACCGCGTGGAGCTGGCGGCCGGCCGCAACCCGGACGGGCTGCGCCGGGTGCGCATCGACTGCGCGTGGGGAGACAACGACCGCGCCATGCACGCCGCCATGCGGCGGTGCATCGAGGAGGTGATGCGGGCCGGCGGCGGCAGGACGCGCGCGCTGTTCGGGGCGACCGCCGGCCTGCCGGGCCTGCCGGGCCTGCCGGGACGGCTGGAGCGGCTCTGGTCGGCGGCGCCGCCGGGCGCCTACGCGCACGAAGTGGGCGGCGCCCGCATGGGCGGCGATCCGTCCGATTCGGTGGTCGACGCGCGCAACCGCTGCTGGGCGCTGCCCAACGTGCTGGTCACCGACGGCGCCTGCTGGCCCACGTCGGCGTGGCAGGGGCCGACGCTCTCCATCATGGCGCTGACCGCGCGCGCCTGCGCGCTGGCCGCCGATGACCTTCGCCGCGGCAGGCTGACCGCGGCCGGGCAACGGGCCACGTGAAGCGGATCGCCATCGTCGCCATCGGTTCCTGGGGGGACGTGGGCCCGCTGATCACGCTCGGCGCCGGGCTCGGCGCCGCCGGCTACGAGGTGGTGCTGGTCACCCACCCCGCCTACGCGGAGGACGCCGGCCGCGCCGGCCTGGACTTCGCGCCGCTGTCAGGCGATCCGGTGGCCATCCCGGAGGACGAGCGCGGCCGGCAGTGGCTGGAGTCGGGCGGCAACGGGCTGCGCTTCGCCCTCCACCTGGTTCGCATCGCCCGCCCGTTGCAGCGCGCGGTGCTCGACGAGGCGTACGCGGCATGCCGTTCCTGCTCGGCGGTCCTGCACACGCCGTTCGCGTCGTTCGCGGCCCACGTCGCCGAGCGCCTGGAGCTGCCGAGCGTCGTCGTCGGCCAGCAGCCGGTGACCAGGACCGGCGCGTGGCGGGCGTTCCTGGTCCCGGACGGCCTGCCCCTGGGCCGGGCCGGCAACCGGCTGTCCTACCGTCTGATGGAGCAGGCGGTGTGGCAGCCCTACCGGTCCGGCTTCCAGCGCTGGCGCCGCGAGGCGGGCATGCCGGACGCCGGCCTGTTCGGGCCGGCCGGCCGGCTGTACACGGGCCGGGTGCCGGTGGTGTACGGCTTCAGCGGGCTGGTGGTGCCGCCGCCGGACGACTGGCCGGCCTGGCACCGGGCGGCCGGCTACTGGCCGGCGCCGGAGCGCGGGTCATGGGACCGCGAGGATGCCCGGGTCGCGGCGTTCCTGGAGGACGGGCCGCCGCCGGTGTTCGTCGGGTTCGGCAGCATGACCTCGCGCAACCCGCAGCGCGTCCTGGCGCGGGTAGTGGAGGCGCTGCGCGTCGTCGGACGCCGGGGGCTGCTCACCGGCGCGGCCGGGGCCGCGCTTACGGCAGGCGCGCCGGCGCCGCGCCTGGATGCCCCGGACATGCTGATCGCCGACGGCTTCTCGCACGCGCGCGCGCTGCCGGGGGTGGCCGCGGCCGTCCACCACGGCGGCGCCGGCACGACGGCCTCCAGCCTCACGGCCGGCGTGCCGACGGTGGTGGTGCCGTTCTTCGCCGACCAGTTCTTCTGGGGCCGCCGGGTGGCGGAGCTGGGAGCGGGGCCGGAGCCACTGCCGATGGCCCGGCTCGACGCTCCCGGATTGGCCGGCCGGTTGCGGGCCGTGCTAGCCTCGTCGGCGATGCGGGAACGGGCCTCCGGGCTGGGCGAGCGGCTGCGCGCCGAGGACGGCGTTGCGGCGGCGGTGGAGCTGGTCGACCGCCACTTGGCGACGCCGCGTGGCTGAACGGTCGAGGGTGCCGCGCCGGCTCCACCAGATCTGGATCCAGGGGCAGGACAATCTGCCGCCGCGGCTGGTCGAGCTGCAGCGCACCTGGCTGGAGCTCAATCCCGGCCACGAGTACCGCCTCTGGGACGAGCCGGCGCTGCGCGAGTTGATCGAGGCCCGCCACGCGTGGTTCCTGCCGACCTGGGACCGCTACCGCTACCTGCACCAGCGCGCGGACGCCGGCCGGCTGTTCGTGCTGTACGAGCAGGGCGGCTTCTACGCGGACGTGGACGCGCGGGCGCTGCGCCCGCTCGACGAGCTGACGGCGATGGTCCCGCGCGCGCGGGTGATCACCTCGGCGCTGCCGTTCGCGGGACTGGACCACCGGCTCATCTCACTGGCCTGCGGGACGCGGCGGCTGATCACCAACGCCATCCTGGGCATGGAGCCCGGACTGGACGAGTGGCTGCAGGTGTTGCGGCGGCTGCCGCGGCGATCGACGTTCCTGCGGTTCCACAAGGAACTATCGATCGCGTTCGGAACCGGACCGATGTTCCTTGCCGGGGCGGTCGACCGGGCGTTTGCCGACTGTCGCGGACAGGTGGCCATCATGCCGGCGCGGATGTTCGAGCGGCGGCTTGGGTACCAGCCGTACTTCCCCGCGCCGCCCGACGCGTTCATGGACCACCTTATGGACGCGTCGTGGCACTCTCCGTGGCTGCAACGGCTGCTGAAGCTGTACTACGGCTGGCTGTACCGCTGACCGCGCGCGCCGCGCGGGGAAACGGCAGGTCAGCAGCGCCGGCAGCACGGTCAGCGCGCCCGCCGTGGTCGCCGCGATGGCGATGCTCAACAGCAGCCCGAACCGGCCGACCGGCACGAAGGTCGATCCCACCAGCGCCAGCAGCCCGAAGCAGATCGCCCCGGAGGTGACCAGGATCGGGCAGCCGGCATGGGCCACCGCCGCGCGCATGGCCTGCTCGCGCCCGGCGCCGTGATTGCGCTCGCGCTTGTACCAGACCAGCAGGTGCAGGGCGTCGTCGATGCCGATGCCGATCGCCAGGCTGGCCACCATCACCGACAGCGCGTCGAACGGCACCCCGGCGGCTGCCATCAGCGCCGCGGTCGCCATGATCCCGATCGCCAGCGGCGCCACCGCGGCGAGACCCAGGAGGATCGAGCGCAGCGCGATCGCGGTCAGCACCACCACCAGCGCGGCGCTGGAGAGGGCGGTGATGATCTGGTCGCGCCGCAGCAGCTCGGACAGCCGCAGCCCGAACATGCTCCAGCCCCACAGGTCCGAGCGAACCTCCGGCAGCGTCTCGCCCACCGCGTCGCGGACGAAGGAGGCCAGCTCGGCCGTTCCTGCCTCGTACAGGTAGCCGCCGGTCGATCCTTCCATCACCCACAGGCGGCTGGTCAGGGTCGTCGCGCCGTCGCCGAGGCCGGGACCGGAGCGGGCCGCGGAGGCCAGCGTGCTCATGCGCGCCGCCAGCTCGATCAGCGGCCGGTCGGCCGCGGTCAGGGGGCCGGGAGGCGCGCCGCCGGCGGCCGCTCGGCGCAGCGCGGCCAGGCTGGTGGTGAAGGAGGAGATGTGGCTGACGTCCGGATGCCCGGCCAGCCGTGCTTCCAGGTCGTCCACGGCCGACAGCACGTGCGGGAGCGCGAAGTACCGCACGGTGTCGTCCGGAGCCTGCAGGGTGAGGTTGAGGTCGATGAAGCTCCCGAACTCGCGCATGAACTCGGCGTTGGCGGCCACCGCGTCGCTCTCGCCGCGCACGTGTCCGGCGAAGTCGGTCTCGTAGCGGACCGCCGGCAACGCCACGGCGAACAGGACCAGCACCAGCGCCGCGCCGGCGAGGGCCGCGCGCGGCGCGCCGGTCAGGGTCACCGCGAACCGCTGCAGCACGGAGAGCACGGCACCCGGCCGGCCCGGCTCGGCTTCGGGATCGTGCCGGCGGTGCAGTTGGTGCAGCGCCGCCGGCAGCACGGTCAGGCAGAGCAGCGCGCCGATACCAACGCCGGCGGCCGAAATCAGGGCGAACTCGCGCAGGCGCGGAATGCTCGACAGCAGCAGCGTGAGCAGCCCGGCGATCGTGGTCACCGCGGCCAGGGCGACCGGCCGGATGACCTCCGCCGTGGCGGGGAGCACGTCGCGGGGTCCACGCCCGAAGCGGAACGCCAGGTGCACGCCGTATGAGCTGGTCAGCGCCAGCACCAGGATCGGCACCACCAGCGTGATGATCGCGATCGGCACGCCGGTGAGGCTCATCAGTCCGGTCGCCCAGATGGCTGCGCTGGCGGCCACGGCCACCACCGACAGCGACACCGGCAGCCGTCCCAGGGCGGCAAGCAGCGTCAGGATGACCACGCCCGCCGCGAGCAACCCCAGGATCGGCGGGTCGCGGTTGAGCGCGGCCAGCGTGGCCTGGTGCAGCGGTATCCAGCCGGCCAGCGTCACCTCGTAGTGCTCGCGCAGCCCGTCGAGCGCCGGTGCGATCGACGCCAGGAACTCCTGGTAGTCCGGAATCACGGTGACCGCGTACACCACCGCCAGGGCGGTCCCGTCGGCTGCCAGCACCAGGTTGCGCGCCTCCGGGGCGTCGCGGAGCGCCGAGCGCACGCGCTCGGCCTCGGCCTCCGTGGCCGGCGCGCGTCCCTCGGAAAGCGCCGGCGCGAGCTGCAGCCGGCCGCCGTCGAGGCGGAACGCCGGCAGGTTCAGGGGCGTCACGGATGAGACCACGAGCGGATGCGCGGAGACGGCGCGATCCGCCTCCGCCAGCCCCTGCAGCGCGCTCACCGCGAACGGCTCGCCGGCGCGCAGCATGAGGATCAGGTAGTTGAGGTCCTTGTCCTCCTGTCCGTAGGTGTCGAACAGGCGCTGCGCATCGTCGTCGCGCGGCAGGAGCCGCACCACTTCCGGATCGACGCGCACGCCCAGGGCCGCGACCCCGAGGGCAACCGTGATCGCCACCCAGACGACGATGATCGCCCGGGAGTGGCGGAGGACGGCGGAGGCCGCACGCAGGGAGCGCTCGGACGGACGGACGGCGGTCACGGTGGAGTCGCCGTCAATATACCCCTATATTGCTCATCGGCCGACCGTTCGGTCACCGGTTCCCATGGATCTGCACGAGTTTCAGGCGAAGGAGTGCTTCGAGCGCTCCGGCATCCCCGTGGCGCGCGGGCAGACGGCGGCCACGGCCGCGGAGGCCGCGCAAGCCGCGGAACGGCTCGGGCCGCCGGTGGTGGTGAAGGCGCAGGTGCTCACCGGCGGGCGCGGCAAGGCCGGCGGCGTGAAGCTCTGCCGCTCGGCGCAGGAAGCGCGCGCGGCCGCGCAGGAGATTCTGGGTATGGACATCCGCGGCCACGCGGTGCGCACGGTGCTGGTCGACCCGGCGGCGGACATCCGCGGCGAGCTGTACCTGGCGGTGACGAACGACCGCGCCGCGCGCCGGCCGCTGATCATGGCCAGCGCCGCCGGCGGCATGGACATCGAGACGGTGAACTCCGAAACGCCGGAGGCGATCCTGCGCACACACGTCGATCCCCAGATCGGGCTGCGCGACTACCAGCTCGCCGGCCTGGCCTCCGGGCTCGCGCGCGCGCAAGCGACGGCGCTGCCGGCCGGTCTCCGGCAGCCGTTCGCGGCGCTGACGCGATCGCTGTACGACTGCTTCCGCGCCACCGACGCCACCCTGTGCGAGATCAATCCCCTGGCCATCGTCGCCGAGGGTGACGCCGTCGCCCTGCGCGCGCTGGACGGCAAGATGAGCATCGACGACAACGCGCTGTTCCGCCAGGGCGGCCTGACGGAGCTGCGCGACGCGTCCGCCGAGCCGGCGGGCGAGGCGGAGGCGCGCGCGTCCGGCATCAACTACGTGAAGCTGGACGGCCAGATCGGCTGCATGGTCAACGGCGCCGGACTGGCGATGGCGACCATGGACCTGGTCGGCCACTTCGGCGACTCGCACGGCATCGGTCCCGCCAACTTCCTGGACGTCTCCGGCGGCGCCTCCGCGCAGCAGGTCGCCACCGGCCTGCGCATCATCCTGTCCGACACCGAGGTGCGGGCGGTGCTGATCAACATCTTCGGCGGCATCACCCGCGGCGACGAGGTGGCGCGCGGCATCATGGCCGCGCTGGCAGAGGTGCCCACGGCGCTGCCGATGACCATCCGCCTGGCGGGCACCAACCACGAGGAAGGCATGCGCCTGCTGGAGGAGGCGGGGCTGGCCAACGTCACGGTGGCGCAGTCCCTGCAGGCTGCGGCGCAGGCGGCCGTCGACGCGGCGCGGGGCGGCTGATGCCAGTACTCATATGTCTGTCCTGATCGACCGCGGCACGCGGGTGATCGTGCAGGGCATCACCGGCAATCACGGCCGGTTCCACGCCGGCCAGATGATCGAGTACGGCACCGACGTGGCCGGCGGCACGCGGCCCGGCAAGGGCGGAGAGACGATCCTGGAGCGGCCGATCTTCGACACCGTGGCCGAGGCGCGCGAGCGCACCGGCGCCGACTGCAGCGTCATCTTCGTGCCGCCGCCGCTGGCCGCGGACGCCATCCTGGAGGCCGTGGACGCGGGCATCCGGCTGGTGGTCTGCATCACGGAGGGGATCCCGATCCGGGACATGCAGCTCGTGCGGGCGCGGGTCGACCGCGGCGGCAGCCGCCTGCTCGGCCCCAACTGCCCGGGGCTGCTGACGCCGGACCGGAGCAAGGTGGGGATCATGCCGGGGACGATCGCCTCGCCCGGCAGCGTGGGCGTGGTGTCGCGCAGCGGCACCCTCACCTACGAGGCGGTGTACGCGCTCACCGAGCGCGGCATCGGCCAGTCCACCTGCATCGGCATCGGCGGCGACCCCGTGAACGGCACCGACTTCATCGACGTGCTGGAGCTGTTCGAGCGCGACGCCGGCACCGACCGGGTGGTGCTGATCGGGGAGATCGGCGGCACCGACGAGCAGCGCGCCGCCGACTACATCCGGCGCGAGATGTCCAAGCCGGTGGTGGCCTTCATCGCCGGACGGATGGCCCCGGAAGGCAAGACCATGGGCCACGCCGGCGCGCTGGTGGAAGGGGCCGAGGGGTCGGCCGGCGACAAGATCGACGCCCTCCGTTCCGCGGGCGCGCGCATCGCCACCCACCCGGAAGAGATCCCGGACCTGGTCAGCGGCTGAGCCTCCTGCACCTCGCCTCCTGCACCTCGGGGGAGGACAGCGCACGGAACAGGACAGCGCAGAGGACAAAAAAAGGCCCCTGGGTAAAGGAGGTGAAACCCCAGGGGCCTGAAGGCGAGATGTCCTTCGTGTAGGTAACTAAGCAAACAACCCCACGGCTGTTCGGTTACACGGCGCGGCGCACTTTCTCGGATCGGTCGTTCCAGGCCGAATCGGGCCGCCGCCAGCCCCTCTTTCCGATCAGCGCCCGGAATGCCGCGGCGATCGCCAGCGCGTACGCCGCCAGCACCGCGGCCGGCACCCAGGCGCCGCCGCCGTTGGCGGGCACGTTCAGGACCAGGATCATCGGGATCGCCAGGAAGAAGGTGAGCCCGGATGCGTAGCAGTAGTCGGCCGCGGCCGGCGTGCGCAGCTCCGGATCGACCACCCGCACCAGGGCGATGCCGGTGGTGAGGGTGCCGGTCAGGCTGCCGTAGAACATCAGCAGCCGGGCGAACGAGTGGTCGGCGAACATGCGCGGCGTGATCCACATCAGCGATGCCAGGGTCAGCGTCCCGATCAGGAGCGCGAACACGGCCAGCACCGGCCAGTACTCGGCGATGACCCCGACGGCGATCGACGCCAGCCCGGCGGCGATCATGAAGTCGACGGCGCCGCCGGCGACGCGCGTCAGCCCGCCGCCGTCGAGCAGGTGGGCAAGGCCGAGCCGCTCGGCCAGCGCGCGCGCGGCCAGCGCCGTCAGCAGCCCGAAGATGAAGGCGATGCCCCACAGGTTGGCCGCCAGCTCACTCCCCGCCGGACCGAGCAGGGCCAGCAACCCGGTGATCCCGGCCAGCAGGCCGTAGCTGGCCACGTAGACTCCGAACACGATCGCCAGCCACAGCGACAGTGAATCGATCGCGTCCGGCTCCGTGCGCTGCCGGGCGCCTTCCGGCCCCGCGTCCCGCGCGTCCAGCAGCCCGGTGCGCCGGCCGTAGCCGGACGGGGGCTCGATCCACCCGCGCGCGATCGCGGCGTTGATCAGGAGCACGCCGCCGACGCAGGCCAGCAGGAAGCCGAGCGCCCCGAAGGTCAGGCCGATGCTGCCCGCGCCGGCGAAGCCCAGCCGCTCCCAGCCCGAGCCGATCGCGAACGCCTGGCCCGGCCCCAGGGAGAAGCCGATCGCCGCCAGGAACCCGAAGCTCGGAAAGAGCCCAGGCAGCAGCGTCCCGATCAGCGCGAAGGTGAGCAGCAGGCCGGCCAGTCCCTGCAGGGTCATCTGCGACAGGATCACGGCCGCGGAGCCGGTGATCGTCCTGGCGCGGCGGCGGGTGGTCGAGCGCAGGCCGAGCGCGATGATCGCCAGGTTGAGCAGGTGGTAGGTGAGCTGCTCGACGCCGCCGGTGTCGTGCCCGGCGAGCGGCGCCACCCAGTTGTAGAACGGGAACAGCAGCACGCCGGCGGTCAGCGCGTTCGGGATCAGGAAGCGCTGCAGCACCCGCACGCGCGCGCGCAGGGCGGTCGCGGCCGCCAGCGCCGCGCCGATCAGGCCCAGGTCGATCAGCAGCGGCCAGGAAATCGTCACCGTTCAGGGCGGCCGTCAGCCGTCGCGCTCCAGCGGCCGGAGGGACTTCGGCGCGTGGATGAGCGTCCGCACGCCGTCGGCGGTCACCAGCATGTCGTCCTCCACCCGCACCCCGCCGCGCAGCCCGTCGCCGTACACGCCGGGCTCCACGGTGATGACGTCGCCTGAGGCCAGGACGCCGTCCGGCCACGCCGGGTTGAGGTAGGGCGGCTCGTGCGGGCAGAGGCCGATGCCGTGGCCGAGGTGGTGGAACATGCCGCCGGGCACGATCCGGTCCATGCGCTCGCGCGCCAGGTTGAACAGGTCGACGCAGGCCACGCCCGGCCGCGCCATCCGCTTGACTTCCGCCAGCGTGTCGACCGCCTGCCGGTGCGCCCGCTCCTGCTCGTCGGTGGGCGCGGTCACCGCGAACACGCGCGAGGCGTCCGCGTAATAGCCGCGGTAGTTGACGCCCAGGTCCAGGATCCACAGCTCTTCCGCGCGCGCCGGCCGGCGCCGCGGCGGGCCGCCGGGCGACCCGCACTGGAAGTCCTGACCGAACCGCAGCGGCAGCTCGCCCGCCTCTTCCACCACCGCGGCGGACAGCTCGCTGTAGAGGGCCAGCTCGTCCAGGCCCGGCTCGATGACCTGTGCGGCGCGCGCGTAGGCGGCGTCGATGCAGCGCGCGGCGGCCTGGATCAACTCGACCTCGTCCGGGTCCTTGCGCCTGCGCAGGTGGAGCAGGTCGGGGGTCACGTCCGCGAACGTGGCGTCCATGCGCTGCAGCACGGCGGCGCCGAGCACCCCCTGGTCCAGGCCCACGCGGCGCGCGCCGGCAAGCTCCGGGGCGAGCAGCGCCGCGATGCCGTCCGCCTGGTCCAGGCGGATCGTCGCGTTGGACTGCGCCTCGGCGACGCGCACGTCGTCCACGGTTGAGCCGTCGGAGCGCGGCTCGCTGGTGGCCAGCACCGAGCGCTCGGCGCCGATCGCCACCGCCCCGAGCGCGAACCACGGCGGCAGGCAGCCGGTGACGTAGTACACGTGGCAGGGATCGGTGAGCAGCAGCAGGTCCAGCTCGCGGTCGGCCAGAATCGAGCGCACGCGGTCGAGGCGTCGGGCACAGCCATCCAGGGTCAACATCGCCCGGGGAGTCTACCCCGGAAGCCTGGACGGCGCTTGCCTGTGCCGGGTGCTTCGGGTACTAAGGGAACAGTGGTACTGCTGATCATCGCCGGCGCCATCGTGGCGGTGGGCCTGGGGGTCTTCTTCATCGAGCCCGGCATTTTCGCGCTGGCGTACAGCCTGATCACCCCCGTGTTCGTGCGGAATCCCCCGTTCGTGGATTCGGATCGGGGCTTTCCCGGACACCGGCTGATCGAGGACGCCTACCCGGAGATCCGTGCGGAGGCGGAGGCGCTGCTGCGGAACCCGGAGCGGATCCCGAAGTTCCACGAGGTCGACCCGCTGCAGACCCCGATTTCCGGCAAGGACGGTATCCCCTGGCGGACCTTCTTCCTCATGGGCCACGGCGTCTGGCACGACACCAACGTGAACCTGACCCCGAAGACCGTCGAGGTGCTCCGGCAGATCCCGGAGGTCGAAACGGCGATGTTCTCGATCCTGGACGGCGGCAAGCACATCCCCGCGCACCGCGGCTTCTTCCGCGGGGTGTACCGCTACCACCTGGGCCTGATCGTGCCGGACGACGCGCCGGTCTACATCGTCTGCGGCGGCCAGGAGTACCACTGGCGGGAAGGGCAAGGCGTGCTGTTCGACGACACCTACCGGCACGAGGTGTGGAACAGGAGCGCTCGCCCGCGGGTCGTGCTGTTCCTGAACGTCCTGCGCGACGCCGACCTGCCGCGCTGGATGCGCCCGATCAACCGCCTGGTGGCGTCGTTGATGCAGAGATCGCCCAAGCTGAAACGCGCCGGCAAGCGCGCCGAGGTGGCGATGGACATCTGAGCCCGGTGGGTACTGCCGCGTCAGCGGCAGATCCCACCGGGATCGGATGGAGGAGGGGATGGGCCGATGGGCGGAGCCGGAGGCGACGGCTATCGGGGCGATCTGAGCCCGGTGGGTCGGGCATCGGCTGCGCGGTGAGGCCCGGGCAGCCGGCCGCTACTCCGGAACCGGGTCGTGAGGACCGCCGGCACGGCCGTCGTGCTGATGCGGCTGTCGGACGTGGCGCGAGCCCTGGGGGGCCAGCGGATGCAGACGCACCGGTCCTACTGGGCGGCATACCGCAACGTCGTGCGGCTGCAGAGCGACGATCACCGCGTGGTGCTGCATCTCACCGGCGGCCACCGGGTGCCGGTGAGCCGCTCGTTCCGCGCTGACGTGCGGGCCTACATGACAGACCGCGAAGACGACCACCAAGCCCCGTCAGAAAGCGGTCGAGTTTGACCGATGGCCGCTCAGGCGCCCGCGCACGGCGCGTCCCTGCAGGCCGTCAGCGACGCCAGCAGATCCGGCGCGGTCAGGATGCCGGAGAAGAGGCCGATCATGGTCATGGTGGTGCCGGCGTCGTCGATATCGACCAGCATCGGCTCCTCGGACAAACCCCGGAAGAGCACCGTGAACGAGGCTGTCGACAACTCCTGCTCCAACTCCCCGACCCCATCCACGAACTCGATCGAGACCCCGTCTTCGGGCACCGTCAGCTTGAAGCTGGTGTCGCCTTCGACGGACAGGCTGCCGCTCACCGTCAGCATGGTGGCCACGTTCTCCGCGCCCTCCTCGGGCGGCACGAGCGGCTGCAGGACGGTGCTCCCGTCACCGACGATGAACGTGAAGGTGTCCTCCCCGAACGTCAGCGTGGTCGGATCGGCCTGACCGGCGATGTGCCAGGTGCCGACGTAGGCCGGCGCCATTTCCGGAGCCGGCCCGCGGGAGCAGCCCGCTACGGCCAGCAGGATCGCCGCGCTTGCGGCGAACAACGTAGTCCTCTGTTTCATCGACATCCTCCCGAAGCCGGGAAGATACGCGAGCCGCATCGATCGGCCAAGCACGTCCGCGCGCCGCTGGACGTGCGGCGAGGAGGAGTGAACGGAGAGGCTCAGCCGGCGGGCGTCAGGTCTTCGGACAGACCGACGCGGCCTGGAGCGAGCCCCCACGGCGCGCCGGCGCCGACGTAGCCCGTCGCCGCGGCGTGTGCGGCCTGCAGGGTCCGCTCAATGCCGCGGATCGCGGTGACCGGGCCGGCGGCGTCCGCGGGCAGCGACGGCGGCGGGGTCGCCGTGAGCACGAACTCGGCCGGCACCTCCGCGGGCGGGGCGGCGGCAAAGCCGGCCTCGATGCAGGCGGTGTGCTGCAGGGCGTTGCCGATCGTGCAGGCGGGCGGCTCGCCGGTCTCCATCGACGCCAGCAGTGCGCGCAGCGGCCCGGACGGGTCGTAGGGCGGGTCGGCCATCTCCTCGCTCTTGCCTGCCCGTTCGATCACCACGCGTCCGCCGTCAACGGTTGCCGTGCCGCCCTCGAAGCAGTACTCGATGTGGACGTCGGTCGCCTCCAGGCAGGCGTGCGACGCCAGCATGCCGATGACGGTCCGTTCGCGGGTTTCGACCCGCAGGTACTGGGTGTCGGCCCAGGCCTCCCGGGCGGCGCGGTAATTCTCTGCCGTGACGGCGACGGGGGTGGCCGCCTGCCGCTCGCCCGCGCCGGCCACGTACAGCATCTGCTGGAGCTGGTGGGCGCAGGCGTTCTGGATCGGTGAGTCGAGGACCTCCGCGCCGCCGCGCCGGCCGCCCCAGTCACGGCGCCGGTAGTAGCGCCGGCCGCGCGTCGCTGAGATCAGCGTCCGCGCGTGTGTGAGCGCGCCAAGCCCGCCCCCGGTGCGCAGGGCCTTGAGCCGGGCGACCGCGGGGGAGTACATGCCCTGATAGCCGATGGCCAGGATGCGTCCGCTGTGCGCCGCGGCCTGCTGCATGCGGCGCGCCTGCGCCAGGGTGCCGGCGGCCGGCTTCTCGCAGAGCACGTGGCAGCCGGCCTCCAGCGCCGCGACGGACGCGGTCTCGTGGCAGGGGATGCCGCCGGCGACCACGACCAGGTCCAGCCGGCCCGCCTCGGCGCCCAGCAGCTCCTCCAGGGTCGGGTGCGCGGTTGCGCCGAGCTCGCCGAGCATGCGCTCCGACTCCGGGTAGCGGCCGGGCGTGCGCACCACGGCCGCAGCCAGCGCGCAGCGCCGCTCGGCCTGCGCGGCCGCCAGCACCTCCAGCAGCGTGCGGCCGTATCCGCCGATCCCGACCAGCGCGGCGCGCGGTGCCATCGCTCAGCCCGCTCCCCGTGGCCTGTGACTGGACATCGGGCTCATCATACCCCGGCGCCGCCCGCCTGACGGCAGTCGCTTCGGACGGCTACGATGCGCCGTCAGCTTGCCGGCCCAGGCTGACGCCCCGCCGATGACGTCCCGCCTCAGTACGACCAACCGCATCATCGCCGTCACGATCGGCGCCGGGGTCACCGTGGCCCAGGCGATCAGCGCCGGGGTGGGCTGGCAGGCGATGGTGTCGACCTTCGAGCGGATCGCGCACGCCGCGGCCGCCCCGCTGGCCGGGGCGGCCGCCGCCGGGTTGTGGGTGCTGGTCGCGCGCACGCCGCAGGCGGTCCGCCGGCTGTTCCTGCCGACGCCTGAGCGGGTCGAGTGGACGATCGAGACCGCGCGGGCAGCCGGCCTGCTGCCGGAGGGCTACGTGAGCGACCCGCACCGCGACCTGCTGGTCGCCCGCACCATCGCCTTCGACCGCAAGGCCGGCCTGACAGACGAGGAAATCCGCAAAGACCTGGCTGACCAACTGGCAGCGGAGTCCCGGTAGGAATCGGTCGGACGGGGCGCGCCAGCGGCACGTCCGACCGACTCCTGCCGCAAGGCGGGGCCGGGCCAGGACCGGAGCCGAAGGCGACGATCCTGGGGCACTAGCCGCGGATCCCGGACAGGAAGAGCTTCGCCGCGTCCGCCACGGTCAGCTCGCGCGCCAGGATCCGGTCCTGGTAATCGCGGGTCCAGGCGGCCAGCCGACCGCGGGCGGTGCGGAACTCGTTGAGGACCGTGCGGCCGATCGGGCCGCAGCCGTCCAGGAAGCCGGTGAGAGCGAAGTCGCGCTCGGCGGCGGCGCGGTCGTAGTCCAGCCGCACGATGCGCACGCCCCACCCGGTGGAGCCGATCAGCTCCAGGCGCGCGTAGGCGGCGCGCGGATCGCCGTCGAACGGCATGCCGATGGAGCCGGCGTTGACCACCAGGCAGCCGCGGTGGCGGCGGATCAGCGGGCGGTGGGTGTGACCGACCGCGAACACGGCGCTGCCGGCGCGCACCTTGCTGTCGAGCTCCTGGTCGGTGGTGTGCGGGTAGATCCCGTCACGGGAGCCGAGCAGCGTGCCGTGCGTCATGAAGACCTCGCCCGCCGGCGTCGGCAGGCTCGCCTCGGTCACCATGGCGGGCAACTCGGCGGCGCGCGCCCCCAGCGACCGCCGGCACCAGTCGACCGCCGCGAACACGTCATAGGCCGGCGGCGGGCGGGCGGCGTCCGGAGAACCGCGCTGCATCACGTACTCCTCGTGGTTGCCGCGGATGACGAGCCAGCCGTCGCGCGCGCGGCGCTCTTCGACCAGGTCCCAGCACTCCGGGGAGCGCGGGCCGCGGTTGACGATGTCCCCGGCCACCAGCACCGCGTCCGGCCGCCACCGGTCGACGTGATCCATGACCGCGCGCAGGGCCTGCAGGTTGCCGTGCACGTCGGCCAGGATGGCAATCTTCACGAGTGGCGCCCACTAAGGGCGGGCGGGAGTCCCGCGGTTTGACAGTACGTCAAGTCGGCCAATACATTAGCGTAGCTTCCGGCGTGCGTGCGCGAGCCGTTTGCGACGCGCGAAGCGATCAGGTCTTGCCTGGTCGCAAGAATCAACCGATCGACAGAACATGGAACTGATTACTGATCTGGCGTGGCGGATCGGCGGACCGCAAGGGAGCGGCGTCGATACCGCGGCCCGCTTTTTCGCCCGCTCCTGCGCGGCGGCGGGCCTGCACGTGTTCGGCCATCGCGAATACTACTCCAACATCATGGGCCGCCACTCGTACTACGACGTGCGCGTGGCCGACCACCCCCTTACCTGCCACCGGAGCGAGGTGGACTTCATGGCGTCGTTCGACGCGGAGACGCTGGCCCGGAACGTGATGACGGTCGCGGACGGCGGCTGGCTGCTGCACTCGGAGCGGGACGCCGACGTGCCCCTGAGCCGGCTGAGCATGCTGGACGAGCGGGTGGCCGAAGACCTGACCGCGCTGCTGGACGAGCGCGGCCTGCCGCACGGCACCGCCGGCCTGCTGGAGCTGGCGGCCGAGCGCGGCGTGCACGCGCTGCCGGTGGACTTCGGCGCGGTGACCGGCGCCCTGGCGGAGGAGATGGGCATCCCGCCGGCGCGCGCCGACCGCACCCGCAACACGGTGTCGGTGGCGGTCTGCTGCGCGGCCATGGGGCTGGACCGCTCCTACTTGGTGAGCGCCCTGGACCGCGTGTTCCGCGGCCGCAAGCCGATCGTGGAGCTCAACGTACACGCCATCGACCAGGCGTACCGCTACGCGCTGCAGCGGTTCGAGGAGCGCTCGTTTCACCTCAGCCTCAAGCCCGGCGGCGCCGCGGACGGCCGCCTGTACATCAACGGCAGCGAGGCGGTGGCCATGGGCAAGATGGCCGCAGGCCTCGCCTTCCAGACCTACTACCCGATCAGCCCCGCCACGGCGGAGAACACCTTCCTGGAGCGGCACACCCGCATCGGCCGCGAAGGCGGCGGCGACCAGGCCGTGGTCGTGGTGCAGACCGAGGACGAGATCGCGGCCATCACCATGGCGGCCGGCGCGGCGCTCACCGGCGTGCGCGCCTCCACCGCGACTTCCGGCCCCGGCTTCTCGCTGATGACCGAGGGGCTGGGCTGGGTCGGCATCAACGAGGTGCCGCTGGTGGTGACGCTCTGGCAGCGTGGCGGCCCGTCGACCGGCCTGCCCACGCGCACGGAGCAGGGCGACCTGCTGTCCGCCCTGCACGCCGGCCACGGCGAGTTCCCGCGCATCCTGATGGCTTCCTCCGACCTGGAGGAGGCGTTCGCGGACGCCGCGCAGGCGTTCAACTACGCCGAGCGCTACCAGCTCCCGGTCATCCACCTGATGGACAAGGCGCTGTCCAGCACCACGCAGACCCTCACCCGCTTCGATCCGTCCACGCTGTCGATCGACCGCGGCGTGCTGTACGAGCCGAACGGCCGCGCGCCGGAGCAGGGGTCTTTTCCGCGCTTCGCGGTCACCGACGACGGCATCTCGCCCCGACCGGTGCTCGGGCAGCCGGGCGGCATGCACTGGGTGACCGGCGGCGAGCACACCGAGGAGGGCCGCGTCACCGAGGACCCGGTGGTGCGCGAGCAACAGGTGGAGAAGCGGGAGCGCAAGCTGGAGCTGGCGGCGGCCGAGATCGGCACGGCGGAGAAGCTGGCCGTCTACGGCGCCGCCGACGCGGCGGTGACCGTGGTGGGCTGGGGCTCCACCAAGGGCGCGGTGCTGGAGGCGATGGATGCGCTGGCGGGCGAGGGCATCGGCGTGCGGCTGGTGCAGGTGCGCCTGCTCTGGCCGTTCCCGGGCGAGGAGCTTGCGGAGCTGCTGTCCGGCGAGCGGTCGGCAGGCCCGTTGGTGACCGTGGAGCTCAACCACTCCGGGCAGTTCGCGCGCCTGTTGGCGGAGCAGACCGGCGTGCGCGCCGCGCACCGCATTCTCAAGTACAACGGCCGGCCGTTCACGGCCGCCGAGCTGCAGGCGCCGCTGCGCCGCATCGCCGCCGGCGGCGCCGAGGCGCGGACCGTCGTCCGCAATCCCTGGGAGTAGCGAGAATATGGCAACAGCAACCCTGGACCGCAGGCAGGCGCTCAAGCAGTTCCGGGTGGATTACGCCAACGACTGGTGCCCGGGCTGCGGAGACTTCGGCATCCTGGGCGCGCTGCAGCAGGCGCTGGCCGGCATGGGCCGCCGTCCGCACGAGGTCGTGCTGGTCGGCGGCATCGGCTGCTCGGGCAAGGCGCAGTACTACGTCAACTGCTACGGCGTTCACACCCTGCACGGCCGGCCGCTGCCGTTCGCGACCGGCATCAAGCTGGCCAACCCGGAGCTGACCGTGATCATCGTCGGTGGCGACGGCGACGGGCTGGGCATCGGCGCCGGCCATTTCGTCAACGCCGGCCGCCGGAACGTCGACCTGACCTACCTGCTGTTCAACAACGAGGTGTACGGCCTCACGCAGGGGCAGGGCGCGCCGACGCTGCAACTCGGCCTGCAGACCAAGAGCCTGGCGGAGCCGAACATCCAGGAGAGCGTCAACGGGCCGTCGCTGGCGTACGCCAGCGGCTTCACCTGGATCGGGCGGGGATACTCCTACGACGTCCGCCACCTGGTGCGGATGATCACCCGCGCGGTCGAGCACCCCGGCCTGTCGTTCCTGGACATCGTCCAGCCGTGCCCGACCTACAACGACCTGCACGACAAGGCGTGGTTCGGCGGCGAGGGCACCGAGAGCGGCGAGTCGCGCATCTACGACGTGGAGGCGACGGACTACGACGGCCGCATCCCGGCAGACGCAGACGCAGACGTCTACGCCGACCGGATCGCCGCGTTCTCGCAGAAGGCGCTGGAGTGGGGCGACCGCATCCCGATCGGCCTGCTGCTGGAGAGGGAGGGGGTGAGCGACTTCGGCGACCGCATCGGCAGTCGGCTCGACGCCTACCGGACGCAGCCGCCGGCGGCGCGCGCCATCGCCGGTCCGGACGGCCGGCCCACCGCGGACATTACCGCCGTCTTCGACGAGTCCGGGGTCCCCTAGCCGACTAGCGGTCCGTCTCGCGCAATACGGAGAGCACGTCACTCGCGTCCACCAGGTGTACGCCGGTCGAGGCATCGATCCTGGCCGACGCCTCGGGCACGAATCTGACTCTTACCGCCTCCAGACCGGCAGTTCCGGGCACGCCGCCGATGCCGGGCAGGGGACCGGCCCTCGATACGGGGCCGGATCGTGCGGACCACTTCGCCTCGCCAACCAGCAGCCGCCGGCCGTCGACCGAGCGCGCCACGACGTCGAGCTCGGGGGCGTTGCCGCGCCAGTAGCGCCGCGCCGGCTCCCAGGGTCCCAGGGGAGCCAGCGGCGTGTCGATCCGGTGCAGTTTCGGCACCGCCATGCGGCAGAGCTCCTCCCACGCGTGGCCGTCCAGGGCCGCCCGGTGCCGGCGCCAGTATTGCAGCCGGGTGTCGCGCGGCGCTTCCGCCAGGGCCGCCCGGTGCGGGGCCACGGCCGCGAACCACAGGCGCAGGAACGGGTCGTCGAGCCGGTAGAGGCTGCGCTTGCCGGACGCCGCGCTGCTCCCGAACGGGATCTCCCGGCGCACGAATTCCATCCCGGTCAGAGCGGCAAGCTGCCGCGTCAGGCTGGAGGCCGGCTTGCCGAGCCGGCCCGCGATCTCGCTGATGCGGTGGGCGCCGGCGCCGATGGCATCCAGCAACGGGCGCAGCGAGGTGGCCGGCGGCGTCTCGGCCAGCAGCAGGCGGTCCGGCTCCTCGTGCAGCGGGCCTGAGGGATCGAGGACCAACTCGTCGACCGCGGCGGCGAGGTCGCCTCCGTACGGTTCGGCGAGCTCCCAGTAGCGCGGCAGGCCGCCCCAGAGCGCGTAGGCGGACACCAGGGAGCGCGGCGGCGCCGCGGTGAAGACGTCGGCCAGGTAGCCGGGCCGCAGCGGGCGCACCGCGAATGCCTCCACCGCACGGCCGTACAGAGGAGCGTCGGCGTCGAGCACGGCGCCGTGCATCATGTGCCGGCTCGAACCGCTTACCACCAGGCACGGCCGCCCGCCGGGGCGGTCCAGCCAGTTCTGCAGCACGGCGGCCAGCGACCGGTCCGCGGCGATCAGGTACGGCAGCTCGTCGAGGATGAACGGTCCGTTCCAGCTCGCCCGCACCGCGGCGTCGACGAGGCGGGTGAAGAACGACCGCCAGTCCGGGTACTCGACGTCGGCGAACCCACCGAACCGCTCCGCGACCGCGGCGGCCAGATAACGCCGCTGAACGGCGGGCGCCGACTGATCGGCGACCGTGTAGAGGCCGTCGCGGCGCCGCGACCACTCCAGAAGCAGGCGGGACTTGCCTACCCGGCGGCGCCCCCAGATGACGGCGAACGCCCCGGAGTGGCGCAACGCGTTGTCGAGGCGCCGCAGCTCGCCGGCACGATCGAGAAACTCCATCGCACTATTATGCACGTGAGCATTATGTTCGTCGGCATAATATATTGGAGATGTGCGGCTCTACGGGTCCTCCGGGGAAAGGCCGATCGAGCGCAGGGTGTCCGTGCGGACCTTGCACACCATCACGTAGGCGGGGTCGTAGATGTTGCCCAGGTCGTACTCGACCGCCTGGCCCAGCAGGGTGTGCGCGGCCGTTTCCGGCAGGCCCAGCTCGCCCAGCCAGCGCAGCATCTCGCCGGTCGCGTACTGCACGCACTGGTCGAGCGGGCGGCCGCAGCCAACGGTCATCAGGTGGTCGCCCGAGACCGCGCGCGGCCAGGCGATGGTGCGCCCGGACAGCACGCGCACGGAGAAGGTGACGTCGGCCGACACCTCGACGCCGTTGCCGGTGATCTCGCCGTCGCCCTGCACGGCGTGGACGTCACCCAGGAAGAACAGCGCTCCGGGCACCGACACCGGGAACCAGACGGTGACGCCCGCCACGAAGCCGGCGTAGTCCATGTTGCCGCCGTGCGCGCCGGAGGTGGCCGTGGAGATCGCCTCCCCCCGGTCGGGGGCCACTCCGAAGCAGCCGATCATGGGGCGGAGCGGCACCTGCAGCGCCTCCAGGCCGGGCACGTCGATCGGCGTGGCGGTGCCGCCGTCGAGGTCCAGCCGCCAGTCGACCATCCGTTTCGTCCCGGCGTCGAAGCCGGGCTCCAGCACCTGCGCGTCCACGGGCGAGGTGGTGAAGCCGGTGGCGCGGTTGGGCGTGACGGCGTGCAGGGTCACCGCCAGCGCGTCGCCGGGCTCGGCCCCGTCGACGTGGAAGGGGCCGGTCTGCGGGTTGCCGCGCGGGGTCACCTGCTCGCCTGCTCCGTCGTTGCCGCCCGCGTCGACGGTGGAGGTGACCACGGTGTCGCCGTCGCCGATGGAGACCACGGGCTCGTGCGTGCCGAGGGTGCGGTAGTAGTGGGTGGGCCGGTACCGGTGCCGGAGCGGACGCTTTGCTATCATCGGCGGCAGCTTACAACCCGGTCACCGTGCCGGCGAACCGCCCGAGAGACGGGACAAGGAGCCTGACGCGAATGAAACTCGGAATGTTCATGATGCCGCTGCATCCGCCGGAGCGCGACCGCACCGAAGGCTACGAGGAGGACCTGGAGCTGGTGGTGCGCTGCGACAAGCTCGGCTACGAGGAGGCGTGGATCGGCCAGCACCACACCCTGGACTGGGAGCCCATCCCCTCCAACGACGTCTTCATCGCCAACGCGCTGCCGCGCACCTCGAACATCAAGCTGGGCACGGGCGTGACGATCATGCCCCTGCACCATCCGGCCAACATCGCCACCCGGCTGGCCTACCTCGACCACCTGGCGCGCGGCCGCTTCCTGATCGGCTTCGGCCAGGGTGGCGTACCGTGCGACTACGAGCTGTTCGGCCTGGACCCGGCCGAGGTCGGGCTGATGACCATACGCGGCATGGACATGGTCCTGAAGCTGTGGGAGTCCGAGGCGCCGTACGAGCTCAAGGACGAGTTCTGGGAGATCAAGGTCCAGAACCCCCGCCCCGACTTCAACATGGGCGACATCCTCAAGCCCTACCAGAAGCCGCACCCGCCGATCGCGACCAGCATCATCAAGGCGGAGTCGCGCGGCGCGCTCACCGCCGGCGAGCGCGGCTACATCCCGATCAGCGCCAACATGGTCACCTCGCAGGTGCTCAAGCGGCAGTGGGAGGTCTACTGCGAGGGCGCGGCCAAGGCCGGCCGCCCGGAGCCGGACCGCGCCGACTGGCGGGTGTCGCGCAGCATCATGGTGGCCGACACCGACGCCGACGCCTGGGAGTTCGCCCGCGCCGACGGCGCGTACGCCCGCTCGTACGACTACCTGATCAAGATCCTCAAGGCCGGCATGGTGCAGGAGGCGATGAAACTGGACCCCGGCATGACCGACGACGACATCGACGTCCCGTACGTCCTGGAGAACCTGTGCATCATCGGCAGCGTCGACACGGTCGTGCGGCGCCTGCGCGAGGTGATCGACATCACCGGCGGCTTCGGCACGCTCTTGATGCTGGCCCAGGACTCGGACAACGACGAGCGCTGGTGGCGCTGCGTGGAGCTGCTCGCCACCGAGGTGGTGCCGGCGCTGTCGGACGGCTAGGGGCCGGCTAGGGGCGCGCCGGCGGTTCCGCTGGTGGTGGCCGATGCTTGATCGACTCAGGATCCGCAACTATCGCGTGTTCGGCGATCTCGAAGTCACGCGGCTGAGCCGCGTGAACGTCGTCGCGGGCGGTAACAACGCGGGAAAGACATCCCTGCTGGAAGCGCTGTTTCTCCTCTCGGGAGGCGGCAACCCTCACTTGGCCCTGAATCCAAGCATCACCCGGACCGCGAACGATATCGAAACCCGATCGGACGCGCGGATCACCGGCGACTCGGTTCGGGAGACCCTGTGGAAACCGCTGTTCTTCGGGTTCGACTTCGATCGCACCATCGAAATCACCGCGCATCATCAACCGTGCGGCGGTCTCTCGCTCACGGTCGCACTCGAACCTCGCACGAACTCGACCTTTCCCCTGGAGGACGCCGGCCGCGCGGACCAAGGCCTATTCGACCAACAACTGACGCTCAGATTCCAGCAGGGCGACGGACCCGCGATCCGCGCTGCCGTTCAACTCTCCGCGAAGGATATCCACTTCAAACACCACCACGAGAAAGTCCCTTTCGCGGCCAGTTTGCACTCGTCCATATCACGTACCGGTCGCGAAGACGCGATCCTCCTGGGGACGCTACGGAAGCGAAAGCAGGGTGACGTGCTCCTCAAGCCCCTGCAGGCGATCGAGCCGCGCTTGAGAAGCATCGTAGACAACTCCTCCAGTGGCTGGCCCATGATCTGGGGCGACGTCGGGCTCCCCGAACTCGTGCCGCTGTCGGTCATGGGCGAGGGGATGACGAGATTTGCCAGCATCGTGCTGGGATTTGTAAGCGCCAAAAACGGCCTCGTACTCATCGACGAAGTCGAGAACGGCATCCATCACTCCGTGCTGACCGACATGTGGCGGGTGATCGATGACTCCTCACGGCGCTATGGCGTCCAGGTATTCGCCACCACCCACAGCTTCGAGTGCGTCCAAGCCGCCGACCAGGCCATCCAGACTGACGACCTTGCTCTCCATCGTCTGGAGGTCGACGAAGGCCGATGCAGGTGTGTCACCTACGAGCGATCCGAGATCGCGGCTGCAATCCGCCATGACATTGAGGTCCGTTGACTGTGAAGCCGCATGCCATCACGTCAGCGGTTCAACTGCTGGTTGAAGGCAACGATTACCGAAACTTCTTTGAAGCGTTCCGTGATCATCTTCGGATTTCGCGGATGGAGATTCAGAACTACGGGGGCGTCAGTGAACTGAGTAGCTTTCTCTCGGCACTGGTGAGGGCTCCGAGGTTTGCCGATGTCCGCCATCTCGGGATCGTGCGTGATGCCGAGTCCTCCGCTCGGTCGGCATTTCAAAGTGTGCGTTCGGCGTTAAACAAAGCAAGACTGGCGCTCCCGGAAGAAATAGGAGTGGCTGCGCCCGGAACTCCCATCGTGAGCGTGTTGGTGTTACCCGAAGACGGGGCAGGCATGCTCGAAACGGTGCTGGCGCGTTCCTTTGCGGAAACCCGAGAAGACGGTTGCATCGACCGGTTCTTCACGTGCATCGAATCAGCAGGGGGGACGATTCCTCGGCCTGACAAGGCACGGGCATGCGCCTACCTCTCCACGACCAGCGATCCTCGCGTCTCGGTAGGGGTGGCAGCGAAGCAAGGCGTCTGGGACTTCGAGCATGCTGCATTCACCAAGGTCCGCGAGTTTCTGTCTCGGCTGGGGGCTGCATGACGGCTGCAGACGAGCGGGGCGAGTCCTCGTTCGGCTTGGCCGACGTCAAGCCGCTGACGGACGCCCTGCTGACCGTGGTGCGCGCCGAGCGCGGCGCGCGACTGACCGCGGTCGCGCTGTACGGGTCGGTGGCGCGGGGCGAGGCGCACCGTTGGAGCGACATCGACCTGTTCGTCGTCCACCGCGGCGACCGCGAGACCGTCTCCGAGGCGTTTCTGCACGCGAAACTGCGGTTGCGGGATCGGCCACTGGCGCGAGCTGGCGGCGCGCGGCGTGCCGACCGCCCCGGTCGCGGTCTACCGCTCGGAGGAGGAGCTGGCGGACACGCCCTGGTTGATGCTCGACATGACGCACCACGGCATCCTCCTGTTCGATCCGCATGGCGTGCTCCGCCGGAAGCTGGAGCGCCTCCGAGCGAGGCTCGAGGAACTGGGGTCGCGCCGCATCGAGCTGGACGACGGCTCCTGGTACTGGGACGTCAAGCCCGATCTGCGCCCCGGCGAGGTCGTCACGCTGTGACGGCGGCTGATACGTAGCCGATGGCCGAGGCAGCCCGCTGGCAGGAGCTGGCCGGCGCACTGGACGCCGCGGCAGAGGCCGACGGCACCGGCAGCCTGAGCGCGGCCGTCCGGCACGGCGGGCGGACGGTATGGACGCACGCGGCCGGCTGGGCGGACCGGGAGCGGGGCCGGCGTGCCGACGCCGCCACCGTCTACCGGGTGGGGTCGATCAGCAAGACGGTGGCGGTGGTGACGGCGCTGCGCCTGGCCCGGCGCGGCGTGCTGGACCTGGACGAGCCGGTCGCCCGGCGGGTGCCGGAGATCGAGGCCACGGTCGGCTACGCCAATCAGCCGCGCGCCATCACGCTACGCGACCTGGCCACCCACACCAGCGGCCTGGCGCGCGAGCCACGCATCCCGCGGCTGCTGGCCGGCGCGGTCGACGAGTGGGAACAGACGCTGCTGGGCGCCATCCCGGCGACCCGCTTCGCCCATCCCCCGGGCGCCTGCTTCGACTACTCCAACGTCGGCGCGGCAATCCTGGGACTGGCGGTGCGGCGCGCGGGCGGGATGCCCTATCCGGAGCTGGTGACGGCCGAGATCTGCGCGCCGCTCGGCTTGACGGCGACCGGCTTCCGGCCGCCGGCGGACCGCGCGCGTCTGGCCACCGGCTACGAGCGGCTGGCCGACGGGTCGATCAGCACCCGCGATTCGGAGCGCCAGCACTCCGGGCGCGGCTTTCGCGTGCCGAGCGGCGGCCTGTACTCGACGCCGAGCGAGATCGCGGCGTTCGGCGCGGCGTTGGACCCGGGGGCGGAGGACGTGCTGCTGAACAAGGCGGCGCGGCGGGAGATGCTGCGGGTGGCGACCCGGAAGTCCGAGGAGTGCTCGCCCGGCCCGTCGAACGGCTACGGGGTCGGCGTCGAGCTCTACCTGGACGGCACGCAGGTGGTCGCCTTCGGCCACCACGGCGACATGAACGGCTACGGCGCGGTGGTGCTGGGCGATCCGGAACGGGACGTGACGATCTGCGTGTGCAGCAGCTTCCGCGGGAGCGAGGAGCTGGGCATGGAGCGCTCGCTCGACCTGCTGCTGGCGGCTGCCGGGGTGGTGGCGCTCTCGAACGGATAGAGCCGGCCGGCTGCTGCCGGCCCAAGCCCGCGTGACCGCGGCAGGTGCGTGTCCGGCCGCGATGTTATTCTTGGAATGTAACTATTCAGCCGGGGCGGACGGTTTGAGGCAGGTTGGGATCATG
>JAPPNY010000207.1 GCA_028818385.1 Spirochaetaceae bacterium
TCGGCTTCAACTTGGTCCCGGAGACTGCCTGATTCTGCTTGTTTCTAAGGAGACGCATCCGGCATCATCTCCTCGAACACGAAACGCCGCCGCAACGCGGTGTCCAAGAGGGCTATGGACCGGTCGGCCGTGTTCATCGTCCCGACGACGTGCAGGTTCGCCGGCACGCGGAACTCTGTCTTCGAGGCGGGCAGCGTCACCCGTGTCTCGTCTTCGCGGCCGGTCCGCTTCGAGTCCTCGACCAAGGTGATCAGCTCGCCGAAGATCCGGGCGATGTTGCCGCGGTTGATCTCGTCGATGACGAGCACGTAACGCTGGTCCGGGTCCTGCTCGGCTCGCTCGGTGATCCGCCTGAAAACGCCGCGAGACAGCTCGTACCGGACATCTCCACGTTCTGCGGCTCGGCTTGGCTGGTCCCCCGCGCCGGTGCTCGCATTGTCCACCAGCACGGGCCGGATGCTCTCGACGAAGTCCTCGTAGGTGGTGTTCTGGTGGAACGTCACCATCTCGATCCGGTTCGTATGGCGGTATTCGTTGAACCGTCGCTTGATGGCGACGCGGTCTTCTCGCTCCTCCTCTGACACTTCGTGGACGCTCCGGCCTTCGACAATCGCCACCGCACGGGTGACGGCGTGCCACGTCTTCCCGGTGCCGGGTGGCCCATAAAGGACCAGATTCAGGGGGTGGAGGATCGCGCTCGCCGCACCCCCACCGGTCTCACGCGGACCGGTGGGGTCGGCGACGAGGCGGGGCGTCTTTGATCGCCCCGCCTTGCCGAGTAGTGCGAACGTCGGTTCGTACGCGGCCGCCGTCGCAAACTCCCTGTACGTGGAACTCCCCGGCTGGGTGCGTGCGAAGGCCCTCTGGTCCGTCTGGCCGGCGAAGCTGGCCGAGGCCTTGTTGATCCAGTACACGTGGAGTCTGCTGCGCGCATTCAGTCCGCCGGGTTCGGCGTAGTCATTGCTGTGAACGACGCCGATCGCGCGCCCCTTGAACCCGGTGCGGACCAGGATGACATCTCCCCGCTTGGGCTCCGCGAGAGGATACGGGCCGCGCGAAGGGTCGCCGTCAATCGTGTCCTCGCTCCATGAACCAGGGCCTCCTGGCTTGGATGCGTCCGTGTACACGGCGCAACTCCGCTTGAAGTCTGTCCAGCGGTCGCCCTCGTAGGCTCGTGTGCTGACTTGGAAGTACCGGGACTCAGCCGTGATCAGCGGAGACCCCGACATGTACTGGAACCACACGAACGCGTTGATCTCGTACGCCCGGCATTCGGGGAAGGTCCGCTTGGCCTTGTCCATGGCCGACACGTACTCTGCATGACCCCAGCGCTTCAGGTCCGCGCCCTCATTCGCGGGCAGGCGTTCCAGCGTATCGGCAGGAATGAAGTAATCAGGGTTGATGAGGCATAGCGTATGCGTCAGCTTCACGATCGCGACAAACTTGATCTCCAGAACATCCCGAAACAGCTCCGGATCGATTCGCGGCTCGTTCTCGACCGCCTGCCGGAACAGACGCCACAGCAGGTCGGGCCTGAACTCGCTTCTGTCGTTGAACACGGCCGAAGCCACCGGGGTCGGCGTGGGAAACGTGTAGAGATCATCGTTGCCGGGATCCGGGGGCGCCTCCAGCCCGAAGCACTTCGCGACACTCGGATAGACTCTTGGTCGCTGGCGCTTGGTGTTCTTCTGAGCCAGGGAGTAGAGGAACGAAAACGGATCGATCCCCGGATCACCGTTCTTGAGCAGTTCGGGCTTGCCGCCCCAGTCCACTTGGCTCGCCTGCGTGATCAATCCGTCTTCGCCGGCACTCCGAATCGCCTTTCCGAGTTCTCGGAACCAGCCTGCCCAGTCGTGGACTTCCTTCACGTGTCTGCTCCCTCAGAACCTCGGCAAGTTGCAGGCCGGAGAGCAAGGCGAAGACCGGATTGGTCCGCTCTTGGCCCGGCAGCCCGGCTTCAGGTCCACCACACCGCGCAGCGCTTCCACGACGGCTGGTGGACGACGCGCATCGAGTCGCCGATCAGGATCACCGTGGGCAGCATCCGCCTACAGCCGGTAGAGCTCGCCGAACTTGGTGCTCAGGTAGTCGGTGAAGTAGCGCGCGTCGAGCGGCTCGCCGGTCACCCGCCGGCAGATCTCCTCGGCCGGGTAGACGCGGCCGTGGCGGTGGATCCGCTCCCGCAGCCAGGTGAGGATCTCCTCGAACCGGCCGCCGCGCACCTGCTCCTCCCAGTCGGGGATGTCGCGCGCCATCGCCGCGTGGAACTGCGCGCTGTACAGGTTGCCCAGCGTGTAAGTGGGGAAGTAGCCGATGGCGAACATCGACCAGTGGATGTCCTGCAGCACGCCGTCGGCGTCGCGCTCCGGGACGATGCCGAGCAGCGCCCGCGACTCCTCGCGCCACGCGTCCGGCAGGTCGTCCACCTGCAGGTCGCCGTCAACCATGCGGCGCTCCAGCGAGAAGCGCAGCAGGATGTGCAGGTTGTAGGTCACCTCGTCGGCCTCCACGCGGATGAACGACGGCTGCACGGCGTTGATCGAGCGGTAGAACCGGTCCAGGTCCACGTCGGCCAAGGCTGCGAAGCGCGGCTGAAGCTGGGGGTAGAAGTGCTCCCAGAACGAGCGGCGGCGGCCGATCAGGTTCTCCCAGAAACGCGACTGCGACTCGCAGATGCCCAGCGAGGTGCCCGAGCCCAGCGCGCTGGTGGCGAGCTGCGGCGCCACGCCCAGCCCGTGCAGGCCGTGGCCGCACTCGTGGATGGTCCCGAACACGCTGGAGGACAGCAGATTGGGATGGAAGCGGGTGGTGAGCCTGCCGTCGGCCGCGCCGAGCGTGGTTGAGAAGGGATGCGCCGACACGTCCAGGCGGCCCGTGTGGGATGAGAAGCCCAGCGCGGCCAGCAGGTGGTCGCTGAACGCGCGCTGCGCGCCCACGTCGTAGTCGCGCCGCAGCACCGCGTCGTCGATCGTGACCGGCGACCCGGCGATCCGTTCCAGCAGGTCGACCAGCGGGCCGCGCAGCGCATCGAGCACGGCCGTGAGCTCGGCGGTGCGCATCCACGGCTCGAACGCGTCCAGCAGCGCGTCGTAGCGGGTGTCGCCGAATCCCAGGTGGTCGGCCTTCTCGCGGGTGAGGCGCAGCGTCTCCTGCAGGTCGTCCCGGAACACGCTGAAGTCCGACGCCTTGCGCGCGGCGACCCAGCTCGCATGGTTGACGCTGGCCTGGCGGGCGGTCGCCGTCACCAGGTCCGTGGGTAGCCTGGTCTCCCGGTCATAGGTCCGCCGCAGCTCGCGCAGGAACGCGCGATCGATCTCGTCGAGGTCGGTGCGCGCCTCGCCGGCAGCGATCAGTTCGCCCATCTCGGGCGAGGTCTGGCGCTCGTGGACCTGCCCCTCCAGCAGCGCAAGCTGATCCGACCGCTCCGCGACCGCCCCCTCCGGCATGTAGGTCTCCTGATCCCACTGCAGCAGGCCGATGACGTGCTGCATCAGGTGGATCTCCCGATCAAGCGTGCGGAGGCGGTCCAGCGCCGGCGCGCGGCTGTCGTTCACGAACCCGAGGTTCAGTTGGCGCTGTCTACGCGCACGTAGCGGGCGTAGCCGGTGGGCAGGGTGATCTCCTGCCCGGTGTCGTCCTTGCGGAACACCACCTCGGCTTCGGAGATGCCGGACACCGTGATCTTGGTGCCGGGCACGAGCTGATCCTGGTCGAGGCGGCGCATCAACTCCTCGTTCTCCTCGGCTTCCTCGGTGATGCGCAGGATGGAGGTCCGTTCGCCGGCGTGCACGGTGGTCAGCCGCGGCGCGTCGAGCAGGCGCCGCTCGTCCGGTGAGCCGGGAAACGGATTGCCGTGGGGACAGGTCGTGGGACGGCCAAGCCGCTCGAAGAGGTGCTCCTCCAGGCGCGGCGACAGCGAGTGCTCCAGCTTGTCCGCCTCTTCGTCCACGTCCACCCAGTCGAAGCCCAGCTCGTCGACCAGGAGGCGCTCCAGCAGATAGTGGCGGCGGATGGTGCGCTCGGCCTGCCTGGTGCCGCGCCGGGTAAGCTGCACGCCGTCGTCTGGATCGAGGACGAGGAGCTTGCGCTGCTCCAGCCGCTTGAGGGCCTGAGAGACCGCGGCGGCAGAAACCCCGATCCGCTCGGCGATGCGGGCGCCGACGACCGGGCGCCGCTCGCGCAGCATCAGATAGGTCTGAATGAGGTACTCGTTCGCCGTGGCCGACGAAGTGCGTTGGGCTTTTGCCATGGTCTACGGGTACCGCCGGCACGGAACCGTGCCTACAGGGTAGCCCGGAGCCCCCACCCGGTCAAACCGAGCCCGGCTGGACGCCCGTTTCCCGGCGGTGCGCGACCTCGCCGGCCTTGATCACGACGCGCGGAGCGCGCAGGGTGCGGAGGTCCTCCAGCGGATCGTCGTCGAGCAGCAGCAGGTCGGCGCGCTGGCCGGCGGACACCTGCCCGACTCCGTCCAGCCGCAGGTGACAGGCGGCCAGGCTGGTGGCCGAGCGCAGCGCCTCCGCGTTGCTCAAGCCGGCCTGCACGTAGGTCAGCAACTCGTCGACCAGGGCGTCGAAGCGGGTGTCGATCGCCCCGCAGTCGGTGCCGGCGATCTGCGGCACGCCCAGCCGGTGGAACAGCCCGGTGTTGGTCAGCCGGCCGCGCAGGCGCGCGACCGCGCCCACGTCTTCGGGGTTGTAGGTGCTGCCCTGACGCTCGAACTTGGCGGCGTTCTGCAGGGCGCAGTACACGGTGGGGACCACGACGATACCGCGGTCGCGGATGCGTTGCGCGACGTCCGGATCGTAGCGGTACCGGCCCGGCGGCTCGGCGAAGGTGGCATGCTCGATCATCTGCAGTCCCGCATCGATGGCGCGCCGGATGCTCTCGGTGGCGTGGCAGTGCGCGGTGACGTAGGTGCCGTGCGCCGCGGCCACCTCGACCGCCTCCCGCATCAACTCCAGCGGCAGGTCCGCCTCGTGCGGGCGCGTGCCCGGCGTCAGGCCGCCGCCGGAAGCCATGAGCTTGACGTAATCGCCGCCTTGGCCGAGCTGCCGCTCGACGGCGGCGCGCACCTCCGCTCGGGAGCTCACCTCGATTCCCCCGAGCCAGTGGCAGTGCCCGCCGGGGCGCATGAGCGCGTAGCCGCAGCAGATCACGTGCGGGCCGGCCACCCGCCCCGCGTCGATCTCGCGCCTCAGCTCGAACATCGGCTCGGCGGGAGCGGCCAGATCGCGCATCGTGGTGATGCCGGCAGCGAGCGCGACGCCAGCGTTGCGCACCGCGACCCGCCGGCGCTCGGCCCCGTCGACGGCGACGAAGTTCTGGCGCGGCGTGCTGCTGCCGTCCAGAAAGAAGTGGACGTGGGCGTCGATCAGCCCCGGGCACAGATAGCGGCCGCGGCCGTCGATGGTCTCCGCCCCGGGGGACGGCGGCACGGCGCCTGTACCCACTTCGGCGATGACGCCGTCCGACACCCGCACCGATTGCGATGGATGGATCGCCCCGGCGGCCACGTCCACCACGCTCACGTCCGCGATGTGCAGATCACTCATGGTCGCGTCCCTCCCCGAGTAACAGAGTGCGAGGTTACCGCACCATTTCGGAACTCGCTCCAAGATAGTCTAACCAACTCGGAACAGACTCCGGATTGGTCAAGTGCTTCCAGCCTTGTTCGGTCGGCTGGAGGCCGGTCAGCCCAGGCGGTCGAGGATGTTGCGCGTGATGCAGTCCACTGTTGGATCGCCGCCGCGCAGGCCGTTGCTCCACTCCGTGCAGCCGGCTGTCACCACCGTGCCGCCGCGGGTGTAGGTCCCCATCACGGCCAGCCCCGGCTGCGGGAGCGTGCCGCCGCCGTCGCCCAGGATGGCGCGGCTGGCCTGCTCCAGCGAGGCGTCCACCCGGCCCAGCGCGGCAGGCGCCGTGGCCAGGATGCGGAACGTATCGGGCGTCCCGTCCCGATGGGTGGGAACCGGCAGCCCGTCGCGCCATTCGACCTGGCAGCCATCGCACTCGTAGCCGACGATGCGGTCGCGGGCGCCGAACGCCTGCCCGCGCTCGAGCCCCGTGCCGGCGAAGATCCAGTGCTCGGGCCGGTGGACGGTGTAGGCGTCCGGTCCGTCGTCCAGCATGCCGAAGAAGCGGTGGTAGCCGCCGTAGGCGAAGCTCACGCCGGTGAGCCGGTTCTCCGGCCGGCCTATCAGCCGGTGGCACCACATGGTGGTGAGGGTGTCGTGCTCCCCGCTCGCGAAGTGCGGGTCGCGGGTGTGATCCTTGAAGCAGACCAGCGCGCGGCCGTCCTCCTCCGAGCGCACCTGCCACCAAGCGCAGTTGCCGGACAGGAAGGCGACGTTGCCGCCACGGCCGATGTAGTCCTCGAGGTGGTCACGCATCGGCTTCGACCAGTACTCGTCGTGGCCGACCGAGAGCACCAGGCGATATTCGTCGAGGATCTCCGGGTGGAACTCCAGGTCACCGTTGACCGCGTAGTCGATCCGGTAGCCGGCCCGTTCCGCCCACGCGACGAACGGCCCCTCCCAGTTGTGCCAGCAGCTCGCCCAGGAGCTGAACGAGTCGTACACGTCGACCCGGCCGGGCTGCCGGTGCAGGCCCAGGGTGACCTCGGCCTGCTGCAGGTTCCAGCAACCCTCGACGCGGGCGGGCCGCAGGAAGGTGGGGCGGCCGGTGTCGACGCCCCGCTCGGTCAGCGCGGCCGCCATCTCGTCCGTCAGGGTGCGGCCGTCGGTGGTGATCTCCATCTCCCCCCGGATGGCAAAACGGTAGTCGCCTACGGATGCGAACCCCGCGAACGGCCGTTCGAGCGACACCCGCGTCGCCGGTCCGTCCGGCCCGTAGTACAGCGTGGACCCGCCGTAGCGGTTGTAGGCGTTGTCGGTGTTGGTGGTGCGCTGCAGCAGGATGCGGGCGGTCCGCCCCGGCTCCGCCGACCGGACCACGAACGCCATCGCTCCGCGCACGGGGCGGCCGTCCGGAGCCTCCCCCCGCATCGACACCCGGTAGTAGCCGGACGGCCACTCGCGTCCCACCGTCAGCCCCAGTGCCGGCGGCCAGCGGCAGCCGTGCGAGGAGGCGTCGGCCGGCACCGGATGCTCGCTTCCGGCGATCCGCTCCCGCCGCATGACCTCCGCCTCGCCCGCCCCCACCCGCGCGACCGCCAGCGAGTAGCTGGCCAGGCTGGTCGACACGTGCAGTTCGACCCGCTCCCCCGGCGCGATGCTCTGCCGCGACGGGTAGCCGTGCAGGTAGTGGCGGCTCGGCCCGGCCGGTGTCATGTCATCGACGACATGATCTCGTGCAGCTCCCTGGCCGCCGGGTACAGCAGGTGCCAGTCGCCGCCCGAACAGAGCCAGGAGACGCCCCCGTCGATCCAGTGGCGAAGCGCCTCGGGATCGGGGCCGATCGACTGTCCCATCGGCACGCCCGCGGCGCGCGCCGCGTCGAGCATCCGCTCGATGGCGGCGACCACGTCGGGATGGCCGGGCTGGCCCAGCAGGCCCATCGTGCCGGACAGGTCCATGGGGCCGGGGACGATGCTGTCCACGCCCGGGATCCGCAGGATCTCCTCGATCTGGTTCACGGCGTCGATGTGCTCGATCTGCAGGATGACCAGGATCTCGGCGTCGACGTTGGCCAGATAGTCCTCGGTGCTGCGCGCGCTGAAGCGCACGCCGCGGATCGGGCCGAAGCCGCGCACGCCGCGCGGCGGGTAGCGGCAACTCCGCACCGCCTGCTCGGCGTCCGCCACGTTCGAGATGCGCGGCATGATGATGCCGGCCGGGTGCATCTCCAGGAACGGCTTGACCACCACCGGGTCGTTGGAAGGCACACGGATGAACGGCGCCATGCCCACGCCGCGGCAGGTGCGGACGTGATTCAGGCAGTGATCGAGCGTCATCGCCGAGTGCTCCATGTCGATCCAGACGATGTCGAAGCCGACCTCGCCCAGCAACTCGACCACCGTCGAGTCGCTGAGGGTCACGTTGGTGCCGATACAGACCTCGCCGCGGGCCCACTTGTCACGAATCTTTTCCAGTTGGTTCACGGTGGCGGAGCATACCGGCTCGGCGCCGGCTTGATCGACACCTGCGGCGCTGCCACCCTCGATGGGCGACGTGAAGCTGATCAACGGAATCGAGGTGCTCACCACCCGCGCCGAGTTCCTGGCGCCGGACCGATGCGCCCTGCTGGTGATCGACATGCAGAACGAGAACCTAAAGGACGACGGCGGCTACGCCCGGCACGGTACGCAGGTCGGCGGCATGGCGGGCGTCACCGCCGCGATCCGGGACCTGCTGGCGGCGGCGCGCGCGGCCGGGGTGCCGGTGTTCTACACGGAGTTCATCCACCGCAGCCGGCACGGCGTGAACCTCAACGACGGCCCCAGCCTGTACGTGCACCGGGACGCCGATTTCGTCTCCGAGGTGAGCGAGGGGACCTGGCAGGCGCAGACGATCGACGACCTGGCTCCGCAGCCCGGCGACGTGGTCCTCAGCAAGACGCGGGCGAGCGCCTTCCATGGCACCCCGCTGGCCGCGCAGTTGCTCAACCGGGGCATCCGCAGCGTGGTCCTGACCGGCATGATCACGCAGGGGTGCGTGCTGCACACCCATGCCGACGCACTCATGCAGGGCTTCTACCCGGTGGTGGCGGGCGACGGCGTCGGGGCATACGAACAGCAGTGGCACGACCTGGCCATGCGCTGGATGGCGCGCAAGAGCCCGGTCTACGCGACGAGCGAGATCTGCGCGGAATGGGGCGAGGCGAGGCCGCCCCGGTGATCGGCAGCGTGGGCTGGCGCCGCGCGGCACTGGCCGGCGCCGCGACCTTGCTGCTGGCGGCGTGCGGGGGACTGGAAGACGGTCTGTACGCGCGGATCGTCACGGATGAGGGGCGCATCCTGGTGCGCCTCCACGAAGACCGGGCGCCGTTGCCGGTCGCCGCGTTCGTGGGGCTGGCCGAGGGGGCGCTTGGCCCGGCTCAATTCTATGACGGTTCGATCTTCGAGATCGCCTCCGAGCAGCTCGTCATGACCGGCGGCGTGCGCGGGCGGGCAGTCGCGGCGCCGGACTGGGAGATTCCCGACCAGTTCCACCCGGATCTGCGGCACGACCGGCCCGGCGTGGTGTCGCTCCTCACCGAGACTCCGCACACCGGCAGCAGCCGCTTCGTGATCACCCGGCGCGCGGCCCCGGAGCTGGACGAGGTGTATCCGGTGTTCGGGGAAGTGGTAGACGGTCTGGACGTGCTCGACACGCTGCGGCGCGGACAGAACCTGAAGCGGGTCCGCATCGTGCGCGTCGGGACCGAAGCGCGAAATTACCGCGTGGACGGCCAGCGGTTCGCCGAGCTGCGGACCCAGGTTGCCGAGGAGCTGTTGCGCCGGGTGATGCAGCGCAACGAAGAGATGCGCGCCGAGTTCCGGCACCGCTGGCCGGACACCGTGACCACGGAGTCCGGCCTCCTGTACGTGGTCCACAGCCCGGGCGAAGGGCCGACGCCGGACTTCGGGGCCAAGGTCCTGCTGCGCTACACCGGCAGCCTGATGGACGGCACGCAGTTCGGGACATCCGGCCTGGAGCCGATGGAATTCACGATCGGCGCGGTGGTCAAGGGCCTTGAGGAGATGCTCCTGGAGATGCGCCGCGGCGCTCGCCGCACCGTGCTGATCCCGCCCGACCTGGGCTATGGAGCGATGGGCGTGCCCGGCACCGTGCCGCCGCGCGCCTTCCTGATCTTCGACGTGGAGTTGGTCGACTTCAAGAACTGATCGCCGTTTGGCGGGAGGCGCCGCTACCGCTCCAGTCGGCGACGAAGTCGGTCGTAGACATCGCCACGCTGGGCGACGGTGAGGATCAGTATCACGAGCCGGTCATCCTCGATCGCGTAGCAGATGCGCCAGTTCCCGACCCGGATGCGCCAGAGGTCGCCCACGCCACGCAGTTTCCTGGACGTGGGCGGATGCGGTTCGTCTGCCAACCCCTCAATGGCAGCCGACAATCTCCGCAGGACCGTCCGATCGCGAATGCCCCGAGGTCCTTCTCCGCCGGCCGGGAGAAGACGATCCGGTTCAAAGTCCGAGGTCGGCCTTGAGTTCCTCGAACGACACGCCCCCGTTTGCCCGATAGTCCGCCAACGCATCAAGAGCGTCGAGCAGGTCGAGCCGGTCTTCCAGCGCCTCCAGCGCATCGAGGTCCGAGGGGGGCACAAGCACAGCGACCGTCTTGCCGTGCTTCTGAACCGCAATGCGCTCCCCGGCGAACTGGACGCGACCGGTGATATCGGCGAGCTTCTCGCGAACCTCACTGACAGGCACAGCATCGGACATGGCAGGCTCCGTTTCTCATCTATTTGTACAAAACAGCCTATCTGTAACGAATACGGGATGACAATCCGTCTCCATTCGGATGTTTGGAGCCGGCACCGTGCCGCCGCGAGCCTTCCTGGTCTTCGACGTGGAGATTGGTCGACTTCCGCAACTGAGCCGGGAGCCCTGCTATCATGGAACGCGGACATCGCAATGCCGGTTGTCGCGCTGTTTCACGGAATCAGGATTCTCTTGTATTGGGACGATCACGGCCCGCCGCACTTCCATGCCGAATACGCGGAGCATGCCGCGAAGGTCGACATCCGCCGCGGCGTGGTGATCGCCGGCTACCTGCCGCGCCGACAGCTCCGGCTGGTCCTTGCCTGGGCTCAACTGCACGAGGATGAGCTGATGCAGAATTGGGAGCTGGCACGCGACAAGCAGCCGTTGCGATCCATCCAGGGGCTCATGTGATCGACGATCCTCACTACATGCCCGAGGTGGTGCAGGTGATCGCCGCCCCGGCGCCCGGCTATCGGATCGTTCTGTACTTCGACGACGGCTCGATCCGGCAGTTCGACGTGACCCCGTTGCTGGACGGCCCGGTGTTTCAACCCCTCAAGGACCCGGAGCTGTTTCGTCGCTCGCTTACGGTCATGAACGGCACCGCCGCCTGGGACATCGATGGTACACGGGACGAGTGGCGATGCGTCGACCTCGACCCGCTGGTGCTGTACCGGGACTCGGTCGAGATCGACGAACCGGACTGGGTCCTGCGCGGCACGTAGTCAGCGCCCCAACCGCCGGCGAAGTCGTTCGTAGACATCGCCCCGTTGGGCGACGGTGAGGATCAGTATCACCAGCCGGTCATCCTCGATCGCATAACAGACGCGCCAGTTTCCGACCCGGATGCGCCAGACCTCACCGATGCCACTCAGTTTTCCAGCAGTGGGCGGATGCGGTTCGTCCGCCAACGCATTGATGGCTGCGGACAATCGCTGCAGGACCGTCCGATCGCGAATGCGCCGATAGTCTTCCTCCGCCGGCCGGGAGAAGACGATCCGGTAGGTCAAAGCCCGAGATCGGCTTTGAGGTCCTCAAACGGAATGCCCCCGTGTGCCCGATAGTCCGCCAACGCATCGAGAGCGTCGAGCAGGTCGAGCCGATCTTCCAGCGCCTCCAGCGTGTCGAGGTCCGAGGGTGGAACCAGCACAGCGACCGTCTTGCCATGCTTCTGAACTGCAATGCGCTCCCCGGCGAACTGGACGCGACCGGTGATCTCGGCGAGCTTCTCGCGAATCTCACTGACGGGCAAAGCATCGGGCATGGCAGTCTCCGTTTCTGATCTATTTGTACAAAATAACCTATCAGTACGAATCCGGAGTGGCAAGCTGGTCTCCACTCAGACGCCGGCACCGGCACGCGCTCGGTACAGCCGGCCGGCGCCGTGCGCTTCGTAGGCCGCCACCGACGCAGGGACGAACACCGCGTCGCCGCGCCGCAGCGTGAGTCTCCCGCCCGGCCAGCGCAGGTGTGCGCCGTCGCCTATCAGCAGCAGGATCTCGGGGCCCTGCGGCGCGAATCGCCCGCCGGCCTCAAGGTCGATGACCGACAGCCGGAACTCCTCGGCCGGCGCCGGATAGACGCGCTCGGCGGGACTCGCCGGCCGCGGCACGATGCGCTCGGGCGCCGCCGGTTTGAGGTTGCTCGCGGCCAGCAGCTCGTTGGCGTCCACGTGCTTGCTGGTGAGTCCGGCTCGCAGCACGTTGTCGGAGTTGGCCATCAGCTCGATGCCGGCGCCGCTGACAAAGGCATGGAGCCGGCCCGGCGGCGTGTACAGCGCCTCGCCCGGCTCGAGCTCGACGAGGTTGAGCAGCAACGCGGCGATCACCGTCGGGTCGCCGGGGTAGTGCTCGGCCAGCTCTGCGAGAAGCGCGCCCTCGGCCGTGTCCCGCGCCGCGCCGTCGACCAGCCGGCGGTGCAGGAGGGCTCCTGCCGCTCCATCGAGCGTCAGCGTGGCGCGAAGCAGCCGCCGGATGGCCCCGGCGGCGTCCTCACGGCCAGCCGGCGCCGCCAGCGCTGCCAGCTCCCCAACGCCGGCTGCGGTCAAGGCCGCTTCGATCTCCTGCAGCGGCCGGATGCCCGACAGCACGACCATCGGTTCCAGCGCTACCATGACCTCCGGCTTGTGCCCCCGGTCGCGGTAGGAACGGTGCGGCGCGCCGAGCGGAACGCCCGCACGCTGCTCGGCTTCGAACCCGCGTACGGCGCGTGCGCGGGTGGGGTGCGCCTGCACGGACACCGGCTTGCCCAGCCCCAGGACCTTGAAGAGAAACGGCAGCGTCGCGCCGTGCCCGTCCAGCGCGGCACGGCCGAGCGTTTCGGCCGGATGCTCGGCGATCAGGCGGTCCAGCGCCATCCGCCGGGCGCCGACCCGCGCCACCGACGGCGCCTGAGGATGCGCCCCCATCCACAACTCCGCCTCAGGCCGACCGCTCGGCGTGCGGCCCAGCAGGCGGCCGAGCGCGGATCGCGACCCCCAGTCGTAGTGTCGGATCGGGCACTCCAGGGGAAGGATTCCGAGCATGCGGGAGTGTACGAAGACGCCGCATCGAGAGGCCACCGGCGCCTTGCCGCCGTGCGCTGATTTCGCCACCCTCACCGTCGCCCGCATGGACTCAGACCGCGCCCAGGCCATCGACCAGGCCGTGATCGACGCCCTGTCGTCCCGGTCGGCCGATGACGAAGCCGCCGACGGGGGCCCGCGCCGGCCCGGCGACGACCTCGTCGACAAGCGTTCGGGGCTGCGGAGCATCGACTTCCTGGAAATCCTGGAGTCCCAGTACCAGGCGCGCCACCTCGACCTGGAGGCGCGCCGGCTGCGCAGCCGCGGGACCGGCTTCTACACGATCGGCAGCGCCGGCCACGAGGGGAACGCGGCGCTGGCCGCAGCCCTGCGCCCCGACGACCCGGCGTTCGTCCACTATCGGTCCGGCGGCTTCTTCGCGCAGCGTGCCAAGCAGGTAGCCGGCCACACCCCGGTGTTCGACGTGCTGCTGTCCCTGTGCGCCAGCTCCGAGGATCCGATCGCCGGCGGCCGCCACAAGGTATTCGGCAGCACGGCCCTGTGGATGCCGCCGCAGACCAGCACGATCGCCTCGCACGTGCCCAAGGCCATGGGGACCGCCTTCGCCATCGAGCGGGCCAAGAGGCTCGGGCTCGTACGGTCCCTGCCGTTCCCGGAGGACGCCATCGTGGTCTGCACCTTCGGCGACGGCACCCTGAACCATGCCTCCGCGCTGGCCGGCATGAACGCCGGCGCCTGGGCGGCCTATCAGAACCTGCCGATCCCGATCCTGTTCGTGTGTGAGGACAACGGCGTCGGCATCTCGGTGCAGACACCGCCCGGCTGGGTCGAACACGTCTGGCGCTCCTACCCGCGCATCACCTACCTGAAGGCGGACGGCTGCAACATCGTCGACACCTTCCGGCAGGCGCACGCGGCGGTGGAGGTCTGCCGGCGCCAGCGTGTGCCGGTCTTCCTGCACCTGGAGCTCGTGCGCCTGCTCGGCCACGCCGGCGCGGATCTGGAGATCACCTACCACTCACGCGAACGGATCCGGGCGGCGGAGGCGCGCGACCCCGTGCTCGGGAACAGCCTGCACGCAGTCGCCTTGGGTCTCGCTCCGGCGCGGGCGCTGCTGCGGTCGTACCTGGAGATCGGCGACCGGGTGCGCGCGGCGGCGCGGGAAGCCGAGCGGCGGCCGCACCTGACGAGCGCCGCCGAGGTGGCGGACTCCATCGCCACGGATCGTCCGTTGCGGGTGATGCGGGAGGCCGCGCGCGCCGACCACGCGGAGGAGCGCGTCGCGCTGTTCGGGTCGGAACGGCGGCTGCCGGAGCGGCAGGGACCGCAACACTTCGGCCGGCTGCTGAACTGGGGCCTGCTCGACCTGATGGCCAAATACCCGCAGATGGTCCTTTTCGGCGAGGACGTGGGCCGCCGCGGCGGCGTCTACGGGGTCACGACCAGGCTGGCCGAGCGGGCCGGCTCGGCGCGCGTGTTCAACACCCTGCTCGACGAGCAGTCCATCCTGGGGCTGGCCATGGGCGCCGCCCACGTCGGCCTGCTGCCGGTCCCGGAGATCCAGTATCTGGCCTACTACCAGAACGCCCAGGATCAGATCAGGGGCGAGGCGGCGACGCTCTCGTTCTTTTCGCAGGGCGGTTTCCGCAACCCGCTGGTGGTCAGGATCGCGAGCTGGGCGTACCAGCGGGGATTCGGCGGGCACTTCCACAACGACAACAGCATCGCCGCGCTGCGCGATCTGCCGGGCGTGATCATCGCCAGCCCGTCGCGCGGCGACGACGCCGTGGGCATGCTGCGCACCGCCCTGGCGGCGGCGGTCACCGACGGACGCGTGGTGCTGTTCCTGGAGCCGATCGCCCTGTACCAGACCCGCCACCTGCACGAGGAGGGCGACGATCTCTGGAGGTTCCCGTATCCGACGCCGGGCGACGCGGTCGAGATCGGGCGGGCGCGCGTCCACGCCGCGGACGATCCGGACCTGACCATCGTGAGCTGGAGCAACGGCCTCTGGCGGTCGCTGCAGGCGGCGCGCATCCTGTCCGAGCGGCACGGCATCGCCGCGGAGGTGATCGACCTGCGCTGGCTGGCGCCGATCGACGTGGATGCCGTGGTCACGCACGGGACCGGCAGCGGACGCATCCTGATCGTCGACGAAGGCCGTGCCACCGGCGGCGTGAGCGAAGGGCTGGTGGCCGCCGTCGTCGATGCGACCGCCCACGCCCCGGCCCGGCCGGAGATCCGGCGCTACTGCGGGGAGGATTCCTTCATTCCCCTAGGACCGGCCGCCGAGCACGTCCTGCCGTCGACGGACGGGATCGTCGCCCGCGCGGTCGACCTGGTCCGCCCGGAACGGCGGCAGGCGCCGGCGCCCGAGGCAGCCGAGCCGGAAACCGGCCGGGGCGCCACCGCGGCGACGGCAGCCCGGTGACGACCGGCGCCGACACGCACAGGCGGGTCGTCGTGATCTGCCCCGGCCGCGGCAGTTACGGACCCGTCGACCTGGGCTCCCTGTCCCGGCCGCTGCCGGACGCGTCGCGGGGGGCGTTCCGGGAGGTCCTGCGGGCGGCCGACGCACGGCGCGCCGACGCCGGCCATCCGACTCTGTCGGCGCTCGACGGCGCCGGGCGGCTGACCGCCGCCCACAGCGCGGGCGAGCACGTGTCGCCGCTGATCCTTGCCTGCACCGCCGCCGACTTCCTGCGCCTGGAGCGGGAGCGCTGCCACGTGGTGGCCGTGGCCGGCAACAGCCTGGGCTGGTACTCGGCGCTGTTCTGCGCCGGCGCGCTGACGCTGGCGGACACCATGCGCGTGGTGGAGATTATGAGCGGCATGGGCCGCGCCGGCCTGATCGGCGGCCAGCTCCTCTACCCGGTCACCGACGATCGCTGGCTGGCCGACGCGGAGCTCACCCGGCGGGTGGACGCCGCGCTGCGCGACGCGCGGGCGGCCGGGCACCGGGTGGGCGACTCCATCCGCTATGGCGGCTACCGCGTCCTCTGGGCCGACGACGCCGGTATCCGCGCGCTGCGCTCCGGGCTGCCGCGCCACGAATCCGGCGAGCGCACCTACCCCCTGCATCTGCACGGTCACGCGGCCTTCCATTCGCCGCTCCTTGCGGACAACGCACGCCGCGCGGTGGCGGCCCTGTCCGACACGGTCGGCTGGCGGGCTCCCGAGGTCCCGCTGATCGACGGCCGCGGCCATCAGTGGTCGCCGCTTGCCACCGACGCCGGCGCGCTCGCCGAGTACACGCTGCGCACGCAGGTGACGTCCACCTTCGATTTTACCGCCTGCGTGCGGGTCGCGCTCCGGGAGTACGCTCCCGACGTGCTGGTGTGCCTGGGCCCCGGCGACGCGCTCGGCGCCCCGATCGCGCAGGTCATCATCCGCGAGCGCTGGCAAGGCATCGACGACCGCGCCGCCTTCCTGCGCCGCCAGCGGGACGACCCGCTGGTCGTGTCGTTCGCCCGCGACGAGCAGCGGCGCATGGTGACGGACGCGTAATCCTCGACGGATCTATCGACAGCCGATTGACTTAATCGTCCCTTCGTGATAGCCGGGTATCGTCGCCCGGTGCCTCCCGGTGTGGCGCCAATCACGGGCGCTCAGAGGAGGACTCGCCATGACGAAACGGTTCCTGGCGATCGCCATCGCCCTCACGACCGTCGCGACGTTCGGCTTCGCTTCCGGCGAGGAAGAAGGGGCAACGATGGAGGAGACGCCCCTGGTCTGGATGTGGGGCGTCCGGGCCGTCTACGGGGACAAGACTCCGGAGATGATCCCGGAAGCCAACGCGTGGGTGGAGGAGAACTTCGGGTTCCACGTGCAGATCGGCGCGGTTCCGGAGGGATCGACGGCGGATGAGGCACTGCAGCTCCTGATCGCGCAGGGCGAGATGCCGGACGTGATCATGGGCACCAGCTTCTTCACCCTGGGCGACTTTGCGACGCAGGGCAGACTGCTGCCGCTCGACAAGTACTTCAACGATCCCACCAACTACCCCGTGTACTCCCGCACGCCGCGCTCCTACCTTGCCAAGTACGTGGTCAACGGCCAGGTGATGGCGCTGCCCGGCCGGGGGTGGCCCGTCGACCTGGGCCGCGGTCCGGTCACCTGGCACAGCAATACGTGGATCCAGCGCCTCGACGTGATGGAAGCGCTGGGAATTCCCAAGACGCACGACGACCTGCTCGAGAACCTGCGGGCGGTCCGCGACGGCGACTTTCCCGACCTGGAGGGCAACCAGCCGGAGGGATTCGCCATGTGGATCCGGGAGGTGGCCGTCCAGAACGTGATCTACTCGCTGAAGGGCGCCGGCTGGGAGGTCGACGACCAGAAGCGCCTGATGCCCCCGTGGGCGTCGGTCCAGACGCGTGAGGCGTTCGCCTATCTCAACCAGCTCTCGCGCGAGGGGCTGCTGGACCCGGGGCAATTCTTCTACGACGTGGGCAAGTTCTACGGCAAGCTCAAGCCCGGATCGATCTCCTACGCGGCCGGCGGCACCCACCTGGCGTCGCTGATGCACGACACCGTCGGCGCCCTGATCAGGGAGCACGGCCAGGACAGCGCCATCGCCCAGGAGGGGCTGGCCAAGCAGCACGTGTCGCTGGCTCCGCCCGTGCACGACGCGCCGGGCCGCATCTACAACATGCAGCCCGCGCCGGTGATGATCTCCGCGGAGGCGCCCGTGCCGGACAACGTGCTGTCCTACCTGCACTGGAGCCTGACCGAAGAGGGCTACATCTCGGCGTCCCACCAGTCAGGCATCAGGGGCGTGCACTGGGACTTCGTCGACGGTCCGGAAATCTGGAGCCTGTTGCCGGAGTGGGTCGGCTACAACGCACAGAACCCGCACAAGGACGACCGGCCCCAAGCGATCTCGCAGTCGACCTGCTTCACCCGCAACCTGGAAGCGGGCACGTGCAAGCCGATCCTGGCGCCGTCGCTGATCGTCTTCAGTCAGCCGTCCTACGCCAGCGTCCAGTACCTGTTCCCGCTCACCATCCAGGACAAGGCCAGTCAGGGCTTCATGATGGGGGTCGACGGCGGCCCGGCGTGGGCGCCGCGCCTGGGCAGCTTCCAGCCGCTCTGGGCCGAGGTCACCAGCCCGATCCCGTCCTACGCCCAGCTCACGGAAAAGGCACCCCCGCTGGAGGAGTCGGCGATCATCTCCGCTCAGGAGCGCCTGACCAACTCGGTGGCGCCGCTGATCACGGCGGAATCGGTAGACGAGTTCAACCGGCTGTACGACGAGTTCATCGACTCGGTGATCAAGCTGGCCAACTGGAAGGGGATCTACAGCGCCAAGCATGACCGCTGGGTCGAGTGGATCACCGCCAATGGATTCGACGACCGCGACAGCCTGCTGACGGTGACGCCGCTGCCGGAGTGGAAGGAGGTGATGGGCTGGTAAGCCCACGCTGACCGGGAAGCGGTAACCGGAAGCGATAACGACGTGGATGCCGACCTCGCCCGAGGCCGGCATCCACACTTGGTCGGGCACACTTTGGTCGGGCAGGAGGAAGGAGCGGATGCTCGCGCAACGACACATCGCAACGGTGCCCGAGCGGCTGTTTACCGTTGCGAACTACGCGGCGCTCGGCCTGTTTGCCCTCATGACCGCGTACCCGTTCTGGTACGTCATCCAGGTCTCCTTCACCGATCCGCTCTACGATTTCCGGTTCTCGCTGCTGTGGCCGCGCGGCTTCTACTACGCCAACTACGCCAAGGTCTTCTCCAGCTCCGGGATCGGCCAAGCGTACCTGATCAGCATCCTGCGGGTGGTGATCGGCGTGCCGCTGATGGTGCTGGTGACCGGCGGTGCCGCGTTCGCCCTCACCCAGAAGCAGCTTGTGGGGCGCAACATCATCATCCTGTACTTCTTCCTCACCATCTTCTTCAGCGGCGGGTTGATCCCCACCTTCATGGTGTACCGGAGCGTCGGCCTCCTGGACACGTTCTGGGTGTTGGTGCTGCCGCTCATGTTCAGCGTCTGGACGATGATCGTGATGAAGACCTCGTTCCAGACCCTTCCCTACGGGTTGACGGAGGCGGCGCTGATCGACGGCGCCCACTACGGCTACATCTTCTTCCGCATCGTCCTGCCGCTGTCGATGCCCATGGTGGCGACACTGTCGCTGTTCACGGCCGTGACCCACTGGAACGCGTGGTTCGACGGCGCCTTCTTCGTCCAGAACTGGAAACTCAAGCCGCTGCAGACCTTCCTGCGCACCTATGTGCTGGAGTCCGCGTGGCACGCGAAGGGCGTGTATACCGGCGCCAATCAGGAGATCCTGGACCAACTGGAGCGGTTGACGCCCACCTCCCTGATCTACTCCTTCATCGTCGTCGGCACGGTGCCGATCCTGATCGTCTACCCGTTCATCCAGCGCTACTTCATCAAGGGCGTGCTGATCGGATCGATCAAGGAGTAGCCCGCGCGCCCGTCGGACTCGTGGTCGGAAACAACCGATCCGCATTGCCCCAGAAGATGTCCTCCACCGCCGAGTCGCCGAGCCCCAGGCCCCAGCACGCCCACTTCAGCGAGCGCAAGTGCTCCAGTCCGACCAGCGCCGGCACCACCGCGCCGTCGCGCGCCCCCCAGATCGGGTTGTCGGCCTCAAGCACCGCGAAGGAGCTGCCCGCGGCCACGTAGCGGCCCAGCACGTGGCTGCACGGATAGTCGCTGCCGTACAGCAGGCGGTCGTGGCCCATGATGCGGATGATCGCCTGGTGCGCGGTCGGCTCGCAGTTGACGCTGGTGTCGAAGAACAGGTTGTCCAGGTCGGTCAGCTCGGGGAGCCCGGCCAGGTTGTTCTCCGGCTGGAACCCGCGCGCCGAGTGCGACAGGACCAGCCGCATCCCCGGATAGTTGGTGCAGTAGTGGCGGATCCAATGGATGTTGGACGGATGGCCCACCGCGCGCTCCTTCACCAGGTGCATGTTGATGATCCAGCCTTCCTCGTCGGCCACCCGCACCAGCGGCTCCGGCATGTACTCGGGAATGTCGGCCTCCCAGGTCGGCTTGCGCGCCGCGTAGGTGTGGTAGGACTTCAGCCCGATCGCGCCGAGCCTGCGCACCTCGGACCGCACCCATTCCGGGTCGTCGCCCGGCCTGGCGAAGAAGTAGCTGCAGCAGGTGCCGCCCGAGCGCCGCGCCTGTTCCGACGACCAGGCATTGGCCGACGCGACAAGCTCGGAATCGAACGAGAACGGGATGAACGCCGCCTTGACCTGCCGGCCCGGGTGCAGCAGCTCGCAGCCGGGCGCCACGTCCTCGAACCGGGTCGGGATCGTGATGCCGACCGCGCCGGCGATGGTCGCCTCTGCATCCCAGATCTCGAAGTGGGCGTCGAAGACGCGATCCGGCACGAAGGAATGCAACTCGCGTTCGAACAGCTCGCGCGAGCGCTCGACGATCTCCTGCTCTTTGGTGGCCATGAGCGTAGCAGGCCGCGCCACCGCTTCGCTGTCAAACGACCGGCGATGGCGGCACGTTACCGCTGTGCCCGTTCGACTCGTATGATTGACTCACATGGACATTCCCGCCGCTGCCACGGAGCGACTCGCCCGTCTGTATGCGCTGGCCTGCCAAGCGTTTGGCAATCCGCCCGCCGCGGCGCGTTTCATGATGACGCCGCATCCGGAGCTCTCCGGGCGAACGCCGTTCCACGTCGCGCTCACCGAGGTGGGCGGACGAGAGGTCGAGGAGGTCATCGAGCGGGGCCTGCACGGGTTACCCGCCTGAGGCAGCCAACGTCCTGATCAATCTGCGACACGCGGACTTCTCCGGATCGTGGCGGAGGAGCCGATCCCCGCTTACGTGGATGCTCGGCTGGCGGGCCGCGCACGGCGTGGTTGACGGCGCAACGATGACCGGCTAGCGTAAGCGCCTCGCCGCTTCAGGAGGCTGCGATGGCTGAACGCACGACCGTCGACGCTCCCGCCCGCCGTCCGGCACGCGTACGGAACACGCTGGAGACGATGGTGCGCCAACGCTGGCTGTACCTGCTGCTCGCGCCCGCGATCGTCGCCGTCTTCGTCTTCAGCTACCTGCCGATCTACGGCCTGACTCTGGCGTTCCGGGACTTCAACGCGGCGCTCGGCCCGTTCGCCAGCCCCTGGTCGAAACCGATTCTCTACAACTTCTGGTTCTTTCAGGACCCGGAATTCTGGTATGTGCTGCGCAACACGGTGCGCATCTCGGTCGTCAAGTTCGTGTTCGGCTGGCCGGCTCCCATCATCCTGGCGCTCCTGCTGAACGAGATCCGGCACTCGGGATTCAAGCGGACGGTGCAGACGGTCAGCTACCTGCCCCACTTCCTCTCCTGGGTGATCATGGCCGCGGTCACCTATCGCATCCTCGACTACGAGGCGCACAGCCCGGTGAACGTGATCATCGGCCTGTTCGGGGCGGAGCCGGTGGCGCTGATGGCGGACGAGAACGCGTTCATCCCGATCGTCGTGATCACCGCCATCTTCAAGGAGATCGGCTGGGGCACGATCATCTACCTGGCCACCATCGCCAACATCAATCCCGAGCTGTACGAGCAGGCGGACATCGACGGCGCCGGCAAGCTCCGCCAGACCCGGCACATCACCCTCCCCGGCATGGTGCCGATCGTCTCCATCCTGCTGGTGCTCGCCATCCCCGGCATCCTGCAGGCAGGCTTCGACCAGCTCTACAACCTGATGAACCTGTCCACCCGCAGGATCGCCTACGTCACCGACATCTACGTGCTGCGCCTCGGCCTGGTACAGGGACAGTACTCCGCTGCGACGGCGATCGGCCTGGTGTACTCGGTGCTGGGGCTGGCGCTGGTGCTGATCGCCAATCGGATCTCGAAGAGCTCCTACGGCCACGGCATCTGGTAGCCGGCCGCCGTGCCGTGGTCCGGCAGCATGCGGTCCCCTTCCCAGCGCACCAGGCCGAAGCGCAGCACCCCGAAGAACGAGCGGGTCTTGTAGATGTGCAGGTGCCGCTCGGGGTCGGCCCAGCGGAACAGCCACTTCGTGGTGCTGAAGGTGCGCGGCGGCGTGCCGTGCCAGTCGAGCGGATCGCCCGAGACGTGATAGCGGATGCCGCGGAGCTGGTAGACCAGGTACCACAGGCTGCCGCGGCGGAAGACGCAGCATGACTCCAGCGGCGTGCGCTGCTGGCCGTCCGGCTGGTAGTGGACCATGCGCAGCACCGGACCGCGGTCCTGCCAGTGCAGGAGGTCGTCGCTGGACGCGGCGGCGATGCACGGCACGTCGTCGTCCGCGCGCGCCGTGTAGTACAGCAGGTAACCATCGTCGTGCTCCAGCAGGAACGGATCGCGGCAGTCGTAGAAATGCGCGTGCGGGGCGTTGCGGTCGAACCACGGGAGCAGGGCGGCGTCCAGGACCGGTCCATCCAGGAACCGCTCCCAGTCATGGAGATCGGCCGAGCGGACGATCCCCAGGCGCTGAATGCCGTGCCGGTCGACGCCTGCATAGGCCATGTACCAGTACCCGCCGCGCCGGAGGACGTGCGGCGCCCAGACGTGCGTGCCATCCCACGCCCCCGCGTCCGCATCCGGCTGCAGGGCGTCGGCGCAGGTCCGCCACGCAAACAGGTCGGGGGAGTACGCATGGCCGATGGTGCTGCCGGCGGTGGTCCCCACGCCGTCCCAGAGGTCGTAGCGGCGATAGATGAAGAAGTAGTGCCAGCCGTCGGCGGCGCGCACGATGCAGTGATCGTTGACGCCGCCGTCAGCCGGGGCATAGGCCGCCAGGCGGACGTCGGCGTTCACTTCTTCGGCGGGTGCTCGGCGTCGTCGTCGGCGCGGCGGATGACGATGTTGTCGTCCTCCAGGTCCACGCGCACGCGGTCGCGTCCGGAGATGGACAGCGCCTGCAGGTGGTCGCGGGGGATCTGCAGCCGTCCCACCCGGTCGACGACGACGTACTCCCGGTGCGAGTCCGCCTCCTCCATGTGCAGGGCCGGCCGCGCGACCTGCGGGTCGCCGGCGGCATCGCGCTGGCGGATGAACTCGCTGGAGGTACGTCCGTCACGGATGGCGACCACGCGGCTCACCGCCTGCGCCACGGCGCGGTCGTGGGTGACGATGACCACGGTCACGCCCAGGTCGCGGTTCACCTCGCGGAACGTCGCGAGCAGGTGGCGGGCGGTCTGCGAGTCGACGTTGCCGGTCGGCTCGTCGGCCAGCAGCAGCGGCGGCTCGTTGGCCAGCGCCACCGCGATCGCCACCCGCTGCTGCTCGCCGCCGGAGAGCTCCATGAGCCGGTTGCCCGCCCGGTGGTCCACGCCGACCTGCCGCAGCAGCTCCAGCGCGCGCTGCCGCCGCCGCCCGCGGCGGCGAGCCAGCAGCATCGGCACCTCCACGTTCTCCGCCGCGGTCAGGTACGGCACCAGGTTGCGGGCGCTGTTCTGCCAGACGAAGCCGACCGTCTCACGCCGGTAGCGCACCAGGTCCTGGGGGCTGAACTTGAGCAGGTCGGCGCCGCCGACCTCCACCGTCCCCGCAGAGGGACGGTCCAGCCCGCCCAGGATGTTGAGCAGGGTCGACTTGCCGCTGCCGCTGGAGCCGATGATCGCCATCACCTCGCCCGCCTCGATCTCCAGGTCCAGTCCCTGCAGCGCGACCACCTCGACCTCGTCGGTCTTGAAGATGCGCACCAGGTTCTCGCAGCGCACTCCTGCGCCGTGCACTCCTGCGCCACGGGTGGCCGCGCCGCGCGGGCGCGGCCCGGTGCCGGCCGGGCCGGTGGCAGGCTCGGCAGCGGAGCTCATGGGGCGGCCCCCGGCACGGCGGGATCCGGCTCCACGACGCGACCGTCGCGCAGCGACACCCGCTGGTCGGCCATGTCGACGATGGCCGGATCGTGGCTGCTCATCACCACCGTGACCCCCTGCTCGCCGGTGAGCTCGCGCAGGATGCCGACCACCTGCAGGCCGGTGTGGGTGTCCAGCTCCGCGGTCGGCTCGTCCGCGAACAGCACCTGCGGGCGGTGGGCGAAGCCGCGCGCGATCGCCACGCGCTGCTGCTCGCCACCGGACAGCTCGCCCGGCCGGTGGTTCATCCGCGAGCGCAGCCCGACCATCGACAGGCACTCCCTGGCGCGCTCCTCCCGCCCGTTGCGGTCGGCGCCGGCGATGCGGAGCGCGAACTCGACGTTCTCCAGCGCGGACATGGCGGCGATCAGCGCCACCGACTGGAAGACGAACCCCATGCGCAGGCGCCGGAGCTCGTCGCGCTCGGGCTCGCCGAGCGTGGTGAGGTCGGAGCCGTCCAGCAGCACCGCGCCGCTGGTCGGGCGGTCCAGCGCGCCCAGGATGTTGATCAGGGTGGTCTTGCCCGACCCGGACGGCCCGTGCAGCACGGTGAGCGTCCGTGGCTCGATCGCGATGCTCACCCGGTCCAGCGCCGTGACGAGGCCGCTGCCGGCCCGGTAGCTGCGGGTGACATCGACCGCGGTGATCATCGCCTGCCGGCGGCCGCTTCCCCCGCTCCGTCGTTCAGGCCGTACGCGTCCCAGGTTTCGGTCAGGTCGACCACGGTGCCGGTGGAGCGCGCTTCGTCGATCCCGAGGGCCGTGACGCAGGCGACCAGTCCCTCGCGGCCGCCGGACATCATGGGGCGTCCTTCGCGCAGGCGCCGGAGGCAGTCGCCGAACTGCGAATCGTCGCCGCCGCCGTGCTGGCCCGCGCGCACAACCTCCGTCCGCTCCCACGGCAGCCCCTCCCAGTCGCCGGTGTAGCGGATCGGCGCGTACTGGAAGAAGCCCCAGTAGATGTCGCCCTCGATGCAGCCGCGCTCGCCGACCACGTACATGCGCCGGCTGGGGCTTGCGGCGTTCTGGTTGCTGTGGAAGGTGGCGCGGATGCCGTTGGCGAACTCGATGATCACCACCTGGTTGTCGACGATGTCCTGCGCCGAGTTGAAGCAGCACAGGTCCAGGTCCTTGCCGCGCGTCAACTCCGGCTCCGACTCCGGCTTCGGAGGCAGCGGATCGAGCTCCAGGCGGTGGGCGCAGTCCAGGTCGCAGTCGCGGCAGTACAGCGGCGCATCGGACCGCGGAGTGAAGAACGAGCGGCCGCCGAACGACGCGACCCGGCGCGGCAGCGAGTCGGCGAACCAGCACAGGATGTCCAGGTCGTGGCAGCACTTCTCCAGCAGGTAGGTGCCGGTGAAACGGCGGAACCGCCGCCAGTCGCGGCGGAAGAAGGCTCCTTGCGCGAACGGCAGGTTCTCATTCGCCTCGATCGACATGATCGGACCCAGATCACCGTCGTCCAGGCGCTGCTTGATCCCCCGGTAGAACGGCGCGTAGCGCAGCACGAAGCCGACGATCAGCTCGCGGTCTGCCGCCTGCGCGGCGCTCCAGATCGCCCGGCAGTCCTCGGCCGTGGTAGCCAGCGGCTTCTCGCAGAACACGTGCTTGCCGTGCTCGAACGCCGCCACCGCCGGCTCGCGGTGGGCGTGGTCGGGAGAGCCGACGATCACCAGGTCGACGTCGTCGCGGCTCACCACCTGATCGATGCCGTCCACCACGGCCGCGTCCGGTGCGTGCTCCCGTTGCGCCTGCAGCACCGCCTGGGGGTTCGGGTCGTACAGCACCGTGATCTCGACGTCGTCGGCGCGCGCGGCATGTCGGAGCAGCGAGCGGCCGCGGGCGCCGCAGCCGATCGCGCCGACGCGAAACGGAGAATCAGCCATCGTCGAGGGCATATCGTGCCATGTGCCGGTGACCGGTGACCATGCCGGCGCGGGCCGGCGATCGACCTACTTGTTGAGTTACTCCACCACGGCGCCTTGAGGTGGTCCCGGAAAACTGGACAGGTGGTTAAGGTGTAACCCTGGCCAGGAG
>JAPPNY010000137.1 GCA_028818385.1 Spirochaetaceae bacterium
GCAAATCGGCGGACGCGCCTACTTTTTCTCCACTCCTGCGCGAATATGCCGGGCTTAAAGTGTGAACACCTGATCGAAGCGCGTCTGGACTATTCAGATGTCGAGTGCGTTTCTCGGGGCTGCGACTGTGCCGAGTCAGAAGATGAGATCGCGCTGACGATCTCGCTTGGCTATTTGGAAGTAGACAATAACGGAGTTGTGAGCAAGGTTGCGCCTCTCTCAACGAAGGTCTCTTCCCTGCTTTCGGTGGACATCATAGAGAACAGTTCGTTTCACCATGTTCTTGAAGAAGAACTGGGGGGCGATAGGCAATTATTGGATGTGTTATTGACGGAACATGGAGATTCGGAGATTGGTAAAGTACCAGCAGAGATAAGGCGCTCTATTGTGAAAAAAGTGCTAAGAGGGCGGCTTGTAGAGTTGCCGATCGTGGGAACTGAGCTCCCTGGAACGGTGATACTGTACGCGGCACCGTTGGTAATCGTGATTCTTCTATATCACCTCCGTCTATATGTTACTGCGGGGAGTAGGATCGCGCCCATATATCGACATTATTTCGAGATGTTCCCCTGGAGCGCACTGGTTCACAAAGATCAGAGGGTGGCGATCTTGGAGGTGATCTTTGCTGTGTTAGTGGTGCCGGTGGCCGCGTTGGTAGTTCCATTCATTAAGTTTCCGTTGTCAGAGAGCCGGATCGTGAACATAGGATTACCTCTGATGATAGTTGGGTTCGCGGCGATCTTGAGCTTGAGCGTGGTGGGGGGGATGTGGAGGATTCTGAAGTCGATAAAGGCGGGTAAGATGTATGGTAGTGGGAAGTATCCGGGTTAGATCAGGTTGGAATTGTCGGAGCGACGAAGCAACGTATTGCCGAGAGTTCAACTGCAAAACAGGCGCGACATTGGAAGCGTTCCAGAAAGGTCGGTGGCGGCGGCTCGCGCGGATCGGCCGTCTTGGACGAGGGATCGTGGCCGTAGGGTGAAGAAGAGGCACACGACGGTGGCGTCGAGAGGGCTTTGGAATGTGCTTTCGCTGCGACTGCATCAATTGTAACCGCGAATGAAATGGTCTCCGGCCGGTCGTACGCAGCGAAAAGATTCGAGTAACGCAGTCGAGCCGGTGGACGACCGAGCAGTACGGACGCTGCGCGCTCCGACATAGTCCGACCGACTGCCCCCTCCCTCTTGCATGCCAATCGCATTCGGTCCACTCCGACCTCACTCTCGATAGATACTACTCATAATCTGTAGCCCCACGCCGGGGGGCAACCGCTGCGACGAATCGTCAATACAGCCAACTTTCGCACTGGAAGGTGAATAATCCGGGGTCAGTGTTCCAGACGCTTCATCACATCCACTCTTGCGTCCTGTCGGATTGCGTCCTTCTCGTAGTGCTCGGCGATAGCGTCGAGAATCGTTCCGACGAAGGGATACTCGAACCTCCCCGCCTGCGCCCAAGCCCGATACGTGCCAGCGAGGTCTCGCTCCTGACCGCCGCCTTCGTATGCCTCGCGCCTAGTAATGCCACGTCGATTGTACGCGCCGACTTTGAACCCCGCTGCCATATCCTCGGAGGCTATCATCTCCAAAATCTCGCAAACCGGCCGGCTCGGCCAAGGAGCGTCGTCTTCATAGGGTGCTGCCCTGGAGAGCCATCCCCCTATTATCTGGTCACCGATCCTAACCCGACTATGCTTCTTGCACAGTTCGCGCGCGTCGATGACCCAACGCTTCACCGCTTCGGAGTCAACTTGTCCGGTGCTATTCGTACCGGGCATGCGCTCGATCCGTTCGAGGAGTGCGGCCGCCGCGGCGCCGAGCGCATCACCGCGGGAACGATCGTCAACACGCCACACCGGTGGATCTAGGCCGTGATCACTACGTCTATATACGAGAGCGAGCATCTGTACGAACAGCAACGGCGACTCGGCGACGCACTGCTCAAGGTGAGGGATGCCCCCGTGCTCCCTGTCTCGGAGCGCGCCGATGAACATGAACTCCAGCTGCGCCATCTCGTCTGTAGTGACGCCGGGACGTTTGGTGAGCGAACCAAGCGCTTCCGAGAGACGGTACGAGTCGATCCTGTAGTGGTCAGCAGGCTCGCTGTCGACCGTCGCAACTGCTACCAGTAGCCGTTTCAGACGCGATGTCTCCACCTTCGCGCAATCGAACCGTACGATGGAGAAGGCGGCACGAGGCCGGTCAACTTCGAGAAGCCGATCAATGAGTTCGTTCGTTTCGGGTTCCGTAGGCTCTACGAATCCTGGGGTGACGCTACTCCAGTACAGATCGCGCACTTCGCTGACATGTTTGGAGAGCAGTCGCCATGTCTGTTCTCCGAATGGAGAGCATCGAAAGAGACGTACGATCTTGTCGCCTCCGCCGACTTCTGCGGACGACGACAGAACGGCGGTGCGCACGGTTTCCTTTAGGGATCCGATAAAGCCGCTCATGAGGCCGTCGACCTTTTCGCACGGGGCCTTGTCCGTTGTCAGGCATTGTCGGAGAACATCCATCGCCGAGAGTGTCTCGGATGCACAGGATGCAGCGTGATGGCCAACGTCCCACGTTGCTCTTTCAGGCAATTCGGCCAAGAGCGCAAGGGCGCCGTCCAACCCGTGCACGGACCAGATCTCCTTCATTGCCTGGGCGCGGAGTGAATAGACTCGCTTCGCCCGCTCTTCCCAGTCGTGACTCTTGTCTTGCAGCTCGTCAGCGGATTCGTGATAGCTTTCGAAGAGCCAAGCGTTGCGTGCAACAGGATCGTGCGGCTCAAGTTTCTCGTATAATTTACGTGCCCGGCCACCGGCGGTTCCCTTTTTGTGTCCCATGGGGACGGAGCGGCGAATCCGTTCGCGCAGCTCCGCCTTCTTCCATTCATTCTCCTCGGTCTGTGACCAAGTGGCGATGAGCTTCCAGATTGACTGCTGGTCCTTCTCCGAAAAACGAGAGAGACGCTCAACCAAGTCACCAAGTGTCGATTGGTTGTGACGCCATTGGATCGCCAAATCAAGAGCCTTGCGTGAGAACGCGCCTGCTTCCGCGACCGTTAGTGGCTCACCAGCTCCGGCGGCATCGCTTCGCCACCTTGGGCGTGCGCTGGGGGATGCAAAGCCGTGACCTCTTATCAACTGTTGAATACAGATGTTCCAGCCAATGTCAGGGAAGCGCTTACAGAGCGCCTCAAGAGCTCTGGTTCTTTCGTTTAGCGCGGCGGCTGTTTGGGGAATCCACGATCGGAAAATGGCCTCCAGACTGTGTATCGGCTTGTTGACCCAGTTGTCGTCGATCTTGGTACGCGAGAGATCGGCGAGGACGAGTACCACGCGCATGACGCGCTTTGGGCTCCAGGCTAGTCGCTCCAGCGCCCACAGCAGCCCGGTGCGCGAGGGGCTGTCGAACGGTATTCCCGGGTCTACGTTCCGCAGCAGCGTTCTCAACGCGGAGTTCGGACGCTTGAGGTCCTTTTCCAATAGAGTGAGGAATGCTTCTGGAGCAGCCTCGGCATAGTTCGGAAGATCGCCATTATGAGACAGAATATTATCGTGCGAAAATGGCGTAAGCAGTCGTCGAACTAGATCGGACACCAGAGCCTCTACGTCGATGCCGAGTGTCTGGAACAAGGAGTTCCCATGGACGGCCAGCAGGACGAGGGTCTCGCAGACGCCGGTCCGCAGCGCGGCGGAGTGTTCACGTTCCTTGCCGTAGAGTCCTGCCATCCAGCGCTCCTCCAGCGGGAGTTCAAGAGTCGGATCGGACTCCGACAGTACGGATTCCGCGAGTTTCAAGAAATCAGTGAGGTGAGTCGGCGTCATTGAACGGGCAAGTGCGAACAGAGCGTCGATCTTGGACACGACCCCGCAGTATTGGTCTACGTGCCAGACCGGGCAGTCGTCGTCACGTAGGAGAAGTCCCGCCATGTTGCTTTCGACTTCTCGATATGGAGTGCCTGCAATCCTCTCGAGGATTCTGCGATCTGCCGCTGATTCGGTATTCCATGCACCAATCAGGGTCATCGGGATCAAATGCCGAACTTCCGTGGTCTCTCGCTCTCGCGCCCACGACGGGTTCCGGATGGCGTCCAACTTCGACAGCTGGCGCCTTAGGACAGTCGGCGAGCAGCCTGACTCCCGGGCAAGGTTGTCGACGCGTCCTCGTTCGATTCCCATGTCTGCAAGGGCGTCGGCGAACTCCTTGGGTTCCAGGAGCTCGACGGCGGCATCTGGTTTTCGACCTACAGCATTGCGAGGACGTACCACGATGCAGTGGCGTTGGCGGTAGGTATTGCCGATTGCCCGTTCTGTCTCCTCCTTGCACACGATCGGGATAAATGCCGCCGATGACGGCGCTAGGAGCCTTAGAGTTTCCGCAGAGTCGAAGAACACGGCTCGATCATAGGAGCCGGCCGGTAGGTTGTCCTGACGCAGCAGACACGCGATGAACGCGACAGCCTCCTCTCGGGAGTCTGCCGCGACAGTGAATGGTCGGTCCGGAGGAGCGCCTAGCCAGTTGCGAAAGGCATCGCGGTTGCGAGCGATAGACGGCGCGAAGATCGCGTCCTTCATGGGGGGATCACTGACCGCAGTCCAATGGTCCCAATACTCCTCAATTGTTTGGAACTCAGTTGTTTGGGAGCCTTTCGTTAGAAGACCTATCTCGCCGGCCAGCCAGATTCGCGGTGAGACCGCCGTCTCCAGCCATTGCTCCAGGTTGCACGCATCGAACACCCGAACGGTTTTCCAGTCGCTGGCGGCCCTCTTGGTCTCGGTCCACGCTCTCTTTCCCGGCCAATTGCGCGGGGTAACAAACACGAACGTGCAATCCGCCCGCTGCGCCGGCGTGAGCATCCTCAGACGGGCTTGGTAGTCACTCTCGGCTTTTCTTTGCGGGCGCTCGCCGACACCGAACTCCCAGCCTGAGCGGCCCGCCGGCACCCAGGGCGTCGCCGCGCCCGCATCGACCCAGCCGTCCCAGCTCATGACGTTGTGCATTATCGAACCCAGGAAAGTCGACGTGCTGCAGTTCACGCCCGGTCGAGTTGATCAGGCGTCGCAGCAGAACGGGCAGGTGATTGCGCGCATCGATGGTCGCCGCCCAGTCCGCGATCTGCTTGGCCTTGATGGTGAGGAAGTCCGGTATGTAGGCTCCTCCGACGGTCACGGCTCGGTCTGTGACGGCCAGGCGATCGCGTTCGGACGTCGTTTGGAGATCGAGAAGCTGTTTCCGATCCGCTCCGAATGTCCTCTCCAACCGTAGAGCCATCGCCGTTGAAAGGGCTGCCCGGCCGTTCAGAAGCTTCGACAGGGCGGGTCTACTCACGCCTAGTCTCCGTGCCGCCTCCGATACCGACATGCCGGTCGGGATGACCTGCTGTCGAATGAAATGCCCGATGGCCACGTTCGATTGTTCCATGAGTAGGCATTGTAACCTGTAACGCTACAGTTGTCAAGTATTTGCCGGGGCTGTGTCCGAATGACTGCGGGACTGGCGGTGCCCCTCGGGTCGAGCCGCGCGAGTGGCACCCGAGCGAACCGGCGCCGAGCGTCGGGAGCGAGGGCCATGACTGAGTGATTTCTGGAGGAACGATGGTGGAAGCTCGGTGGCTATTGCAAAACGATGCGCGGACTGTGAAGTGATGCGTACGTTCTCCGCGCTTTACGGAAGATCGTGGCCCGGTGCGATCGCAAGTAGCGCTCGTGAGCGTGGTGCAGCGAGCCGACTGTCAGTGACCCATCGAGCGCGAGCACTGACCGGGCGTCGGGAGGGAGCATGTTTGATACGAGCACCGTTCCGTCCTGTGCGATGGTGATGAAGCCGGCGTCGAAGGCCGCGTCGAGATGGGCCGCCAGGAGAATGCCGTTGAAGACGTCGAGGCGCTCGGCGTCGGTGTTGCAGACGGACCAGGGTTTGATGTGGCTGGCGCGTAAGAGCTCGGGGACGGCGAGGCCGGTGATCGCGCAACGTCCATCCCAGTACTCGAACAGGCCGCGGCGGAAGATGTCCTGACCGACTCGCTGGACTACCAGGCGCTCGGCTTCCGTCGTCCGGGGCAGGTTCGCGGATTCGTCCTGGAAGGCTCGGAGGAGCGCGTCCGGCAGGGTACGCGAGAGTTGGAACGCGCGGCGCAACAGGTGGTGGAGTGCGGCAACGTTGTCGACGCTCAGCGCGTCGGCGGCACCGCCCGGGAGCGGGTCGGTGGGCGGCACGCCGAGGCCTGCCAAGCCGTCCAGGACGTCGGCCCGCGACATGGCCGCAAGAAACCGGGACTCTCCTTGGGCCGTGAGCCAAATGCACAGCGATGTCTGGCTGCTGCCGAAGGAGAGCCAATCGGCCGTACGCTCCAACTCCAGGTCGAAGCCGTTGTCAGTGGCGGCCTTTTCGAGACGGGTGATCGTGACGGCCGCCAGCATCACCGGCCTCGACCGAGCCTCTTCCGTAGCCATGCGACGCGGATACTCACGAACTCGGGAAGCTGACGCCTGCCGAGGAGTTCCATGGCCCGCTCCTCGCGGTCGTCCCTGGTCGCGGTCCTGTTCTTGAAGTCCCTCTCCAAGCGCTTGCGCTCACCGCGGACTGCGGACAGTCGCGCCTTGACGAGCGCCGGATCGTTCAGGTTGACGATGCTGCGCTGCACTCGGGCGCCATCGGTGCGGTCCGCAATCGCACGCTCGATCGCCCGGCGAGTGGCAGGCGGCAACGCCACATCCAATCGGACGTAGATCTCGCCACGGCTGGTGAAGCCAACGACGTCCTCGTATTGAAGGTCCACGGGCCAGGGCACGTGGGAGTCGGGATCGTCCCACCGAAAGGGATGGCCGCCCTTCGCCGAGTCGCAGGTCTCGGGCCTGGGGCACGACAGATAGAGATTCCTCCAGTGGAGGGCGAGATCGGGATCGCGGCTGAGCGGGTACCAGTGGTCAATCCGAGGCGTCTCGTGGCGCTCGGTAATCTGTCGTTCGCAGTAGATGCAGAGAGAGCGCTGTTCCCGATACATCTCGGTACGGAGCTTGTGCTTTTCGAGCCCATCGAATTCCGAGCGCGCAAAGGACACTTGGTCACGGGCGCTCGGCAGCGCCGCCAAGTATGAGGCCTCGGCCTCGCGTTGGCTCGCCGGCTCGTGGCCGTCTGGATAGACATCTCCGGGAGGCCAGGGTTTCGAGATTCCCCGCACGCTACTCTTCCAGGTCCAGGAGCACCTTGGCTTCAATCAGGTCGGGGTCGAGGTCTCCCCAACGAGCGAGCAGTTTCCGGTACAGCGCCTCGGCTTCCTCGCGGTCACCCCGGTCGATGTAGTCGTGGAGCGCCCGCAATGCTTCGGTGCCCTCCGCGCTACGGTCCTCGGTGCGCATGTACTCGCGGAGGATCGCGTTGCTATCTCGGTCCTCGACCAACACGGGGTACTCCTGAAGCGCCCCGTCCACGAGTCGGCGTACTTGGCGATTCTTGACGCTGCTCAGCACCTGTGGTGAGTGAGTGGTGACGACGAATTGCAGTCTTGGGAATACGTTGCGAAGGCTCGGAATCGCCACGCGCTGCCACCGTGGGTGGAGGTGAAGATCAATCTCGTCGATGAGCACCACCCCCTCCACTCGCTCGGGCGCGTCGACGCCATCGAACTGGTTGAGCATGACGGCTCGGCGGGCGATGTCGGCGACCAGCGCGATAAATACATGGTAGCCGTCGGACAACTCGGACCACGAAGCGACGTTTCCGTTCTCGAACCGCACCTTCGGACCTTGCTCCACCGGGTCGTACCAGGCGTTCGTGACTCCGGGGGTCGCTTGAACCGTTGCCTCCATCACGGCCGCGTGGAAGAATCGCTCCGGTTCCTCTTGCTGCCTCCGAGCCATATCCCCGAGAAATTCGTCCTGGAGCCACTGGAGGAGAGGGGCTTCATCCAGATTCGGGTCCAGTGCGGAGGCGTAGGCTTCCCAGCGATCCCAAGTGAACTCGACCTTGCGGCGGCGATCATGGAGGCGTCCAAGGCGATCGACTCCGTACCACGCGAACAACGGCCACCGCACTCCGGGCACCCGCAATGCCTCCACAGCTTCGAAAATCGGTCGATGCTGGTTCCTGGTGCGCCCGGAAGCGGGCTGAACTACCGTTGACCAAATGACGGTTTCCGTTTCGCCTACCGCGGCAGTCCATGTGACCTCGCACGGACCGGCCGGCTCGGGTGCTCCGTTGTCGGTGGGCGCGCCTCTCCGGGAATCCCGCCCAGTCTTGAGCTTCAGGGTCCGCGGTGCATCTCGCTGAATTACGGCGAGGCCCATCGCGAGGGCCGCGAGCAGCGCGGTCTTTCCGCCGCCGTTCTCGGCAAAGAGGATGGTGGTATCTTCTTCGAGTGGTAGCTTCAGCTCCTCAAAGCAGCGGTAGTTGCCCAAACGGATCTCGCGGACCTGGAATCGGCTCATGTCGCTCTCCGCGGCGGTCCGAGGGGGGACTCGTAGGGGACGCGCTTCGCCGCAGCCGCCGCCAGTGCATCGTAGGTCTTCAGCACTACGCGCTTCGTCCGGTACTCGCCGTGCTCACGTTTCTCCGCCCGTTCCAGCACGGAAAACGTCTCGAGGATGTAGGTGGTGTCATCCCACGAGATGCCATACAAGTGGAAGAAAGCCGCGTCGATCTCGCACTGGAGTTGGAAGCGGCGCTTGGTATCCCAGATAAAGGGCGGACCACGGTCACCGCAATCCTCGGCGAAGGACGTCATATCCAACGCCGTATACGCGAGTTCAAGTACGCGAACGAGAAGCCAATCACGGACAGTCACTGCGGGCTCCCACGGGCACACGAGTGCGTACTGCCCGGGAGAGAGAGCGGGAATCTGACGAAAGACGTTATACTTCAAGTGCAGACCACCCACCTTCTGACGAGTCGCATAGTCTAGCGGAATACTGCACAGATTTGCGTAGAGGCAAGCCCCAAGACGGGACTCTGCACCCGGCATGGCCAACAGAAGTGTGTCACCTGCCCCACTCATCGGAATGACTGCGGCGACTAAGGTACGGACGCTGGCTCGCGCGTCCGTCACGTCGCGCCAACCGAGCAGCCATCCGCGGTTCCAGACGCCATCGAGCCGCGAGTCGACCGCCTCATCCGTAACCCAGTAGAACGGCAGCGGCGCATACTGAGGATCAGCTAACTGTGTGTCAGACGGGGATGGCAGCCGATGCGGTCTTTTTCCGGCGGGCGCACCCTCGAACGTGCCACTCCGGTGGTTGTACTGGTAGGCCATCTTCGCTTCGTAGAGCGGCAACATGAGGTTTCCGTCCTTCTTGAACCGGCCCGCCTCCAGTCTCCACCCTGCTGCCGCGAGCTCGGCCCGCGTGCGGAACAGGCCGGAGTCGTTGGCCATGTCAAACATCCGCAGGAATCTCAAGCCCCACGGGTTGCCGTCCGGGTCACCCTCTTTCCAGAGCACGCCGGCGCGCCGGTAGATCGCGAGCGCGATGGCGGCGTCACGCTTCGTGCGGAAGATGGGGCAGGTTCCCGTGTTGGGGTTGATGGTCTCGATGTCCGTTGCGGTCAGCGTGAAGTGGCGTTCGGGATCGTCGACGTCAGAGACCGCCTGCCCCTGAAACAGGAAGTCGGCCGACGACGACGGGGCGCTCCGACCGGAGAGCGTGGTCAGCGCGAACCGCAGCATATGGCCCTTACCAGCCGTGAAGAAGCCCTCGTTCTCGAACTCCCACATCGACACGAGAGAGCGCGACTGCATGATCGCCTGGAAGTAGTCCTTGGTCGTGTCGTCCGTCGCGATGCCGCTCGGCACGATGAATCCGGCACGGCCGCGCGGACCAAGCACGCTCCGATTGTGCTCGGCGAACAGCGCGTAGGTGTTCACGTCGCCCTTTCCGCAAAGCGGGTAACGGGCGGATTGGCGTACGTAGTGGCTCTGCCCCTGTGCGACACGCGTGGCATCGGTCCACTGGTTCCAGAGAACCGGGTTCGTCGCCGGCAGTGCGGCGATGAGTTTCTTGCGCTCGGCGGCGTTCCGCGCGTTCGCGATCGAGGACTCGCGGCTGGCGAAGAACTCCTGCTCCTGGAGCTTGACGCGCTCCCACGGCGGGTTGCCGAGCACGACGTCGAAGCCACCTCGGGCGAAGACGTCCGGAAACGCCAACTCCCAGTGGAACAGGCGGTACTTCTTGGAGATTTGCCGCGTGGTTTCGACGAGCACCGGAGATGGCGCCGTCTGCCCATCGCGGAGCGCGCGCCATGCGGCGGTCGTGGGCACCGTTTCGACGACCGCGCCGGGCTCGCTCTTGGGCCAGAGGAAGGCGGCGCACCATGCGTCGGCCACCAGCTTCTCGTGCTCGTACGCCTGCGAAGCCAGGAGCGCCTTCCATCTCCGCTGCTTTTCCTCCAGGGCGGAGGCATCCGTGTCCGGGGCCTGCTCGACGGCTCGCATCGCAGCGCGCAATGTGTCCGTCTCGTTCCGGGATTCAAACAACAGCGTCCGCTGACCGTCAATCTCTTCTTTGTTGCGCCGCTTGAGCGATCTGGTGACCTTCTTGTTGTCTCCCTCGATAGCCACCCACGCGGCGTCCGGCACCTTGTCGCTCATCAGCGCGCGGGTCGTGCCGAGCACAGAGTTGCCGCAACGGACGTGGCTCTCCAGAAAGGTGAGCGGCAGGCCCGGATCGATCGACTCCATCCACAGGCCCACCTTGCACAGCTCGACGGCCAGCGGGTTCATGTCGACGCCGTAGATGCAACGCCGGACCACATCGCGAAGCGCACGCTGGTAGTCGTCCGGGGTGGGCGTGCCTGCGGACCGGATGCGCGCGACGTGATCGGCGAGCCGCCGCGCCGCCGCCAGCAGGAAGTGTCCCGAACCACAGGCGGGGTCGACGATCGCCAGCTCCAGGAGCGCGTCGGCCGGACGTTCGGGGTGGGCGTCGACTGTGCGCTTGACCACCGGATCGAGGGCGCTCGTCAACAGAAGCTGTACGAGCTCGTCCGGCGTGTAGTAGCTGCCGGTCGTCTTCCGTGCGTGGCCCCGGCTCTCGTCGGCGCCCGCAAAGGAGAACGAACGTCCGGCCCGGGTGATCTGCGGGACCAGCTCCAGCAGACCCTCGTAGACGTAGCCGAGTTCGTCCGGACCCATGTCGCGCCAGTTGACGCGCACCAGTCCCGAGGGCTCACGCAGCCACGCCAAGTGGAACAGGGCGCCGAGGAACGCGCGGTTGTCGATCTTTGCCGTATCCAGCTCCGGGCACTGCTCGGGTGCGAACAGGCCGGCGAGGGCCGGCAGCCCGAGACGTGGCTCGCCGGCGGCAAGCCCGCGGAAGACGATCTTGACCGCCTCCCACAGATCCCCGTGCCGATCGTGGGCGCTCCGGCGGACGGCGCGATCGCGCAGGCGCCGAAGGGCGTAGCCATCGGCGTAGAGCTGGCGGGCCGATGCGGACGCGTCCTTCGGGTGCAGCAGGTCGCGTTCTTCGACCGTGAGCAGAAAGATGAGCCGATAGACCAGCCGCAGGAGCTGCCCGAAGTAGCGATCGGTAGTCAGCTCGCCCGCGTGGAGCGCGGAACGAAGGTCGGCGTTCGCGGCGTGCGAGAGGAACCCCTGTCCGAGCACCTCGAGCGCCTGCTGAAAGCCGGCGCTGAGCTTGTCGCGTGCCCGCGTCCCCTCGTGCCGTGCCTCCTCCCGCCACACCTCCAGCGGGCAGGTCGCGGCCGGGGCGTCGGCGCGGCCGAAGCGCGATTCGTGGGCGAGGAGCCAGAGCGCGGCGAAGTCGGGGTACAGGTCCTCCGTGAAGATCCTGTTCAGGTCCGCCTCGATCCACGCCGGCCGCGTCAGACTCTCGTTGTCACGCGCGATCCTCAGCGTGAGGCCGTCCGACGCGAGGCCCCAGAGTGCCGCGTCGGAGGCGTTCAGCACTTCCTGCAGGAGCCCGAACGCGGTTCGGCGGCGGTCGTCGTCTCCCAACAAGCGCAGGGGGGCGTCCAGGCCCCCTTCCACCGGGGCCACCACGACGGGCACACGGTCACCGAGGGCGAAGAAGCGAACCGGATACACCCGGTCGCCGATGGTCCGTGGCGCCGTTGGCGCGAGGGACGCGAACCCGAACGCGTCGCGGAGCAGCTCCTCCACGAAGCGCTCCGCAAGCGCGCGCGCGTCGCCTTCCGAGGCGCGACCCGTTTCCAGGTCCTGGAAGCACGCCTGGGCGATGCGCCAGCCGCGCGCGATCTCGTCGCGGATTTCGAGGCCCCTCGGGATGCGGTAGTCGTCCGGCTCCTGGGTCGCGGCCCGGAGCTGAGCCACCTTGCCGAGCCAGTCGGCGCCGATGATACCGCCCTCGATCGTCAGGGCATCGAACGCCAGCCGAGCCCCGCCCGCACGGTCACTCCGCGACCAAGACGACGATGAGAATCGATATGCCGGTCTCCCTCGCTGGCCGACCGGTTGGGACTGGGGCACGGTCAGTCCACTCGCGGCAGGAGCACGTACACGCCGATCACGTCGGGACGCGGGAGCGCCTGCACGGAAGTGCTCCCGGTCGCCCGGCTGGCTTCGCGCACCCGCAGATGGTCGTCGAGCAAGGCACGGGCGCGCGCCGCCGCGAAGCCCTCCAGGCTTGGCGCGCGCTCCCGGAGAAGAGCAAGCGCACGTGCGACCTCCCGTTCTCGCACGTGGCGTGGGGGATCGCCGGCCGGGGCATCGGCGAGCAGCGACAGGGCATCGGGCTTGATGAACGGGTCTGCGACTCCGGTGCCGCTCCAGGCCAACGCGGCCGCCTCCTCGACCATCAGCGTCGTCTCCCGGTGCTGTGCACGCGTCAGGAGCTGGTGGCGCAGCCGCAGGAGCACGACCGTGGAGCGGGCTTGTACTCCCGCGGAGATCCAGCAGCCGACCCGGCCGAGCACCGAGGGGTCGTCGGCCAGGACACCGTCGTCGACGGAGAGGGTGCGCGCGAGCAGGGTCTCGGCGAGCACCGCGACCAGCGGATGGCTGCGCTGGACCGGGCGGCATCCCGGCGCCGACGGATAGGCGAAGTCCACCGCCACCGTACCCGCGATCGCCTCGGCCTCCAGACGCTCGCGGACCTCCTCCGGCAACGGCGCCGTCGGGACCTTGAATGCGCGGCCCTGCGGTTCGAGCCCGGAGCCGAGCCGGGCGAGCGCACGGCCGGCAAAGCGCTGCACGTCGTCGCGGCTGCCCACCGCGGCCAGACTCTTGCGCCACTCCGGCAGCACCTCGTCAGGCCTGATGCGCCGCTGGGCGAACACGGTTCGGTTCCTCCTGGCCTTCGCTGTCGTGTCCTCCCATTGCCTCTCGAACAGTTCGAGCTGTCGCGCTTCGGCCGCGGTGGACCGCCCGCGCTGCCGCAGGAGCACCGCCTTGAGCAGCGCCTGGGTGAGCGAGTGGCCTTCGTCCGGCACCGGCACGGGCACGCCAAGCTCCTCCCGAATGCGGGCGGCCTTGCGCAGGATGACCTGGAGCACCGCGCCGTCTATCGGGTTGTCGCCGTAGAGCAGCGTGGCGCGCACCGTTCTGCTCGGCTGGCCGAAGCGATCCACCCGGCCCTCGCGCTGCTCGTGGCGCGTGGGGTTCCACGACAGGTCGTAGTGCACGACGGCGTCGAAGGAATCCTGCAGGTTGACCCCCTCCGACAGGCAGTCGGTGGTGACCAGGACGCGGGCGCATTCGGTGGCGCCGATCAGCGCCACGCACGCCTCGCGATCCTCGGGCGGCATCTCGCCGGTCACGGCGCTGACGGCAACGCCCTTCAGGATCTCGCGCAGGTGGCGGGCCACGTAGTGGGCGGTCGCGATGAAGCGGCAGAACACCACCACGTTGAACCCTTCCGCGACCAGCTCCGCGACGTGCAGCGAGGCGGTCCTGAGTTTCGGGTCACCGCTCTGGCCCGCGAGGCTCTCCGCCTGCGCTATCAACCGCGCCAGAGCCGGGCTGTCGCCGCCGACCGGGGGCTCGACGTCGTCCGCGACCAGCGCGTCGTCCTCACCGTCGAAGATGCGGTCGAGAAGATCCTCGCGGGTCTCGTCGCCCAGGTCCTCTCCGGCGCGGGTGCGCAGGGCCAGCACGGCCGCGACCGGGCTCGACCCGGTGCAGCGCAGCAGCGCCAACGTGCTCCAGAAGTTGAGGCGCTGCCGCGTTTCGTTCCCGGCGCCCGTCTCCACGACCTCGGCGCAGTAGTCGAGGACGGCGTCGAAGAATGCCTCCCAGGACCCGGTGAGCTGGTAGGTGAGTTCCCTCGTTTCGCGTCGCGGGAAGATGTCGCCGTCGTGCCACTCGGCGATGTCGGGCCGCCGCCGTTGCACGAAGTGCCGCGCCAGACGGGTGCGGAGCCGTTCCCGACCCGTACCCGTGGCGTCCGCCAGGCGCTCGAAGTCCGGTTCCAGCAGGCCGAGCAGCCGGTAGAACGCGGCGTCGTCGCCGCTGTGCGGAGTCGCCGTGAGCAGGACGAGGTGCCGCGACGCGCTGCTGGCCAGACCCTGCAGCAGTTCGCGCCGCTGGTGCCGGCGCTGGCCGGCGGCGGCGCAGGTGTGCGCTTCGTCGACGATCACGAAGTCGGGACACGCCTGCAGGAAGTGGTCGCGCCGCTCGCGGGTCTTCACGTAGTCGAGGCTGACGACCGTGTGCGGGAACTCGGAGAAGATGCTGGCGCCCGGCGGAATGCCCCGCTCCAGGCGGCGCGTGCTCCGGGCGGTGACGGCCGCGGCGCGAAGGTGGAAGCGAACCTCCAGCTCGGTGACCCACTGGTCCACGAGGTGCGGAGGGCACAGGACCACGGTGCGCTCGATGTCGCCGCGGTCGAGCAGCTCGCGGGCGATCAGCAGGGCTTCGATCGTCTTGCCAACCCCGACGTCGTCGGCGATAAGCAGGCGCACCGGATCGAGCTTGAGCGCCATGAGCAGGGGCACGAGCTGGTAGGCGCGCGGCTCGACCGAGATCTGTCCGAAGCTCCGAAACGGTCCGGCGCCGCGCCGCAGCGAGAGCAGCAATGCGTCGCGCAGCAGCAGGGCCGAGTCGTGCCCGCCGACCTGCTGCGCGCTCGGCAACGGAAACCGCGCCTCGCGCACCGGCTCCGCCTCCAGCGGCAGGTGGATCAGCGTTCGGTCCTCATCCGTTCCGGTCACCGGACGGACCTGCAAGGTCTCCTCCGAGCTTCCGGTGAGCACCACCCACTCCCGTCCGCGCGCGCTCACCAGGCTGCCGGGCGCGTAGAAGGGGGCGCTCACGGCGCCTGCCCCAAGGCGGCAGCCAGCCGCTTGAAGGCAGCGCTCCAACTCGTCGGATCGTCGAATCGAACGACCTCGAAACCAAGGTCATCCAGCGCCTGCAGGGCGGGACCGCCGGCGTCGTCGATGATCGCCGCAACGTAGTGCTTGCGCCAGACGCAGCGCACGGAGTGGTCCTCGGCCGCCAGCGGCTCCGGATCCGGCGCCGGAATCCCGCGCCGCAACGCTTCGGCCAACCAACGGCCTTCGCTCGCGTCTTCGCCGTCGACGGGCTGCGGCGTCTCCGACGGCTGGTCCGCGCGTACCACCGTGCGGGCGCGCGCCAGGCGCAGCAGCAGCGAGCGAGCGTCCTCGTCGCGGCGGTCCAGAATCTCGTGGTCGGGCTGGTTGTAGTACGACATCAGGCACCGGTAGCAGGCGGCCACACACGCCGTCCCGTCGTCGGATAGGCCCGCCACGGACTCCGGCACGGCATCCTCGCCGGCCGCGAGATGCATGATCTGCAGCGCCGTGCGCGCCACCTCGGCGAGGCTGTTCTGCTGGCTCACCAGCCGCGTGAGCACGCCGGCGCCGCCTTCGGTGGCCTCGTAGAGCAGGAAGCCGTTGCGGACCTCGCGCGTGAGCATCGGTTCGGCGAGCATCTCCCCTTCCTCCAGTTGGAACATCGCCTCGATGCCGCGCAGGATCGCGTGCTGCACGGTGGCCATGGTGACTTCCGAAAGGTCGTCTCCGGCGGGCTGAAACAGGAGCGCGTTCCTGCGGTCCTGAACGCTGGGGACGATCCACTGCCGCGGCGAGGCGGTAGGATCGAGTGGATTCTCGTCCGCGTCGTCCTCGTTCTTGGCCCAGTACCCGGACACCGGATCGATGCGGAAGCCGAGCACCTTCTTGTCGGCTCGCCGGCGCAGCCCCTTGTTGAGGCGCGTGATCGTCGCCCCGGCGCCGTACGCCAGGAGCACGATCTCACCCTCCTCGTCGCGGGCCGTCGCGCGCCGTACGTCGATTTCCTGGTCGCGGATCGCCCACTCGAACGTCGTCTGCAGGTCGAAGCCCTGGCGCTGGCGCTCCTCGTCGTTCGCGGTGATCTGCTCGGCCGGCTGGGTGGCGACATTCTCGATCCGGTACGTGTTGCCGACCACCTCGGCGCTGCCGAGCGAGGCTCCGCAGGAGTGGCACGTCGACCGATCGTCGCCGAAGTGTCCCGCCCCGCAGTTCTCGCAGACGCGCACCGCCATGGTGGGCAGTTGCGCGTCCGGTGTGGCGGAATCCCGGTGACCGAGCGACAGGAGCGCGCGCACCACCCGGTGGGCGCGTCCCTCGTGGTAGACGAGGCTGCGCGGGCCGAACTCGGCGAGCGCGAGGAAGCGCGGCCGCTGCAGGTAGGTCTGCCGCCCGCTACCATCCCGGCCCGCCGGGACGTAGGCGAGCAGCGGCAGCCGGGGGAAGTTGTACCCGGGCAGGAAACCCTCGGTGGCGAGGTAGCGGTAGGTGTAGAAGTCGCTGGACAGCGCGCTGGTCCCACGCTGCAGCAGGTTGAGCTGGTCCACTGCCTGCGCGTGCCGGGTCTGCGCCGCCCGCTTCTCCCGGTAGGGGGTGGAGTAGTCGTCCATGGTCCGGCGCGCGGCGTCGCGCTGCTCCTCGGCCGCGGCAAAGAGGTCCCGCCAGCGGTGGAACGCGCCGTCGAAGCGCTCGGCGGCGGACGCCACGACGGCGTCCGCGTAGGCGTCCCGGCCTGGGTACCAAGGTGCGGTCTCAGGCGTGAGATCGCTTGCGACCAGGTCGAGGACGCGCCGAATCCGTTCGCCCGCGCGGTCGGCGACGCGGCTCTCCAGCAGTGCGGCCTGGAGGTCCGGGTCGAGGGGCCGGCTGGCGTCTTCGAGGGTGAGCAGCTCCGCGATGCAAGGGTCGAGCGGCTGGTCGACGCATGAGAGCCAGACCGCCTGCAAATGGCTGTCGAGCAAGTCCCGGTTGGCGAGCTCCAGCACCGGGGCGCGCACCTCGCCGTGGACCATCTCCTTGGGGTCGTGGAAGAAGTGCTGGTCGTGCGGGCTCTGCGAAGAAGCGTACGTGATCACCAGCGCGGCTTGTCCGCTCCGGCCCGCGCGGCCGCCGCGCTGGGCGTAGTTGGCCGGCGTCGGAGGCACGTTGCGCAGGTGGACGGCGTTGAGCGCCGCGATGTCGACGCCGAGCTCCATCGTCGGCGAGCAGAACAGCACCGGCAGGAACCGATTGGCCTCGCCGGCCTCGCGGAGCCGCTGTTCGTCCGCGGCAAGCTCATCGCGCTCGCGCTTGCCGAAGCGGAAGCGCTGCTCCCGGATCTCCCGATTGTCGGGATCCACCTGGGCGGTGTGCTCCCGCGCTTCGAACCCGAACAGCGGATGCATCGGGACGCGCAGCATCGTCGCGAGATTGGCGTACAGGTCGCGGAAGAAGGCGTTGCGATGGGAGTCACCGCCGTCCGCCGACACGTCGTCCAATCGGAACAGGACGCAGGCGTCATTGAGGCGCCAGCCTGGCTGATCGAACGGCGTGCCTTCCTCCGACACCAAGCCGTGCGTCGCGGCTGCACGGAGAAGATCCTCGACGAGCCGGTCGAACTCCTTCGACTTCAGGTCGCGGATGGATGCGTCGCCCCAGAGCGTGGTCGAGCGCAGCGTCCGTCCGAGACCGCTTCGGGATCCGCCGCGCACGATCAGATCCGTGTCGCGGAGCGTGCTGGCCCGGCGCGTGGGCGCGACCACCATCAGCCAACGCGCGCCTCGCGGATTCTCGTCATCTCGCAGGCCCCACGGCGACTGGATACGACTGTGCGACTTCGCCACCAACTGCTCGATGACGGCGGCGTCGAGCACCTGGCTGCGGATCGCCATCCACTTCCGCATGTGGTCGAGCAGCTCGCGATAGACCTCTGTGCGGACCGCGCGGCCGGCCTGTTGCAGCAGAGGGTCCGAGTCGGTGAACAGCTCGTCGTCCGCGGCCAGGTCGTCAAGGCCGAGGTACTCCACCCGGACCATGTCGAGTTGCTCCAGGTTCGGGTTGGTGTAGCGCCAGCCGCGCCGCTGATCGAACCAGACGCGATAGGCGAGCACCTGCCGGAGCGTGCCCTCGGCCTCCTGCAAGTTGAAGCCGCGCAGCGCAGGCTCCAGCAGCCACTCGGCGCGGATCTGCGCGTCCGACCGGTCGAAGCCCAGCGTGCGCTGCACGGCGGCGCCCAGCGCGTCGCTGCGGAGCCCGTTCGAGCCGGCGTCGTGCAGCGCCCCGAGGAACCCCGCGCGCACGAGGCTCACGAACAGGAAGTCGTTGAAGTGCCCGGCCTGCAGGGCGGCGTCCTGGCGGTTGTCGGTGAAGCCGAGGATCTTTCGCGTGTAGCGGTGCATCCCCGACTCGACGCCGTGCATCCAGCGCAGCGTGCTGGCGACGAGTACGGTGGTCGCCGAGCTGCGCCCCTCCGCCGACAGCGAGGCCAGGCGCGTGCGATCGCGCGCCGCACCGCCCTGCGTGTTTCCGCAGCGCAGGCAGAGTCGGAATTTGCCGGGCAGGAACCACGCCGCCGTTCCCGTGCCGACGTGCCCGTCGGGCGCGACCTGGACGCGCCGCGCGCGCGCGTCGCGGTAGTACCTCTTGAGCCGCGGGTTGCCTCCGGCGTCGAACTCCAGCCAAGTCTCAGGGTAGTCATCGTCGCGGTCGGCGAACGTGAAGTCGGGATCGCCAGGCGGGTGCAGCGTCAGGAAGCCGAATATCTCGTCCTCGGGCTGCGCCTCGTCGGCCTCGTCCTGCCGGGTCGGCGGGGCGTCGTCGATGTCACGCGCGAGGAACACCTCCTCGCCCTCCTGCTCCGCGAGCCGCACCGGGTGATACTCGTGCCCGCACTCACGACAGAAGTGCACGGCGTAGAGACGCTTGCCAGGGTGGCCGGGAAGAAACTGCTGGCCATCCACCGTCACCGTGCGTGTGCCGGGCGGTTCGATCGTCCCGTAAGCGTGGCCGGCGCCCGAGATGAACTGGTGGAGCTTGAACGAGTAGAAGCTGTCCTCGCTTGATTCGGGGTTCGCGGTGCGTGCCTGCTCGGGGATGCTCGACACGAGCAGAAGATCGCGCAGCGCCCTGCCGCAGGCGGCTTCGGGTCGACCCGACTCCGCCGCCAGCCGGTCCACGGCATCGGTCACCGTCATCGGCTTCGCCCGGACCCAGCGCTGATCGACCTCCGAGAACGAGATGCCGAGCCGCGTCTCCACCCACACCGCGAGCGGGTGCGCCCGTAGCGCCGCGTCGGAGAGATCAGCCGCGACGCCGGCATCGATGGCCGCGCCGAGGTCGGGCCGTACCGAGTCGGCCGTCGCGGTCGAAACCGTGGTGCGTTCCAGCGTCTCGGCGATGACGTTGCTGTCGGCGACCGGGACTCCGAACAGCTTCGCGGCCACGCCCGCGACCACCCGGCTCTTGTCCTCCAGCGATCCTTCGCTCGCCATCGTGGCCGAGGTGCCGATGCACAGGAGCTTCTCCGGCTGGAGGCGCTCACGGACCCGTCGCACCAGCAGCGCCACGTCCGCGCCCTGGCGGCCGCGGTACGTGTGCAACTCGTCCAGGACCAGGAAGCGAAGGCCCGCGCAGTTGCCGATGACCCGGCGGTCGAGATCGTCCTGCCGCGTCATCAGGAGTTCCAGCATCATGAAGTTGGTCAGGAGAATGTCCGGGGGCTCGTCCGCAACCCGCTTTCGCTCGTCCCGGTCCTCCTGGCCCGTGTAGCGCGCGAACGTGATCGGCCGTTCTCCGGGCACCTGGTCGATGAACTTGCTCAGTTCCTCCATCTGCGAGTTCGCCAGCGCGTTCATCGGGTACACGACGATGGCGTGCGTGCGCCGCCGGGTCGTCTGCCGCGTGGCCAGCACGTGGCTGACGATGGGAATGAAGAAGCAGAGCGACTTCCCGGATCCCGTCCCGGTCGTCACCACGAAGCTCTCGCCCTCGGCGGAGAGCGCGATCGCCTGCTCCTGGTGCTTGTAGAGGATCAGCGGCTGACCGTCCGCGCGGAAGATGTCCGCACAACCGGGATGCAGGACGCCGTCTGCAGCCAGCGTGCCGACGTCCGTCGAGCGCTTGTAGCTGGGGTTGATCTGAATCAGTGGCTCGGGCCAGTAGCGATTCTCCGCGTAGATCGCCTCAACCTGCTCGCGGATGTCCTCAGCGTGAATCGTAGTGAACGAGGTGGCGAAGCGCCGGTACTCCTCGACCACGCTGTCGCGGAGCGCAAAGACGTCGAGCACCGGTGCCCTGCCGGCCCCCGGACCGTCCGAGCTCGGGGTTGATGAGTTAATCCGCGTGCTCACCGAGTCTGCATCTCCTGACTTGCGATCGTGCCACGTAAGCAGCCGGCTAAGCGAGGCTGAGGCCCGTCGAGCCCCTCAGACGACCATCGTCACTTGGCATCGGCAACCCCTTCTCCGGCGCGATCGCGTTCGGAGTCATGACGGCCACACCCATGGCTCGATCACGCCCGCGGGCGACCGCGACACCGCGCCCCACCCCAATCTGCTGGCGCACATCGTCGGAGGCTTGTCCGGTCACCGACGACGGATTCAAGGCGTCCGCATCAGGGCCAAGGACATCACCTTCTTCCAGCCCACCGCACGGCCCTGGTGACGGCCCGGCAGGCCGAAGAGACCTTCCGCTTCGGTGACCGGTAGCTCGTTCGAACTCAAGGCGCTCAACGCACAAACCGGGGGTGCCATGGCCGACATGGACGGAATGATGCAGACGCGCAAGGTGCGATTAGCGAGCGGGGACGAGATGTTGCCGAACTTGAAAAAGCCAGCGCCAATTACCGGGTCAAACTCCCGCGCCGGGTTGGTGATCACGGTGGGGTGCCCTCGTCGCGATAGATTCATAGGTGAGGCTTGCTTCCCAGGGCCGGATCTTCCTGAGGCAATGCACCGCCTTGACAGAAGCTCTCTATGCATATTAGTCTCAGCGCCAATGCTCTACCATCGGTGACAGGTTGCTGAAAATGCCTTACAGCGAAGACAAGCCACTCAGATCCTCGTCGACTCGGACCGCTGTTCACCTCGTTCTCCTGTCGTTGTTCTTGACAGTCCCGCTCCACGTGTATCCTGAATTGGCTGATAGTGCGTTCTACCGCGCTGCCAAACACCTACATCTGCACGACATTAACGTATTTCTGGAATCCTTTTCCGCGTCCTCCAGCTCCTCGCCGACGCCGTTTCGCAAGCTTCTCGAACGCGAATCCCCTCCGATAGCCGACATTGTGGACCTGGTGGCGCGACACGCGAACCCGGAACACCGACCGAGCGTGAATCGAATCCAGAGGATTGTCAGCCAGCACCATGTCGACAACAACCACCCGAAGGATCTATTCCATGGCGTGCTCCACGAGTGGCTAACTGATTTGGTACAAGATCACACTACTGTAGCACCGGAAGACTTTCCTGAAAAACGCGCCTATCTCCCTCGTCCTTACTCATATAATAGCGTCCCGAAACTTTCTGAATACGTGAAATCACATCGAGAACGAGAAATAGTCCCGCAATATGGCCAGTCACTTTCCTACTCCCGTGAGCCCCGAGGCGCGCCACCGACAGATCACGTCAATGTTGAACCCGTTACGCCGACAGAGCACGCCTTGTTCGAAGTGATTCTGACCGACTTCCTCATCGACCGCGCCGTTGAGGAAGTCATTACAAGCTCTTTAGGTAAGACGATCAAAGAGCTCGCGAAACACGATGCTGCGTACCTCGTTCAAGCCATGAGAGCTGTCTTCGAACAACACGACCTCGCACGCGACTTCCAGTCCCTGCTTCCTGCATTTCGCGCCGCAGCCGCAGATGACCTGCAACAACTGCCAACCCGACTAATGCAAATGCCGGCGTTCTCATCCGAGGCTCTCGTTTCACAATTCGCTCTTTTTGAGTCGATAGTAAGCGGATCGATTCCTTCGCATGCCTTCTCTCTTTGGCCAAGTGGCAACGGGGTCCCGACGACGAGGAAGCGCGGCATCTGCGACGAAGTCCACCTGATCGCCCTGTTGGCAAGAGAATGGCTCCATTACCGCACCTATTCCGACACGCCTTGGAACGACATAGTGATCGGTGGCTTCTCGCTGTCATCGATACGGACGCACAGGGCCGAACGGGCAACTCAGCCAGTCTTCATGGACATACTGTTCGCCGAGAGTCCGTGTCGGCGTGATGCCGACGCTTCAGCACATCTCTATCTCGAAGAGAGCGCAGCGTTTTTTGAGCTGGTTGAGAGCGTTTTTGGCCAATTCGTCCGCATGGAGAACGAAATGCGACGGGCGGTGCTTTCGCCGTCGAACGAGAAACCCGAGCCGATGGCGATAGCCGATGTGATAAGCCTCGCGGTTGATACGATTGAGCTGGTCGAGAATTACTTTCACGACGTGGGGACAGAGCGAGAACGTCGTCGTCTATGGCGCAGGATGTACCTGTCCACCATTGAGCACCGGTATACGGATGCATTGGCGGCCGCGTTACGGTACATCGATCTGACCGGCACCGGAATCGGAGCGAACGCGAGGAGGCTGATGGCGCTTGGGGCGAATATCGTCGGAGCGCAGACCGGCGACGAGCTCTCACACTTCGGGCACCAGCGACCTCCGACAGCCGTTTGGTGCTGCACGTGCCGCAGTCGGAGTACTATTCCGGAGGCGAGATTGCGATCGATCTCCGTAAGGACTCGACCAATGCTAGCACGCAGTTGACCTTTCAGGGCGATGACGATTCCGTACACGAAGGTCCCACGACCCTTAGCGTGCTCGTGCTTGAGCCGGCCCGCTATTCGGGGACGGAAGTGTTATTGGTGGTGGAAGACGATGATCCCGCGCCGAGTGAGATAGTGCTCGGCGCGGAGATCCGCTCGAACGAGGGGGTGAACGTTGAAACGCTTGAGGATCTCGATAATCTCCTGAGCCTTCACATATCGGCGTGGATCAACGGGGACACGACGCTTGACGAATTGACGGAGATTGTGCTGATCAAGAAGATAGTGTCGAATGGGAACGAGATCGGCTTGGAGTTCAATGAGGAGCAGCACGGTGTGCCGGATACCATCAACATCCCGGCGAGAGCTTCGCGATCGGGGTGGCGTATGACGGCCGATATTCCGCTGGTGTCAATGCTGGAGCACGGTGCTACATCAGTTCTGATCGAAGGTCGGGCGCTGGGAAATAGGCTTGTGGTCGATGGCGTAAGGGTAAAGGACGCACCACCAGTGGAGATCGAGGATGCGGTGGTGGGGGCGATGCGGGAGTGGGAGGCGAGACGTGAGAGCGTCGTTGACACTATAGGGGAACTGAGCGCTTATGTAGAGATATTGGAGAAACTGGTCGAGATAGCTAGGGAGAAGAGACTTTCCGAAACGTTGTCTACGCAGTTTGAGACGATGCTGAGTCAGGGGAGCGAGGCGCTGACGAAGGTCCGGAACGCGGACGCATGGGAATGCCTTTCGAAGGCAGGAGCCACCTATCGTGCATGCGATAATTGTCCACGAATGGTTGTTGTTCCTAGTGGAAAATATGCAATGGGGTCTCCCGGTGACGAGGAGGGTCGGTCTGCTAATGAGCGTCTCCAGGAGAACGTGAGCGTGCCGAAGAGCGGTACTGTGCTGGCGGTGGGTATGTACGAAGTTACGGTGGGCGAGTACCGTGAGTATTGGGACGAAAGGTTAGATGAAAGCGGAGATGCGGAGGGTAGTGATGTCGGGGTGTGCTGGAGGTATGTGGTACGCGAAGCAGGCATGCAAGAAACTCCTTCGGGTGAGTACAGAGGTTGCGCGAGCGACGAGCATACATGGTTTGAGGGGCCGGGGACCGACTGGAAGAACCTGGGAATCGAGACTACGAAGACGCAGCCGGCGGTGTGTATAAGCTGGTTGGATGCGAAAGGGTACACGAAGTGGTTGAACGATACGGTGGCAAGTGACGGAAGCGGCACAGAGGGTGGAGGACCGTACCGGCTTCTAAATGAGTACGAATGGGAATACGTGGCTCGTGCCGGTAGCGATGGAGCGTTTTCTTCGGGCGATACGATTACTACGAGCGCTGCTCACTTCAACTGCGGTAGGCAGTCTTCCGCGGCTGATTCGGCGAGGGAGGATTTGGTTCCGAATCCGAAGCCAGTTGGTACCTTCCATGCGAACGAGTTCGGGTTATTCGACGTGCATGGCAACGTGTGGGAGTGGGTAGAAGATTGTTGGAGCGATGTTGCATCGGCGTCGTACGCGAACGGCCGTTGCGAAGAGAAGATGCGGGTGGTGAGAGGAGGATCGTGGGCGGACGAGGATGTACGGTATCTCCGCTTTGCGATGCGCGGCAGGAGCCGGGAGGATCTTCGAACGAGCTTTACCGGATTTCGAGTGGCCGAGGACCTCGAAGAGGGGCTTGCGTACGCGCACTACCTCATAGATAGACAGAGCTGCTCAGAAGATAAGTAGTGTATTGGGCGTTTCTGAGATAGGGAGACGTTCGTCGTCGATCGTTACAGTGGAGAGGAGGTGGATCGAGACACAGCAGTCGGGCGGGGGCCAGGCGGGATATGGCGAGCTTGCTGGTGAGCATATTTAGTAACCGATGATTCAACGCAGTCTGGCCTCTTAGATCTGTGGCTAGGCATAGTCCGGAGGTTGGGCCGTCGGCTTTGCAGTTAGGGGGGTTGCGCGAGGAGATCCACGACGAGCAACTGCCCGCATCGCTAGGCATGATCACCGCGGATTTCGCTGAGTGCGGGTCGTCCGGCAGATGATGCGTGGTATCGTCCGACGACGGCAGAGTGCTGGGCACTATCGACGGTTTGCGCAACATCCACGTGGCCGGGCTCGTTGGTGTCTGCGTCCGTCGGCGTGGTGCCTCATCCACGGAGGCGTTGGGATACGACCCCGCCGCAGATAATGCCGTGACGGCGATCCTCGCGTGCCGATCTGCTCAGCGCACGATCGATTCAGGCCGGATGGCCAGATTCGCAGGCTGGACGGCTGGACTGCTCCCATGAGCTGGCCGACAGGATCGGGCGGCGGTGCGTGTGGGGCAATCTCTGCCCGACAATCAGCCGGCGTGCGCCATCGGGCTGACGCGCTCGGCGGCGAGGCGCAGCAGATCATCGGGTCGATGACGGGCAGCGCTGGACTCATTTTGTTTCTGTTGCGAGGATGAGACGGGAGGTTCCACTTGACTGATCCTGGCGCAGGTCCCAAGGAGCGTCGTCTACTAAGCTTTTTCGCCTCCGGGGAGAAGCAGGATATCGCGTTATCGAAGGAGCCTTTTGCAAAACCACCGAGATAGCCGGATTACTGAGAGGATAGAGGC